>CBHTTJ010000147.1:0-15468 GCA_966095605.1 uncultured bacterium | reverse complement strand
CCGACGACCCACGGTTTACAAAACCGTTGCTCTACCGCTGAGCTAAGCTGGCGTCCGGGTTCGGTTCGAGGTGAACCGATGAAAACGAGGCCGGAAATTAAGCCATTCACGATTCTAACGCAAGGGAATGTCGACGTTAAATGGGTGAATTTTGCGACGATTTGATTCTATTGAGATAAGGGAGTTTTCGAAACCAACCTGATCGCTGAAACGTCTGGTTGGTCGTCACATGAAAACTCCTTTCGCAAAACTCCTGTCTGCTTTGGGCGCGGCGATGCTCTTGATTTCTACTGCTTCTGCTGAGCGAGCCAAACCGAACATTATTTTTATTCTCGCCGATGATTTGGGTTATGGCGAACTCGGTTGCTTTGGGCAAAAGCAAATCAAAACGCCGAGTCTCGATAAAATGGCGAAGGAAGGGATGCGTTTTACCCAGGCGTATGCGGGTAATACCGTTTGTGCACCTTCGCGCTGTGCTTTGATGACCGGAAAACACATGGGACACGCCACGATCCGCGGAAACGACAGCAATCATCTTGGTCCGAATGATGTAACCGTTGCGAAACTTCTAAAAGGAGCAGGGTATACGACGGGATTGATTGGAAAATGGGGTTTGGGAACAGAAAAAACCGAAGGCGCACCGAACTTGCAGGGCTTTGATTATTCCTATGGTTACCTGAACCAGGTGCATGCGCATGATTATTATACCGACCATTTATTCCGTAACGGAGAGCGCGTGGCGAAGAATACGAATGATTATTCCCATGATTTATTTGCAAAGGAATCATTGGAATTTGTGCGTCAGCACAAGGGCGAGCCCTTTTTCCTTTACCTCGCTTTCACCATTCCGCACATGCAGATCAATCCGCCCAGCGAAGAGCCATATGCGAATGAAAAATGGCCGGCCAGCGAACGCAAAAAAGCGGCGATGATCACCCGGATGGATCGCGATATTGGGCGGCTCTTTGAGCTCCTGAAGGAATTGAAGATCGATGACAACACGATTGTGTTCTTTTCAAGCGATAACGGACCGCATAAGGAGCAGGCTGACCCCAAATTCTTCAAGGATGCCGGACCATTGCGCGGCATCAAACGCGATTTGTATGAAGGTGGTTTTCGTGAGCCGACGATTGTTCGTTGGCCTGGTCATATCAAATCCGGCAAAGTCAGCGATCAAATCTGGGGATTCTGGGACTTTTTGCCAACTGCCTGTGAGTTGGCAGGTGTCAATGCGCCCGGTGGAATCGACGGTATCTCCATCGTTCCGACCCTTTTGCGGAAAGGAAAACAAGAGCAACATGAATACATGTATTGGGAGTTTTACGAACGGGGATTTCAACAAGCGGTTCGCCTGGGCGATTGGAAAGCGTTGCGTCTCAAACAAGGTGAGCCGCTGGAGCTATATAATTTGAAGAAAGACATTGGGGAAACAAAGAATGTGGCGGCGCAGAATCCAAAGATCATCGAAAAGATTGAAGAGATTTTGAAAACCTGCCGCACGGAATACGTTCGGGCAGAAAAGGGAGCGAACAAAAAGGCCAAAAAGAAATAAGACCAGGCGTTTAAGGTGGAACTTAAAACTTTAGGGTCGATTGTCTCTTGGCCTTGAACCCGCGCGCGCATTTCGCGACACTCTCGTCGATGGCGATCCCAATACAACCCGCCTTGGCATATTTGGCCGGCGGCAAAATAAAATTGAAAAATGGCACGAGCGCTCCGCGCGTGGTGGAAAGCAAATTTGCGGAGACACTACGTGATCGTTCTCTGAAGGCGCAGCAACGTCACGCATGGAAGAGCAATGGTCAGCAGGGCTCTTTTCTTTCTGGACCTGCGTTGTGGGGTGGACGTGCAGTGGGGAGTGGCGCCGTTCCGATTTCCGTCACCAGTATCTGTCGCGGGATGACCGCGGGACAACTTCTTTACTCTTTGGAGAGCGATAGTTCGTGCTGCGTACTGGCTTTGGAGGAATTTTGCAACGAAGAGCGGCGCATCTGGAACGATCACCGCAAAACAGTGACGCGTCTCAATGCGAACCCAGCGGGCGATATTGTGGCCAGTGTAGAGCATCAACACGGTACCGCAAATATTGGTGTGAAAATTGCCGAAGAAGGCTCTGGGTTTAGCGAAGTGACAGAAGGAGATTCGTTAGACACCGCACCCCGATGGGTCGTGGGACGAAAAGATGAGATTGTTTTCCAATCTGCGGGCGTCGGACGCAATCAACACGGCCACATCTCTGCGCTGGCTCCGTTTGCCATCCAACATGTGAATATTGGCAATGGCGAGATGAATGTTCTGGCCGAGGATCGAGCGTATGATTTTCTCACTCCCGCAATGCTGGAAGACGGAACGCTTTATTTCATTCGTCGCCCCTACCAGGTTGTAGCGAAGGTGTCGTTATTTAGTGTCATCAAGGATATCGTCTTGTTCCCGTTTCGCTTGCTCTACTCAGTTTTCCAATTCCTGAATTTCTTCTCCCTGCTTTTCACCGGCAAAAAATTAAATCGCGCCGGCAATGTTCCGCAAAAGGAAATGGATATTAAACAGATGATGATCTGGGGAAAACTGGTCCAGATGCAAAAAAATCAGCGCCCAGACGAAGAAGCGCCTGATCTCGTTCCTAAGAACTGGGAACTCGTCCGGCGTTCGGCCGCGGGCAATGCTGAGGTCCTAGCCCGTGGGGTGTTGGACTTTGACATCACGCCGACCGGCGATATCGTTTACACAAATGGCAGCGCGCTCTTCCTGCTGAACCAGAAAGGCCTAAGCGAAAAAATTTACTCGGACAAAATGATTTCGCAGGTCGCCTTTGTGCCGCAGACGGGCTGATTCTGGTTATGGCAACGCGGCACGCCATCCGTCGTTCAGTTCCTTGCTGAGCTTTGCCACAATATTCCTGTTCTCAGGGTGATTCGCCACGTTCACGTTTTCATCGGGATCCTTTTTGTGGTCGTATAATTCGCGGCCCTCCACGTTCTTCGTCGTGCGGTTGATCCATTCCACATAGCGATAACGTTCTGTGCGCATCGCGTAACCCATAAGGTTTTTGGGACGAGGGTATTGACTGAAAGCGGCTTTTTTCCACGCCTGCGATGGGTTGGAAAGAAGTGGAGCGAAGCTTTTGCCTTCCAATCCGTCGGTTAAAGGCAATCCAGTGAGATCACAGAGAGTGGGATAAATATCAACAAACTCGACGAGCGCATCCGTTTTTGCGCCGCGCTTCTTTTGATCGGGAGTACTGATCATTAGCACGGCATGGGTGGAGGTTTCAAAATTGGTGTGCTTGCACCACATGCCGTGTTCACCGAGTTGCCAGCCATGATCACCCCAGAGAATGACGATGGTGTTGTCTCGGAGACCGAGTTTATCCAAGGCAGTGAGAACCTTACCAATCTGGGCATCGGTGTAACTGGTCGCCGCGTAATAGCCGCGGATCAGTTCTCGGGCCTGCTGATCGGTGACGGGACCCTCCTGTGGCATGCCGTCGTAATTGCGAAGTTCGCGCCAGTCGATCATCGCCGGGCCAAATACGTCTTTGGGCGGGAACGGATTTGAAGCCAGCTTCATGTCCTCCAGTTTGTAGAGGTCGTAGTATTTTTTAGGGGCATCAAACGAGAGGTGTGGTTTGAAAAATCCGACGGCCAGAAAAAAAGGTTTATCTTTAACCTTTTGCATAGCTTCGATGGCTTTGTCGGCAATCTGACCGTCGGGTAATTCACTGTCAGTGACGTTGGGAGCGCTCCAGGGAGCCCGGCCCTTTTTGTTGGTTGCTTCTTTGTTCTTTGGTTTGGAGAGGCCGTTATTGGCAGCGAAGATGAATGGGAAGTTGCCGCGGCCTTCGGTCAGATCATCCGGATCTGCTATACGTTGGTTCTTGTTGCGAGCGACTTTTTCAGTTTCTACCCTGGCGAAGAAAGATGGTGCGCTCCATGATTTCGGGTCATCCAGCCCGCCATGATAAATTTTACCGAACGACTGGCAAAAATAACCGTTGTTCTTGAAATGCTGCGGCAACGTCACCACGTCGGGAATGGTATCGCGGAAATGATCCTGCAAATTGTAAATCTTGGTGGTGTCGGGACGGCGGCCCGTGAGGAGGGAGGTGCGTGACGGGGAGCAAACAGCCTGCTGGCAATATGCGTGTTTGAATAATAGACCGCGTTCGGCAAGAGCGTCGATATTGGGTGATTTTATCCCTTTAACGCCATAGCAACCCAGTTCAGGCCGAAGATCATCAACGGCGATGAACAATACATTTAACTTTTTCTCAGCCGCAAACGTCGAAACAGCCACTAGAACAATTACAGCGGCAACACGCCATGGTGAAAGAAGCATAGCTTTCATTAATTATCGAGCAGACGCCGCAGCCACAGAAACCGTTACGAATGAAAAAGTCTTTTCAGAGAGAAATATTGGTTCGGGCAACCGTTGTCATGGTTACTATCGTTGGTTTGACGCCTCTCTTTGCGGAGTCCCAAACGAAAGCGAAGCAATCTCAACCGACTCCTACACTCCCGTCCCTGATGATCGGTGCGGATGGAAAACCTATTACGACTGAAAACGGATGGTTCAAACGGCGCGAGGAGATTAAACGGGATTGGTTAAAGCTGATGGGTATCACTATCCCCACGAAACGCGTGCCTTTGGAGGCAACTACATTGAAAACAGAAGAACTTCCCGGATTTACCCGACAATTCGTTCGCTACCAGGTGGAAAAAGGTGTTTACACGGACGGTTATCTATTAACCCCAAAAAATTTGAAGGGAAAGGCGCCTGCGGTCGTTGTCTTTCATCCGACGACTCCGTTGCAGGCTAAGGGGGTGGCCGGGTTGGCGCCCGAATATGCAGAGGAAAAGAGACAGGGTCTCCAACTGGTGGAACGAGGGTATGTCGTTTGGTGCCCTCGGAATTATATTTTCGATGAAGTGCCAAAGCCATCGGACGGGCCTAAGCTTTATTTGGCGAATGTTGCAAAGATCCATAGAGCACATCCCCAACGGACGGGTATGGGTCGGATGGTGTTGGATGCGGTTCGTGCTGCGGACTTTGTTGCGTCTCTCCCGAATGTGGATTCCGAACGCATCGGTGGTATCGGTCATTCACTGGGCGGTAAACAAGTTTTCTATGCTGCTGCGTTTGATGAGCGTTACCGGGCTGTCGTTTCCAGTGAGGGTGGGCTTGGCCTGACCTTCAGTAATTGGGAAGCGGACTGGTATCTTGGCCCGCAGATCAAACAACCTCGATGGAAGAGAGAAAACCATGAAGTGCTTTCCCTGGTGGCGCCTCGCGCATTCCTTCTGCTCGCTGGAGACTCAGCGGACGGCGACCGAAGCGGAGCCTTTCTCGAGGCGGTCAGCCCGGTTTATCAATTGTTCGCTGCCAAAGGAAATTTGGAATGGTTTGATCATCATCAGGGACATCGCTATGGACCCGACGCTCGGCAAAAAGCAGAGGCCTTTCTTGACGTTCATCTGAAAAGATCCCGTTAATTTTAATTGGTCAAATTGACATGAGTGTGCTTTTTCGTTAAAAATGGAATGGTAATGCTGAATAATTATTCACATGTCTGAGTTAGCCAATACTCCGACCCTTCACCTGGCTGCTCGGTTGTACTATGTCGACAACCTCCCGCAGGCGGACATCGCGCGAGCCTTGAATGTGTCTCAGGCAAAGGTTTCGCGCTTATTGATGGAAGCGCGGGAAAGGGGGATTGTCCGCATTTCTGTCGCCGATTTTGATTTTCACCACGCCGAGTTGGAATCAAGCCTGGTCAAAGCGACTGGGCTTTCTTCGGTTACAGTAATCCGAAGTCCTGAAACCGTAAGCGGGAATGAAAGACGAAACATCGTTGCTCATTTTGCGGCTCCTTCGATCGCAGAGCTTATCAAGCCAGACAGTACGATCGCCGTTTCAGGGGGGCGGACGCTACGGGAAATCGCCCAACGGTTGCCGCGGTCGAGAAAGCATTCTGTAACGGTTCTTCCGGCCATGGGGAACGTAGCTGCTCAAATCGGCGCGGTGGACGCGGTAGAGGTTGCCCGCGCTTTTGCAAATCATTGCGAGGCGTCCATGGTAACGCTAAATTCCCCCGCCTTCCTTCCTGATAAGAAAACACGTGATACTTTTATTGCGCTTGAGCAGATCCGTTCAGTGCGAATGCGACTGTCGCAGGCCCATTTGGCTTTGATTGGCATTGGTACACTTTCCAATTCAGTGTTTGTGGAGAACGGTTTTCTTTCCAAAATCGATGTACAGAAACTCCAGGCTGCTGGAGCGATTGGCGAAATCTGTGGCCGTTTTTTCGATTCCGAGGGGGATGAATGTGAAACACCGTGGCGCGACCGTGTCGTGAGTATTGAATTTTTGCAGCTTCGTCGGATTCCCCAGGTCATGGCTATCGTTGTAGGAAAAGATCGAGTCGATGCCATCACAGCTGCAATTCGTGGAAGGCTTTTGAAATCGTTGGTCATCGACGAAGCCAGCGCTGCCATTCTTCTCGATAACTTTCAAAATTCTAAATCAAGGAAAAGAAAATGATAAAACCTCTTCTTCTGTCTTTTCTGCTCGCGGTTCCTTTAGTGCGAGCGGAATCAACGAACGCGATGGCACTTAAAAGTGACTGGAACGTCACGGCGCATGTTCCTTTGTCACAGTTCAAGATTCAAAGTCATCGCGGGGCCGGCGTGCTGGCCCCGGAAAATACCCTCGATGCTTTCCAACTTGGGTGGAAAATGGGGACGATTCCAGAATCCGACCTTCGCACAACCAAAGATGGAGTGATTGTTGCCTTTCACGACGCCGATTTCAGCCGGGTAGTCAAAAATGCGAGCGAAGAACTGAAGAAGAAGGGCGTTCAAGACCTGACATTTGCTGAATTGAGTAAACTCGATGTCAGTCGCACGGGTGCTCATGGATATACGGAAGGACACGTGTCGCGAATCACCGATGTTTTTGCACTCATGAAAGGACACCCTGAGCGGGAATTGTACCTCGACATCAAAAATGTCGACTTCAAACAACTGGCCGGCGAAGTGAAACAATTCAAGGTGGAGAAACAGGTCATCCTTGCCAGCACCAAATACGAACAAATTCGTGAGTGGAAGAAATTGGTTCCGGAATCACAGACCCTTCACTGGATGGGAGGGGACGAGAAAAAGTTGAAAAAGCGCATCGAGGAACTGCGAAAGACCAGCTTTGCAGATATCACACAGCTGCAGATTCACACTCGGACAAACCAAAGCGCTGACAAAGCCGAGCCATTCAATCTGTCGCGGAAGTTCCTCATTGAAGCCGGTAAAGAAGTTCGTTCGCATGGGATCCTTTATCAGACACTGCCGTGGGATTCGGCAGACGCATCTGTGTTTTCCGGATTGTTAGATCTTGGTTTTGAGTCTTTCTCTACCGATTTCCCCGACGCTGCTCAAAAAGCGGTGAAAGCCTACTACGAACAACATCAGAAGTAATCCGTTCATGATCGCTAAACCTTTAACACTGTCTGAAGCTTTGTCCTCGGCGCGGGAGACCCGTGCGTTGGAGCTGGGTTCCAATATTGTTTCGAAAACGCCGTCCATCTTTCATCAGCAGTTTCCAAATCGTTCCGCCGTTCTGGTGGCGGATAAAAACACTTTCTCGATTGCGGGTGATGCGGTAGCGCATGCATTTGCTGGATCGAAGGTGGCTTGTCGCGATCCTTTTATCTTCAAGGACCCGGATCTCTACGCGGAATTTCGTTTTGTTGAGCAGTTGGAGGAGTCTTTGAAAACCCACGACGCCATCCCTGTCGCGGTAGGCTCGGGGGTCATCAATGACGTAGTAAAGCTGGCGGCGCATCGGGTTGGCCGGCCGTATATGTGCGTTGCGACAGCGGCGTCGATGGATGGATACACAGCATTTGGTGCATCCATTACTTTCAAAGGAGCGAAACAAACTTTTACTTGCCCTGCTCCAGTGGCAGTGCTGGCTGATGTGGAAGTCATTCGAAAGGCTCCCGCTGACATGACGGCTTCTGGCTATGCCGATATGCTGGCCAAAATCACGGCCGGGGCGGATTGGATTTTCGCGGATGCGTTGGGTGTAGATCCGATTGATCCCCAGTCATGGAATGTCGTGCAGGGCAGGCTGCGCCAATGCCTGGAGAATCCAAAAGGTGCAGCCATCGGTGACAGTGCGGCCATTTTCGGTCTTACGGAGGGACTGATGCTGGGAGGCTTTGCCATGCAATCCTCCAAGTCGAGCCGTCCCGCCTCCGGTGCTGAACATCAATTTAGTCATTTGTGGGACATGCAGCACCACACCCATAACGGTGCCGCTCCCTCGCATGGCTTTAAAGTTGGCGTGGCGACATTGGCTGTGACTGCACTTTACGAACACGTTCTCCAGTTACCGATCGATAAGCTCGACGTATCCTGGTGCCTTGGTCGTTGGCCTGATGAAAACGCTTTGGAGAAAGCGGTGCGAACGATGTTCGCGCATGACGAATTCATCGATAAGATATGGGAGGAAACCCGTGCGAAATATGTGAGTCGCGAAAAGCTTCGTGACCAACTTGATCTGCTGCGGCGTATTTGGCCTGAACTGAGGACAAAACTCCGGAAGCAGTTGATTCCCTTCAATGAAGCCAAGCGTATGCTGCAGGAAGTTGGAGCACCAACGGAACCAGAACAGATCGGAATTTCTCGCGAGCGTCTGCGTGATTCATTTATCCAGGCATATTATCTGCGTCGTCGTTTCACGATTTTAGACGTTGCGGTGCGTGCCGATTTATTGGATTCAAGTCTTGAAACATTGTTTGGCCCCAACGGTCGTTGGCCGATCCTTAAAAAGAGAGTTGCTGCATGACGCCGATAATTCCCAGTCCGGCGGCGGCTTCCAGAAAGAAAACCATTTGGAATATCTTTAAACCTGCGCCCGCAGTTGAACCGGTTTCCGGGAATCCGGATGAAATCAAAGCGAAGTTTACCTATTGGCAAAACCGGATCCTGATCTCCAGCCTGATTGGTTATGCGATTTTTTATTTTGTCCGAAAGAACCTCAGCATTGCCATGCCGGCATTGGAGAAAGATCTGCACATCACGAAAGCGCAGTTAGGGATATTCCTTTCCATTCACGGTGTTCTGTATGGTTTATCAAAGTTCGCGCATGGCTTTGTTGCTGACCGATCGAACGCGCGTACCCTGATGATTGCAGGGCTCGTGCTTTCGGCTCTCGTGAATGTTTTCTTTGGTCTCAGTTCGGCCGTTATCACGCTGGGAATCTTTTGGATGCTGAATGGTTGGTTCCAAGGAATTGGATTTCCTCCGTGTGCCCGTTTGATGACGCATTGGTTTTCTCCAAAAGAACTCGCGACGAAAATGTCCATCTGGAACACGTCGCATTCCATTGGCGCTGCTTTAATCGCAATTCTTTGCGGGCGTCTCATCGCGACCTACCAAAATTGGCGACTTTGTTTCTATGTGCCTGCTTTGATTGGCTTCGCAACCTCTCTGTTTCTCTGGTTCACTTTGCGCGATACACCGCGTTCTTTAGGACTGCCTGAGGCGGAGGGGACGGAAGAAAAAGGCAAGAAGTCCTCGCAAGAGGAAGAAAGCAGCAAGGAATTCAAGGCTTTGATCCGAAAGAAAGTTTTCGGCAACCGCTACATCTGGCTAATCGCCTTCGCCAATTTCTTTGTCTACACTGTGCGTTACGCTTTCTTCGATTGGGGAACAACCCTGCTGAAAGAATTCAAGGGGATGGACATTCTTGGAGCCAGTACGTTAGTCGCCTTCTTTGAAGTTTTTGGTGTTGTTGGAATGCTCGTATGCGGCTGGATGACCGACAAGTTATTTAAAGGAAGGGGAGGGCGTATGTGTGTGATTTCCATGTCCCTGGCCGCAGTTGCGATTTGTGTCTTTTGGAAGATGAAGACAGATTCGTTTGCCCTGAACACCTGTGTTTTCTCCTCCATCGGGTTCTTTATCTACGGCCCACAGGCTCTGGTCGGCATTGCTGTGGCCAATCTAGCGACGAAACGTGCCGCAGCGAGTGCCGTAGGCCTCACCGGAATCTTCGGATATGCCAGCACGGTTCTGTCCGGTTGGGGCATCGGCAAACTCGTCGACCTCTACGGCTGGAACTTAACGTTTAAGCTCTTGCTGATTGTTGCGGTTATCGGAACCGTGCTCTTCGCCGCAACGTGGCGTGCCAAAGCTACCGGTTACGACAACGAACCTTAAACGATCAGGTCCTTAATTACCTTTGACGGCTCGACTCCGGTCAACCTCTGATCCAGTCCGAGATAACGGAACGTGAAGCGTTCATGGTCCATGCCGAGCAGGTTCAACACCGTGGCATGGAAATCATGAATGTGGACGGGGTCTTTGATGATGTTGTAGGAAAACTCGTCCGTTTCACCATAAACAGTTCCCGGTTTCGACCCACCGCCAGCCATCCACATCGTGAAACAACGTGGATGATGATCGCGGCCGTAATTTTCTTTGCTCAAACCGCCCTGCGAATAAATCGTTCGCCCAAACTCTCCCCCCCAAATCACGAGAGTTGAGTCGAGCATGCCACGTTGTTTCAAATCCTGAATCAGGCCGTAGCAAGCCTGGTCGACGTCCTTGCATTGATCCGGCAGACGACCTGACACGTTCGCGTGCGTATCCCAGTTGTTGTGGTAAATCTGCACGAAGCGTACGCCGCGTTCGACCATTCGACGCGCCAGCAGGGCTGAGTTGGCAAATGAACCGGCCTTTTTGGCGTCAGAGCCGTAAAGATTATAGGTGGCTTCCGATTCATTCGCGATATTGGTGAGATCCGGCACGCTCGACTGCATGCGAAATGCCAACTCATATTGTTGAATGCGGGTATGTGTCTCCGGATCACCAACTTCTTTGAAATTCATTTCGTTCAAGGCACGCAATCCATCCAAAGTCTTGCGACGCACCTTGGCATCAACCCCATTTGGGTTGTTGATGAAAAGGATCGGATCTCCGGCGCTGCGGAATGAAACGCCCGCGTGTTCGCCAGGCAAGTAACCTGACGACCATAGGCGCGCGGAAATCGCCTGCACCTGTTCGGTGTTACTGGGCTTCGCGACGAGCACCACGAACGTTGGCAAGTTGTCATTAAGCGAACCGAGGCCATACGAAACCCAAGATCCCAGGCATGGCCTGCCCGTGATCTGATTGCCGGTCTGCATGTAGGTAATCGCTGGTTCATGGTTGATCGCTTCAGTATGCATCGAGCGAATGAAGCACATGTCGTCGACCATCTTCGCGGTCCACGGCAACAACTCGCTCACCCACATGCCGCTCTTTCCATGTTGCTGGAATTTGAATTTGGATGGCGCAATTGGAAAGCGCGCCTGTCCTGAAGTCATCGTCGTGAGCCGTTGGCCCATGCGAACTGTTTCTGGCAGATCTTTATCGTACCATTCGCCCATCACCGGTTTGTAATCATACAAATCCATTTGAGGCGGACCGCCGACCATGTGCAGGTAAATGACGTGCTTCGCCTTCGGCGCAAAATGGGGCCCCGCAACTTTACGAATCGCGTCCAATACGGCCGCTCCATCGTTTTTCTTGCCCGCCATAACCAACTGAGGTGCCAGCATCGCGAGCGCTGCCGTGCCGAGGAAGCTTGCGCCGCGTTTGAAGAACTGACGGCGTGTTTCGTAGCGAACGTATTCCTCAAAGAGCGGGTGCGGTGTAAACGGTTTGAAAGGTTCCATAAACTTATTTGTTCAACACTTCGTCCAGGTTCATCATCTCATTGGCCAGCATCGTGTAGGCAGCGAGAGTCGGTTTATCCATTGTGGGATCGGCCTTGGATTCGCCGATTGTGATCAACGCCTCGGCATCTTTTGGCGCTGATTTATAATGTGTCAGCAGATCATTCAGAATGCCGTCCGTAATTTTTCGTTCCGCCGGCTTCAATGTTCGTGAAAGAAGTTTTTCCGCCATGTAATCCAATCGATCTTTTGGCTTGGCTCCACCTTCCTTCAAAGTGTGTTCGGCCAAATTGCGAGCGGCTTCCACAAACTGTGGATCATTTAAAGTGACCAGAGCCTGCAACGGCGTGTCGGTGCGTTCGCGACGAACGGTGCAGGTTTCGCGACTGGGGGCGTTGAAAACATCCATGGAAGCGGGCGGCGCTGAGCGTTTCCAAAACGTATAGAGGCTCCGACGATAAAGGTTTTCGCCAGCGTCCTTTTGATAAATACGCGTGTTACTGCCGATCATTGCGACGGCCTCCCAAACGCCTTCGGGTTGATAAGGTTTAACACTCGGCCCGCCAATCTTTGGCACCAACAAACCGCTGGTTTGCAGTGCGTAATCCCGAATCATTTCCGCGTCCATGCGGAAACGCGGCCCACGAGAAAGCAATCGGTTGGCTGAATCTTTCTCCAATTTCTCTGGGGTGGTGGTGGACGCCTGACGATAGGTCGACGACATCACCAGCATTTTGTAAAATTTCTTAATATCCCAACCCGATTCGCGGAACTCCACCGCCATCCAGTCGAGCAGGTCCGGATGCGACGGCATTTCGCCGGTGACACCGAAGTCGCCGGAAGACTTAACAATTCCAGTGCCGAAGAGCTCCTGCCAAAAACGGTTAACCGTGACCCGAGCGGTGAGCGGTTGTTCCGGTGCCATCAACCAGCGGGCAAAACCAAGGCGATTGCGCGGCGCGTCCTTGGGCATTGGTGGCAACGCCGCCGGCGTGCCAGGTTCCACCTTGTCCCGACGCTTGTCGTATTCTCCACGGAAAAGAACAAAGGCTTCGGGAGCATTGGTTCGTTCCTGCATGACATGGGCAACAGTCGCGCGGCTGCGCATTTCTCCTTCAACCTTCTCCAGCGAATCCAACGCCGCAGAAGCCTGCTGGTATTCGTCGTCGAGCGAAGTCAGCCAACGGGTATAAAGCTCCTCGGACTCAGGCTTGCTTCGCTTGTCTTCTGCCTTGGAAATCAGCCAGGAAAGTCGTTGCGTGTTGCCGAGGTCTTTAACTTCGGAGTGTCCGAGAACGCGTCCATAAATCCGTAAGTCCTGCATGCCTGTTTTCTCAAGAGGACTCGTCTTGTTCCGTTGACCAATCTTAAACGGCACCTTGGTTTTGATGGATGCTCTGAGTTTATCGTCCAGTTTGTCTGCCTGCACTTCCACTTCCTGGAGCTCCCCGTCGATATAGATTTTCACCCCGCTCGCTTTCGCGGATCCGTCGTAGGTAATGAACACGTGACTCCAGCGATTTCCGTCGAGGGCTTTGCGAGCGACGACCTTGATTGCCGTTTCAGGCCATTTGTTGATGATGTGCGTGCCCGGGCGTCCCTTTTCCAGCCAAAGATCCCAGCCGCGATAATCACTCCCATCGTCCATGCGAGCGAAGGCCGAACCATCCTTGCTGTCCGACAGCTTCAACCATGCCCCGTAGCTGAATGGCTGGTTATATTCGAAGTCGCCGACGTCTTTCAGAACCGGTGTCGTGGCCGAAACAAACGTGAACGCCTTGGAAGCGACTGCGCCTTCCTGCCAATTCACCGCCGCATTGGTGAAGTTAAGCGTGCGCGCCTTGCCCGCAACCATTGCTTTGAGAGAGTTCGTCGAGTCATCTGAGAGTGAAGCGTGAAACAGCAATTTGTCCTTGGGGATTTTCGCGGACAAACTTTCCGCCGAGGATTTTCCGATCCAATCCTTGAAATCATCCTTGGCACTTTCTTTGCGCTGATCCATGCGTTTGCGCGCTTCCGTTTTTTCCTGCGGCAATGCATCCCAGCGGGCGCGATCGTTGGCATTTGGAACCATCAATATTGGTGGCGTGTCCTTCACGTTGCCGTCCATCGCTTTTTGCGTGGTATTGTTGAAGAACGCGCTGAGGGAATAAAATTCCTTCTGCGACAATCGATCGAACTTGTGATCATGGCAGACCGCGCAGCCCGCCGTTAAACCGAGGAATACCTGCGACGTCGTTTCGGTCCGGTCTCGCGCATAGAGCACGAGATATTCTTCATCAATGGCGCCGCCTTCGCTGGTGGTAATATTGCAGCGATTGAACCCGCTGGCCGTTTTTTGCTCCAGCGTGGCGTTCGGCAACAAATCTCCGGCGAGTTGTTCAATGGTAAATTGGTCGAAAGGCTTGTTCTGGTTGAACGCGTTGATCACCCAGTCACGGTAAGACCACATCTCACGAAAGTTATCAAAGTGAATGCCGTTGGAATCGGCATAACGCGCCGCGTCCAGCCAGTAACGTCCGCGATGTTCCCCCCAATGCGGTGACGCCAGGAGTTGGTCGACCAGTTTTTCGTAGGCGTTCTTTGATTTGTCTTTTACGAATGCCTCCACCTGTTCCGGGGTCGGGGGCAGACCGGTGAGGTCGAGGGCGACACGGCGCGCCAGGGTGCGTTTATCCGCTTCGGCAGCGGGTTTTAATCCGTCCTGCTCCAGGCGTGCAAGGATGAAGGCATCAATCGGCGTGCGCACCCAACTTTTGTGCTTCACCTGCGGCACAGTTGGACGCTGCGGTGCGATCAAGGACCAGTGCGGTTGATATTTCGCGCCGTCAGCAATCCAGCGCTTGAGAGTTTCCTTCTGTTCCAGCGTGAGAACCTTGTGGCTCTTGGCTGGAGGCATGATGTCGTCTTCGTTCGTTTCAAAAATACGCGCAACAACTTCGCTCTGATCGGGTTTGCCGGGGACGATCGCCGGCTTCGCGTCTTTTCGGGGAAGAATGGCGTCTTCGAAACGGTCCAGTCGAAGACTCGCCTTTCGCGACGCTGAGTCGGCGCCGTGACAGGCAAAACAGTTTTCCGAAAGGATCGGGCGAATATCCCGGTTATATTCCAGTGTATCCGATTTCTTGCCGGCTGCCGCTTTCGCGAAACCCGCGCTGGTGAACAAAAGGGTCCCGAGCAAAGCCGTGGAATAGGCAAATGTAGTTAACTGCTGCATGTGAATGACATCAAATTTATCTGCCGCGTGTGTCCTCTTTCAAGGTGATTTCAAGCCGAAAGAGAAAGACGGCTTCAACCTGGGGAACATTCAGAAACTTTGCTCAAGCTACTCTGAAATTGCTCACCGCTTTTTGCTGATTGGAAAGACAAAAAAAGTTCCATTGTCGGAAGATCTTACCGAAAACGGCAGCCGGGTAAAATACGCGGAAAGGAGGACTCAAATGTTGAGAGTTCGGCTATTTTGAAATGTCGGTCGGCCGTCCGCCGGGAACGAGTCAGAAGGAGCGACACCGGCTTTGAGAATGGGCGGAGCATTTTTGGGAAAGAGACTGAGAAAACGTTTTACTCGATCTCAGGAAACGTCGTGATCTTTTTCAGTCTGTAAGAGGCAAGGAAAACACGGTTTCAATCCCTCAAGAATCGGGGCAATTCGTGTCTCTACTGCCTCTTTGGTTCTTCGCTGTTTTCAATGGAATAGCATTTTCGGCGGGGATATGTCGCTCGTGGCAGAAAACGACCTTGGAAGGAGATCATAC
>CBHTTJ010000146.1:0-15506 GCA_966095605.1 uncultured bacterium | reverse complement strand
TGGACAGATTTGGGGAGAGTTTTACGACAAAAATAACCTCCCAGATAGCCGAGAAGGCTTTTTTAGGGGTCGTGTGATCTCCTTCCAAGGTTGTTTTCTGCCACGAAGCGATATTATATCCCACCACCCTATTCCACTGAAAACAGCGAGGAACCTTTAAACACCAATTAACTCGTTGAAATAACGTGCTTTACGTCGAAACGGGATGAAAACAGCCAAAATTGGGGTTGTTTGAGCCCATTATCAATCAAACATCGGCAATTTGCCGGGGCGGACGTCACCGGAAGATATTTCCGGTGCCGATGGGTAAAAATTCGGACGGACGATTCGGTTTTGGGGACACGTGACATCCCTCTTAACGAGCCGGTAAACGTCTTCCTCGTGGAATTTTGGAGGAAGCTTTGGCTTGAGGGGTATTCAACGTGTTGTAGAGCGCAAGTTTCTCGCCATGGTTTAATCCACGCAAGGCATCGACCAGCCGAGACAGTTGTTCTTCCGGAGTTTGCCCCGGGATGACGAACGATGGATCTCTGAACTCGCTGCGAAGGTCGAAGGTTTCAATCGTCAACAAGTTTGCAATCGAGGTGAGTGAATTCTGCAAACGCTGATTTTCCAGATTCACCGCCGCGAGCTGATTGGATGCGTCGGTCAATTGAGCAGTCAAAAGGGCGACGGTCGCGTCGTCACTGTTCGGATTACTTTCAGCAACGTTCACCAGCAATTCGCCTCCGTTGTCGGAGTAAAATCCTGGTTGACCGGTGAGAGAGCCGCCGGAATAGCCGTCCGCAAATCCGAGGTAGAGCCGCGTTGCGCCGGTGGGGGCGTAAAAGTATTGAACAACGCCGTTGCTCATGCCGGTGAGACCATCGCCAATAAAGAAAGTTTGGTTTAACGCCGGGGAAAGTGTTTTGAAGCCGACGCCGAAGTTGGTCACAGAAAAATTCAAGACGGGAGGAGCTGGATCGGCGGGCTCGGAATCGTTCAAAAAGACGCCGACCAGACACATCGTCGAATCAGCGCTGACACCCGAAATGCCGCCATACGATTTCACGCCCGTGGGAGCGAACGACGTTCCACCATCCGCTCCGGCGTAAGGAGACGCTGGTGAATAGAGAATATTGGGAGATACCGTTCCAAAAACTTCAAAAGTATATGCCTTTCCCGCTTCGACGTAGACTCCTGGTGGCAAAGTTCCACCACCCAGACCCGAGGGTGCGGGTGGAACCGAATGTCCGGCGCCAAAAATGTTCGCGCTGGAAGGAACTTCAAGAGCCTGGAGAGTGAGAGACGTGGAAAGCGCGAAAATTGAAACGAGCGAACGGAGTTTGGAAAGGTTGTTCATGGGCGTGCGTGAGAGTCATCGCTAAGACTTCGGCGAGATTAAACTGGCGATGAATATTGTCGAGCAAGAAGGAGTTGATCTGTTTTCAGGAAATTCAAAACCGAGTAGATGTACGAATTGTTCCGCGGCCGGAAGCAGGCGAGGTTTGGGCATTACAAGGGCACCATGACATACAAAGAATTCAGGAAACAGGCTCGCCAAATTTCCCGGGAACAATTCAAAGGACTGTCTTTTCATCCCTTGGAACATGGCATCGAGCGAGGCCGTTTTGAGGAGAATAAATTCAAACGATTGATTCGGCTGGCGAAGGAAACACCTTGCGAAACCACACGGCGTCAGATCGAGCGCTGGGAGCGGCAAATCGCCCGCCTCCAGGAAACCAGACGCAGACTCGAAAAAGCCAAAGCGGGAATTTTTGGCGATACCGCGCCGGCCCCGGAATTCTCCGGAACCTCGATACGAAGGAGGCCGGCGGTGATCGAATAGATCAGCCTGGATCCTGTTTTAGGATCGTCGCCGCTTTTTTTTGAACTGTTTGAAAGGCTTTTTGCCTTGGCGTTGGCCCTCTCTGTCCTTGAACCGGTTGGAAGCCCTTGTTTCAAAATTGGGAGGAGTCGTTCGACCTGTGCGCGTGGTGGTCGTTTTCACCAGTTCGAAATCGACCTGCTTTTTGAACGTATCCAGCTTGTAAGCCTGGGCGACGACTGTATCCCCGAGTTGAATAACGCGTCGGCTGCGTCGACCGACCAGGTGATGGCGGCCGGGATCGAAAACAAAGAAATCATCCTGGATCGATGAAAGATGGACAAGTCCGCTTAAACCCAGGTCGGGCACATCGACGAAGAAACCAAAGTTCCGGACGTCAATCACCAGCGCGTTGTATTTCTGCAAGTCACCGCTTTGAAGTTGATATTTCAAATAGGCGAAGAGTTTAACTTCCTTGCTGTCACGTTCCGCGTCGGCGGAATTGCGTTCGGTCTCTGAAATATGATCCGAAATTTCCTGGAGGGATTGTTTTTGTTTCTTGCCTGACTCGAACAATGCGCGATGGACCAATAAATCGGCATAGCGTCGAATGGGAGAGGTGAAGTGAGCGTATTTCTCCTTGGCGAGACCATAATGGCCGATGGGCTCGGTGGAATAACGTGCCCGCATTAACGATTTGAGAAATCCAACTTTCAAAGCACGTCCAACAGGCACGCTGGCAAGGCGATGCAATAGCTTTTGGACTTCACTACGGTGATTCAGGTTGCCGCAAGGAATGCTGTGACTGAGAACTTCTTCGCGGAAATCCCGTAATTTTTGTTCCTTCGGCGGTTCATGGATGCGATGAGGAGCTGGTCGACGCAAAGAAATGAGGCGCGTGGCGACGGCTTCATTCGCCAGCAACATATATTCTTCAATCAGCTGGTGAGAAATATCGTTCTCCACTTTTTCAATCCGCAGAACACGGCCATGTGCATCCAGGCGAATCTTGTTTTCTGGAAAATCCAGATCAAGGGAACCTGCCTTGAACCGGAGCCGACGAATCCGCTGCGCCATTTCGTTGGCCTGATGCAGCATGCGTTCAATGGGATCGGTCGGTGCTTTCTGAAGTAACGCGAACACTTCTTTATAGGTGAAACGACGCTTGGACCGAATGACGGCAGGATAAAATTTTGTTTCAATCACCCGGCCATCGGTTGAGAGAAGAAACTCGACGCATTTGGTCAGCCGATCTACCCCAGGTTTCAAGGAGCAGAGTTCATTGCTGAGTGCCTCGGGCAGCATTGGAATGACTCGATCCACCAGATAGGTGGAATTGCCACGTTTACGCGCTTCGTCGTCGAGTGGGCTGCCGGGCATTACATAATGCGAAACGTCTGCGATATGGACCCAGAGTTTCCAGCGCTCCTGGCTGACGCGTTCCAGGCAAATCGCATCATCAAAATCTTTGGCGTCATCGGGATCAATGGTGACGACCTGGTGAGCACGGCAATCCACGCGTCCCTGGCTTTCCTCTTCACTAACATCCGTCAACGAACGTGATTGCGTAATAGCGTTGGCCTCTTGCAGGACTGGCCGGGGAAAATGCAACGGCAATTCGTAGTTGCGTATTACCGAAAGCATATCCACCCCTTCTTCGTCCGGTGCGCCCAGGACTTCGATCACTTCGCCTTCGGGATTGGTACTACGCGATTCCCAGTTGAGGAGTTCGACAACAACTTTGTCGCCAACATTCGCGGGTCGTCCTACATCACGCGGGGGAGGGACATAAATATCGTGGGGGATGCGCGGATCATCTGGAACAACATAAAAAAATTGTCGGCTTTGTTGAAAGGTTCCGACCAACTGCATCCGTTTGCGTTCGAGAATGCGAATAACCGTTCCAGTCATTTCCGTTGGTTGACCGGGCCGTCCACGGCGCGGGATTTCACGTCGAACCAAGACGCGATCGCCGTTAAAAGCGGTGGAAGTTGCATCAGCTGGAATCACGATTTCCGGCTGGCCGGGCTGGCCGGTGCGCAGAAAACCTTTGCCCTGACGATTGATCTGGATGATGCCGGCAATCAGGTCCGCTTCGTCGGCCCTGATGTAGCGGCCACCTTTGCTCCGAAGAATTTGTCCGTCTTTTTCAAGCTGTCGCAAAACGGCCTGCAATTCCTGCTGTTGGTTGGGGTGTAAATCCAGCTGAACGATAAGCTCCGGAACGTTCGATGGCTTATACGTGTGGCGACTTAGTAATTTCAGGATTTTTTCTTCCAGCATAGGGCCTCAACGAACGCGGGTTTGTATTCGCGTCAACGCAAACATCGCTGGAAACGGGAAGAAAGCGAGCACTTTACTACGATAAACAGGGTCTAAAATGCAGGGTTATAGCAAAAACCTTAAGAAAATCGCGCTTTTCTCTTGCACGAAGTGCATAAAACGCTTTACTGGCAGGCATTCAGGCAACGTCCTGAAAAAATAAAAAAAGTATATGGCTAAAGCACTTACCAAATCACAAATCGCAGACGAAATCGCAACGAAAGCTGGCATCACCAAGAAGGCTGCTGGCGAAATCCTCGAGCACCTCGCTGAATTGGCTTATAAGAACGCCAAGAACACCTTCACGCTGCCTGGTCTCGGCAAGCTCGTGTTGGTTAACCGCAAAGCTCGCATGGGCCGTAACCCAGCGACCGGCGAAGCGATCAAAATCGCTGCGAAGCGCGTTGTGAAGTTCCGCGTTGCGAAAGCAGCGAAGGACGCGATCCTCGGCGCCAAGAAGTAATCTGACGCTTTTTAGTAAAGGCACCCTGGTTTGTTCCAGGGTGCCTTTTTCGTTTGTAAGGCGGTTCAGCGAAATCCGGCGAGAATCTCGTCTTGCCCGATGAGCGTTCAGAGCGCATTATTTCAAAGCTACTCAATTGGTGGATATGTCCTCGGAAGCAGCAAATAAAATTCTGGCGCCGGATTTCACGTCGAAGCATGGACCGACCTGGATCGATGTGACCGAAAGACTACTGGCCTTTGAGCGGAGTCCTTTTCCGATGTGTATTATGGATGAGGAAACCCTCGGGTTCCTGGCGGTCAATGATGCCGCAGTCGAACATTACGGTTATTCCCGAGAAGAATTTGCTGCCCTCACGCTGCGGGACATCCGCCCGCACGAAGATCCTGCCCAGTTGTATGGCGAACTCGAGAGCGTCAGGAACAGCACTTACGGGGTTTGGTATTCCCGCATCATGCAGCATCGCAGAAAAGATGGAGTTCTTCTTGATGTGCAGGTCACCCGCAGCCGCATTACGTTTGCCGGACGTCCCGCGTTGCTCTGTTCCCTCGAAGATGTCACTGACCGGGTTAAGCGACACGGTGCACCCGCTGGTGCGGCGGAACAGGACGAACTGGTTCAACAACGGGCGGCGGAACTCTGGGCGGCGACGTTGGAATTAAAACTGGAAATCGCCGAACGCAAACGGCTGGAACGACGGAATACGGCTTTCTTGAAATTGGGCCAAAGCCTGAGCGAGGCCACCAGTGCCTACGAAGCGGCTAAAGCGATTGCCGAGGCCGCGCTGGAACTATTCGGATGGGATGCCTACACACTTGATCTTTTTTCCGCGGAGACGAATGAAACGGTTCCGATTCTTTTTTGCGACACCATTCAAGGGCAGCGGAGAGAAATTCAGATCACTGATTCTACGGAGAAACTCACGCAACGGGCGATGCGGATTATTCGCAATGGGGCCGAACTGATCCTGAACGAAGAACGCATTGGTGATTTGCCGGACAGCATTTGCTTTGGTGATACGACGCGGCGCTCGGCATCGCTGATGTTTGTTCCACTCCAGAGCCGCGGAAAACCCATCGGTACGCTTTCGGTTCAAAGTTATCGTCAGAATGCTTATACGCCGGATGATTTGAATACGCTACGGGCGCTCGCGGACCATTGTGCCGGCGCCCTGGAACGCATTTCAGCGGAGCAAACATTGCGCAAGTTCGAGGAACGCAATACCACTCTCCTCACAACCTCCAACCTGCGGCTCCAGTTCGAAATTAACCGGCGGTATCGTCTGGAGAAACGAAATGAGTCTCTTTCGAAGCTCGGACGAAACCTCAGCGTTGCGCGAACAGCAAAAGAAGCCGCGTGGACAGTTGCGATCGCTGCCGACGAATTGCTCGGCTGGGATTGCTGCAATCTGCAGATTTATTCTGCGGAAGAACAAAAGGTTGTTCGCGTCTTGAACGTCGATTCAATCAATGGCCAGCGGTGCGAGATGACGCCGGAGAATTACACCGACCTGACACCCATTTTGAAAAGGGTTCTGGCGGAAGGACCGCAGCTTATCCTCCGAAAAGAACCGGTGATTTTCTCCGATGATACGAAGCCCTTTGGTGATATTAATCGTGCTTCTGCCTCCTTGATGTTCGTTCCCATTCGGCAGGGGGAAGTAGTGAAAGGCTTTTTCTCGGTGCAAAGTTATACGCTGAACGCTTATACCGTCGACGATCTGCAAACATTGCTGGTCCTTGCGGATCATTGCGTGGGTGCGCTCGAGCGAATCTGGGTGGAAAAAGCGCTGCTGCAAAGTGAGGCGCAGAAAAACACCATGCTTTCTGCGGCAAACACAAAGCTGCAACGGGAAATTACTGAACGGCATCGCCTCGAAAAAGAGCTTTTGGAGACCGCCGACAACGAACGGCGGCGCATTGGGCAGGATTTGCACGACGACGTTGGTCAACATCTCACGGGGATTAATCTCCTTTCCCAGGGCCTGGCGTTGAAATTGACCAAACAAAAACAACGCAAGGAAGCGTTAGAGGCGTCACGTATTCATCGCTTGACGGTGCAGACACTTCAACGCGCGCGGGCATTGGCGCATGGCCTGGCCAGTTTCCAATTCAATGAGAATGATTTGGTCGCTTCTTTGGAAAACCTCGCGGACCGAACCCGCAAGAATTTCAAAATAGCTTTCACTGTTGCCGTGAAAGGAAAGGCTACTTCATTGGATGCGGAGGTGGTGCGCCAGATTTATTCCATTACCCAGGAAGCGGCCACGAACGCGATTAAACATGGAAAAGCACGGAAGATTCGCCTGCAATTAAATTTCGGTCCGAGGAAAATTGTGTTGGAGGTCAAGAATGATGGCCGCCGGTTTGTTGCCCGCAAAAAAGAAGATTCGGGCATGGGTCTTCGCATCATGCAATACCGCGCCAGCGTCATCGGCGGCAGCCTGCAGGTCCGTGCCAATGGAGTTCGAGGAACGTTGTTGACCTGCGTTTTGCCTCTCAAAAAAGCCCACAAGGCAAAAGCGGCGAAATAATTATTGGCACTCGTCAGGATTCGCCAGCATTGACGCGAAAATTTTTGTCGCTCAAATTGACCCCGATGAACCTCAATGAGGCACAAAAACAAACCATCCAAAAATGGATTGCGGATGGATTGACACTTTCTGAAATCCAAAAGCGCCTTTCGTCCGAACTCGGCATCAGTATCACCTACATGGAAACCCGTTTCCTGATGGACGACCTGAAGCTGCAGCCGAAAGACAAAGCCGTCGAAAAACCAGCGGAATTGAAAACCCCGCCAACGAGTGCGGGCGGACCGCTTCCGCATGAGTTGCCGGAAGAACCAGAGGAAATTCCGGCGGAACAACCTGCGGGGGCAGGAGGTGTTTCGGTAACGGTCGATCAAATTGCCCGGCCTGGCGCCTTGATCAGTGGAAAAGTGACCTTCAGCGATGGCAAATCGGCTCAATGGCATCTCGACCAGATGGGACGCCTTGGCGTTGCGCCGGAAGAAAAGGGATATAAACCTTCGCAACAGGATGTCCTCGCTTTCCAAACGGAACTGCAAAATGTTATTGCCCGCATGGGATATTAATTCGGTTTAAGGAAAAAACGACATGTTGAAACGCACACCACTCTTTTCCGTTCATCAAAAAATGGGCGGCAAACTGATCGAGTTCGGCGGCTGGGAAATGCCGGTTCAATACACCAGCATCGTTGATGAACATTCCACGGTTCGAACGGCCGCAGGAATTTTCGATATTTCGCACATGGGCGAAGTCAGCGTGACCGGGACTGGCGCTGTTGCTTTCCTGAATTTTCTTCTGACCAACAATATCGCCAAACTCACGCCGGGGCAGGGGCAATACACCTTGATGTGTAACGAAGCAGGCGGCGTGGTGGATGATCTCTACGCGTATTGCCTCGGTGAAAACGATTTTCTCCTGATCATTAATGCTTCTCGAATCGATGACGACGTGGCCTGGATGCAACGGCAATGGGCAACTTTTGCGCGGCGTGACGAGGTGGTGATCAAAAATCTTTCGGACAACTATGGGGCCATCGCGGTGCAAGGGCCGAAAGTCGCGGAGTTCATTGATAAAATTTTTCCGGGAAAAGCAATTAACTCTGCACTGACGGTGACGGAATTGAAAAAGAACCAGGTCGCGACGTTCAACTTCGATGGAGAATCTGTGCGCGTCGCTCGCACGGGTTATACGGGGGAAGACGGTTTCGAAATTGTTGCAACCAACGAACTGTTGATCCCGTTGTGGAATAAGTTCGTTGAAGTCGGTCAGCCTTTTGGTCTGAAACCGGCGGGCCTTGGCGCGCGCGACACGTTGCGCACGGAGGTGTGCTATCCGCTTTACGGTCATGAACTGAATGACACGACGACCCCGATCGAAGCGGGCGTCGGCTTTTTCGTCGCGATGGACAAGGGCGATTTTATCGGGCACAAAGTTCTCGCGGAACAAAAGGCAAACGGCACGAAAAAGAAATTGGTCGCTTTCAAGATGACCGAAAAGTCAGCTCCGCCGCGTCCGCATTACCCTATTTGGAGCAGCGGCGCGGATGCAAAACCAATTGGCGAAGTGGTGAGCGGAACGCAGAGTCCTTCCTTAAGTCTCGGGATTGGTCTCGGCTATGTGCCTCCGGAAATGTCCAGGCCCGGAACGGTGATTGAAATCGAAATCCGCGGCAAACGTTCCGCTGCGGTAGTCGTCAAGAAACCCATTTACCAAAAACCTTAACTTTTTATTCCAGATTGCACGGAACGGGAAAAACGTTTTAAATCCGCCGACTCCGTGCAACCAACGGACAATATTTTATGAGTTCTCAAGTTCCTTCTGATTTAAAATACGCGAAATCGCACGAATGGGTGCGCGTGGCCGGCGACGTCGCCACGGTTGGGATCACGGATCATGCCCAGCACGAATTGACGGACGTTGTCTTCGTTGAATTGCCGGCTGTCGGCCGAAAAGTGAAGGTCGGCGAAGCTTGCGCCGTCGTGGAATCGGTTAAAACGGCCAGCGACATCTATTCGCCGATCAGCGGTGAGATCATTGAGACCAACAAGACGGTGGCGGATGATCCGTCGTTGGTGAACTCCGATCCATTCGGCAAGGGCTGGTTCTTTAAAATCAAATTGGCCTCACCCGCGGACGTCAACGGCCTGTTGAGTCCTGCGGATTATTCGAAGCAAATTGGCTAAGACACTTTCGCCTTTCAAATTTCAACAAAGCAGCGCGGACCACTCGTCCGCGCTTTTCTTTTTTCTCAAAAACACTGAGGGAGAAACGCGGATAGACTTAAGGCAACGGACCGCGGTCCGATGACTCAAACCGTCGTAATACACCGAATCATCCGCTTTAAGGCGCAAACACGGCTCGATAAAACTGTTCGCAAATCGCAGGGTCCGCAGCTTCCAGTGTAATCACTTGATTGAGATTGGTGAGGTAATTTGTGGAGACGGAACTCCAGTCCACCAGATTGGTGGAGCTTTGAATGATGTAATTAAAATTCGTTTCGCCGGAAAGCAACGCCTGGAATTGCAGCCCATCGTAACTCGGAGAACTCAGCAGCGGCTTGTCGATCACCTGGAAGGTCTGCAAACCTAGAGTCGTTGCCTGGTTGGTTCCGGGCGGAGAGAAAGCGCGCCAGATACTTTCGTAGTTATCGACGGAGTAAAGATTGCCCACATTGTCCCATGCCACATCCCGGCGATCATGACCAAAAGCCGGATTGATCGTGGTGACATTGGTGCCGGTTTCAGCGTCGAGGACAACCAGCGCCGCGCCTTCGCGCAACGCAACTCCCACTAAAGTGGCGTCTTTGTTCACGGCGATCCCAAAAGCCCCGACGAGATAATCCGGATCGCCTGCTTTCCAATCTGCCGTCAGTTCCGGATTCCCGGAGTCGTCGTAGGCAGGAAATCGAAAAATCTTTTTCGCGAGGTCCGTCGGATTCGCGCGATATTGAGCGACGTAAATCTTCCCGTTTTTGTCCACGCAAACATCGTAAGGATAAAGATTCAGATCTGACCCGAAGCCCGCTTGTATAATCGTCGTTCCCGTGTCATCCGGCCCAGTGGCTCCGTTGTTGGTCAAGTCCCACCGACGGATACCCACGCTATGCGCAATGTCGGGATTCTGATTGAAACTGATGTCAGCCATCCAAACCTTGGTATTGGTTCCCGATCCCGTAATGAACGGGCCGCTGAGATTTGAGTAATTGGTTGTGTTCGAATTGGTATCTACGCCGGCGATCGGCCAATTATTTGTGCTCAGGACAATCTGGTAATTTGTGGAGATAAGTTGGTCGAAAGCGATGACCACACCGTTTTTCGTCCAGTCATTGATATAAACTTTGTCATCCTCGGAGACTTCGATCTTCCAGGGACTGAAAAAATCGCCGGCCCAGGGATAATCACCCGTGCTGAATTCTCCTTCTTCGGCGGGACTGCCGTCGGCGTTCAATTTAAGAATGCCGACTTTATCTCCCGGTTCTGTATTTCGGCTGGGATTGATGTGAGAATTCCCGACAAAAACGCGACCGTAGAATGGACTGTTCGAATTGCAATTGATCGCGATGGAACGAGGTTCGTAAACGTAGTTGCCCGGGTTTTCATCGTCGCTGATCTGTGTCCAGTTGGTAAAACCATCGGACTTGGCGGTGATGCGGAGTGAGTACGACCCTTTGGCGATATTTGTGCCGAAATCATCCTGACCATCCCAAATAATCGTATTCGTGCCCCGCAAGGTGCCGTATCCGGAAGAAATGGAAAAGGTCCGGAAGACATTCGTATCAGAAAGGACTTCGACCACCACGCCAGCCGAGGCCGGTTCATTGAGAATATAACTGATCGCCAATGGATCGCCCTGTCCAAGATAGGCATTTTGCACCCGAATATTTGTCGCGTAGACATTGGCCAATGCCTCGTCCGGAAAACTCAGAATAATTCCCAAAAGTGCGTAAAAAAGGAGAAGGATTCCGCGAGCGGCGGCCAAACGGAAAACTGAATAGACGAGTTCGCGCAAACGATTCATGGCCGGACCGCCAATCGACACTTATTAAACCATTAAAACCCTTTCAGCCACAAGCTATTTATGGGTTGGACCGGCTGTTGAAATAGGACGGATTCGCGGCAGGAAAGTTCCCGGATTTCGCCTTTCCCAGGCCCTGAAAAAGGGGGAGTGAGACAAAATGTCTCACTTGGAATACTTTCTTTCGACAAAACAAGGTTTTCGACGCTCTGGAAAATCTTGCAAAAGTTTTCCGAAGGTTTCCGGGCGCGCCAAAAACACGGAAAAAGTTTTTGGAACATTTTGGGGAGCCCCAGAAATCTGCAAAAAGTTTTTTGCGTCTTTTCCGGAGCCCGGAAAAAGCTCAAAAAGTTTTAGGAGGATTTTTCGGAGCCCGGAAATTGCGTAAAAAGTTTTTTGCGAGTTTTTGGAAGGCCGAAAAATGCGCAAAAAACTTTTGGAAGATTTTTGGCGCTCCGGAAAATGTTCAGATTTCTATGGGTTTACCCCTGTTTTGAACATTTTTAGTCAAATTTTTGCAACTTTAACGTGAAAGGTCCTCTTTTTCTCATCTCTTGCGATTACAACGGGTGTGACAAAACTGTCACAGGTCTAAACAGATCGCCACAGGACGCTTTACTGCGAAAAACCGCTCAAAAGAGCACTAAACGTGCATGTGCATATATTTCGCCATCAAATGAGAATAATACGCGGGGGTATCTGGCGAATAGATGAAGAAATGGTAGTAAATGAGTACGACGAACATCCCTGGCAGGATAGTCTCAAAGACAATGTCCCGCAGGGTTCGTTTCTTGCGTTTTTTGGGAGCTGAATCCTTGATTTTAACAGACAACTTCACCGTCGCCTTTTTCGGCGCCGATTTGAAGTGGGATCGCCCAAAGAATTCCGTGTCGATACTCATAACGAACCTGCAAATATGAGTTTAGCACCACCTGTGCCGAATGGGAGTGTAAAAATTAGAAAAAAAGGTTGACTATTTAATTAAATCAATCAATGTATCCGCATTCGTTGATATAACGAATCTCATTGCGAGTGGCAGAGGGACTGGCCCGATGAAGCCACGGCAACCGGTAGCGGCGCGTTCCGCATACGTCAGGTGCCAATTCCAGCTCAAACGAAAGCGTTTGGGGAAAATGAGAAGAGCGCAGGAATTTTCACCTCTTCTCGCAATGGGAAGAGGTTTTTTATTTGTCGCGATGTCGCGGCAGTCTGAAAAAGAAAGAAAATTTATGGATAAGCATCCCGGTTTCATGAAAGCGCTGAAGTGCCGCGAGTGCGGACGCGAATACCCCTTGGCCGCCACGCATGTTTGCGAATTCGACTTCGGTCCGCTCGAGGTGGTTTATGATTACGACAAGATCAAAGGCTCGTTGACGCGTAGCGCCATTGAGTCCCGTCGCAAGAGCATGTGGCGTTATCGCGAGCTGCTTCCAGTGGCTGGTGAACCGACGGTTGGCCTCGAAGTTGGATTTACCCCATTGATCAAAGCGGACCGTTTGGCCAAGCGCCTCGGCATTCGCGAACTCTGGATCAAGAATGATACCGTCAATTATCCCACGCTCTCTTTCAAAGATCGCGTCGTGAGTGTCGCTTTGAGTCGCGCGAAGGAACTCGGCTTTACCACGGCGGCTTGTGCTTCCACAGGTAATCTCGCGAACTCTGTCGCGGCAAATGCAGCGGCGGCTGGTTTGAAGGCTTATGTTTTCATTCCGAGCGATTTGGAGCAGGGCAAGATTGTTAACTCGCTCGTCTACGGCGCGAACGTCGTTGGTATCAAAGGTCACTACGATGAAGTGAATCGTTTGTGCGCGGAAATTGCCGGCAAATACGGCTGGGCCTTCGTCAACGTCAATATGCGCCCGTATTATGCGGAAGGTTCCAAGAGCATGGGCTTCGAAATCATCGAGCAACTCGGCTGGAAGATTCCGCAACACACCGTCGTGCCAATGGCTTCCGGTTCATTGCTGACGAAGATCCAAAAATCTTACCAGGAAATGACGAAGCTCGGTCTGGTTGCGGGTACGAAGTATTCCGTGCACGGCGCGCAGCCAACCGGTTGTTCGCCCATCTCCGTCGCGCAAAAAGCAGGACTCGATTTCTTTAAGCCGGTGAAGCCGAACACGATTGCCAAGTCGCTCGCGATCGGTACGCCTGCCGATGGTTTCTACGCTTTGAAAGTGATGAAAGAAACCGCGGGCGCTGCGGACGACGTGACTGATGACGAAATTCGCGAAGGCATCCGCCTGCTGGCGGAATGCGAAGGTATCTTCACGGAAACCGCGGGTGGCGTGACGGTTGGCGTAGCCAAGAAATTGATTGCCAGTGGTAAAATTCCGGCAGGAGATTCCGCGGTGCTTTGCATCACGGGTAACGGCCTCAAGACACTCGACGCCGTTGCTGGCCACGTCGGCTCGCCGCGTGAAATTCGTCCCAGCCTTCGCGAATTTGAAACGTTGCTGGATGCGGAAGCCAAAGCCACTGCCAACGCTTAAGCGAAAGTTTGTTTATGGCAGTTCGCGTCTGCACGCAGGAACCATTACGGAAGTTGTTGGATAATGAATCGGTCGTCGAAGTTTCAGGCGAAACGATTTCCGACATCTTCAAAAAACTACAGGCGCGTTATCCGCGATTCGCGGAACGCATGCTGGAGAAGGATGGATCGGTCCGTCGTTTCGTGAATGTTTACGTCAACGAGGAAGACATTCGTTTTTTGCAAAACCAGCAGACGGCCTTGCGTGATGGGGATGAGATTCGAATTATCCCATCGATTGCGGGCGGTTAAATTCATTGGCAGGCCATAGCTCGCTGCTTGGCTGTCGGAATAGCCAGGCGGCACAGCAGTGGCGTCCAACCCGATGGAAAATGGTTTTATAGATTTTGTTTGGTATTTTTAAGTTTCAGTTTTTAATTGGAAAAATTATGGCAGTTAAAGTACGAATCCCAACTCCGCTCCGTAAGCTCACGAATGAACAAGAGCTCGTGGAAGTCAATGCAAAGACCATCAGCGAAGCGGTAACAGAACTTCAAAACAAGTTTCCCGGCATCCAGGAACGTCTCGTAGACGAAAAAGGCGAAGTGCGCCGTTTTGTGAACGTGTACGTAAACGAAGAAGACATTCGTTTCCTCCAGAATCAGCACACTGCGTTGAAGGACGGGGACGAAATCAGCATCATTCCCGCGATCGCCGGAGGTTAGTCTTAAATTAGAGGAAATTATTATGGCAAAAAAAACAGCGGCCAAAAAGAAGGCTTCCAAAGCGGCCAACCAAAGTCGTCTTTGGTTGATGTATCCTCCGCGTCTGATCACAACCCCGATCATCTGGCAATTGTCACAAAAATTTCCTCTCGTCACCAACATTCGCCAGGCGAGCGTAACTGATGAAATAGGCGTGGTTTGCCTCGAATTGGATGGTGAGAGGGAAGACATCAAGGCCGCGATCAAATGGTTGGAAAAAATGGGCGTGAAGGTCGAGCCGGTGGAGATAAATGTCATCGAAAGTTGAGATTTAGGCCCTTCTAATTTTATAGGGTTTTCCCTTAAAGATGTCTTGACGGCTTCTTGCAGTTGCGCTTATATCAACGCAAGTGAGTTTAGCTAATTTTATACGTCGATAATCCTAAACTCGACACAAACAGCTATGACAAAGCGCGACTTGGTGGTGCGGATCAGCAACGAAACGGGTTTAGTCCAGCAGGACGTTTTGAACGTCATTCAACGAACCCTCGATTATATCTCGGACGCCGTTGCCAAAGGTGAAACGGTTGAACTGCGGAACTTCGGAGTGTTCGAAGTCAAGGTCCGCCGGGCTCGGGTGGGACGCAATCCCAATCGTCCAGAGAAGGACGTTCCGATTCCTGAACGTGCCGTGGTCAAATTCAAGGCCGGCAAGGAAATGCGAGAAGCGGTCATCAAAATTCCTCCCGTTGATCTGAAAGAACAGCGCGATGGTGAAGCGATGGAATAAACCGCAGATTCGGGAGCGAAGGGTTTCTCCGGGAAAAATTTAATTTTTCTTTTGCGCTTTTGCCGCGTTTTTGCGGCAATTCTTTCATGGAACGTTTACCCGGTTTCCGTGATTTCTATCCAGAACCTCTGCCGAATCCAGAGGTCTGGAGTTGCGACGCGCGTCAATACATCTTCGATAAATGGCGGACAATCGCCAAACGTTATGCTTTCCGGGAATATGATGGCCCTCCGCTCGAACCGTTGGAATTGTTTACTTTAAAGAGTGGGGAAGAGATTGTCGGCCAGCTCTATAACTTCGTTGATAAAGGGGAACGAGCGATTGCCTTGCGTCCTGAAATGACGCCCACGCTGGCGCGGATGATCGCCACGGCGGAACGACAATATAAAAAGCCGGTAAAGTGGTTCGC
>CBHTTJ010000145.1:0-15533 GCA_966095605.1 uncultured bacterium | reverse complement strand
GAAAAGTTAACAAATATGCGTAATGGGCCTCTTTTATGTAAAAGAAAGTTAACAAATACGGTAAAAGTGCGGTTTGATGTAAAGAAAAGTTAACAAATTGCCCGTACAGACCAATTTTTTGCGGCGGAAAATTGAGGTTTTCGCGGATTTTGGACTTTTTTGTGGGGGAAATGAGCTGAAAAACCGTTCATTGAGGGTTTCGAGAGGTAGATTTGCGACGTTTCAACGAGAAGGAGAAACTTCTGCCGTAGCTTTTCTGTCTTGCGGGAATATTCCTGGTTTTTAGAGTGCTGCGACATGGCAAATCCCAGTCAGCCCGGTTTAAATGGCGTGAAGATTCCTCAAATCGACAAAGAATTGACGTATGCGGTTCTGATCTCGCAGGGGCGTCGCAAACTTTTGGTGGCGTTGGCCCATTGCGGATCGCAGAGCGGCGCTGACTTGAAACATGCGGGCAGGGGATTTGGTAAATGTTCCAGCGACAGAGTTTTCACCCTGTCGACGATTGCGAACCTCAAGAAAATGGTCGAAGCGGGGATTGTTCTGAAACACGAGCATAGCACGGATGGACGCCGCGTTCTCTATTGTTTGTCTCCGGCGGTGAAGGTGAGGCGTGTGGGCAACGATTATGAGTTCGATTTCGGATTTGGAGTGGCGCGACTGAACGAAGAGGGGAATTAAAAGCATCAGGTGCCGCACACTTGTTTCCAAAACAACGGATCCGTTTCGTCTTACTATTTGGAGGTGAAGGTGACTACCGCTGGAGGTCTTCTCACGGATTGGCCCGGGACCAAAACAAAAAGCCCTGCAAACACATTGTATTTGCAGGGCCAATAAAGTGGAGCGAGCGAAGAGACTTGAACTCTCGACGTTCACCTTGGCAAGGTGATGCTCTACCAACTGAGCTACGCTCGCGTCCGAAAGCGTCAGTGAAATTATAATAAAAAGTTTCGATTGCAAGACTTTGTTTCGACTTTTGTGACATTCCCCCAAGAGCGTATTTGCTGGAACGGTTCTCGGTTGTTCCTCATCCAAACCAAGAGTACTCCAGGTGCAGCACACGTGTGGCCCACGCTGTGGCGAGAGAAGAAGAAGCCCCTCAAATTGCATTTGAGGGGCTAAAAGATCATCACTATTTACCGGGAGATTTGCGCCGACGTGACCACGTTGGCGGCGGAATCGTAGTTCATGTTTGATCCGGTGATGCCCGTTACGGTGAACGTCACAGTTCCGTTTCTGATGGATGACGTTGACGTAATCGTGGCGTCACCGCTGGAATTGCTCACGCCACTGAGACCAGAATTATTGATCGAGCCGGTGAAGTTCCCGGTGACTGTCGCATTCGCCACGTTGGCTCCGGTGGCATCCTTCACATTCACAACAGCTCGCGCCTTGAATTTGTTACCCGCCGCCACCCAGCTCATGGTGATGCTGCTGACATGAACCTGCGTGACGGGTGGCGGAGTTTGCGTCGTGGCGCTTGCCTCATTGGAAAGGATCGAGGAACCACCGCTATTCACAGCGCGAACCACATAATAATACGTCGTTCCCGCGGACAGTCCGGTGTTGTTATAGGAGGTTGTATTCGCGGCCAGAGTGACGATGTCCGTGTAAGGGCCGCCTGCGACCGTGCTGCGAGACACGATGAAATTACTTTCGTCCGCCGAATTATCCGTCCAGCCAAGATTGATTTGCGATGTGCTGACGGCTGTGGCGCTGAGTCCGCTCGGAGCAGATGGAGGAGAGGCTGGCGCGGTATAAACAAATTTGATCGCATCGGCCATGGCGATCTGGCCGGAAGTAGAAATGGCATCTGTGATCCTGACGTACTTCGTCGTGCCTGTGAGAAAATTGAAGGTGCCGAGCAAGTTCCAGGCGCCTCCCCCGACTTGCTGATTTACGTTAATGGTCGTTGTCCCACCGTTATAGCTGATGACGTGAGGGGTTGCCGCATCGCGATTGCTTCCCTGGCTGTGCCACTCGTAAACCTCGTAATCACCCGCCGTCAAAATGTTCGGCGTAAATTGCAGATAGGACGAGCCCGTTCCTTGCGATTTGTACCGGTAATCAGTTCCGAATCGGTCGGTCGCGGTCGTTCCTGTGCTCCATGTGCCAACAACGGTTGCGGCAGGATTATCAATGACGATGTCTGCGACGCTGCCAGCGGCGAGCGTGGTAAACGTGAAATCCCCTGAAGTTGTGGAATTGTTCGAGGCGTCCGTGGATGTGACGCGGAAATGATAAAGAGTGGAAGCACTCAAACCTGTCAATCCAACGGAGTGGTTCAAAACCAGTGACGCATTGCCGGCCGTTGAGCCGTAAGAGGTCGTGGGTCCGTACTCCACGAGGCTGTCGGAGTTTTCGTCCGTGGACCAGGTGATTGTGGTCGAGGTGTCGCCAAGGCTCGTGGTGTTTACAGCCGAGATCGTCGGCGGCGTGGTGTCAGGACCGGCAGCAGTAGCCACCCATGTGGAGAGCTGGGCCGCTGTGCCGTTGAAAACATCGAGATCGACGGCGCCGGAGATGCCAGAGACCGACCCGCTGTCGGAATATTGCCAAAAGTTCCAGGAGCCGCCGCCCCAAAGGTTGCAACTCGAACAGCAACTCCATGGCGTACCGGTTTGAGGATCACCACTCCAATTGGCTACGTCATTGCCGAATGCGGAGCAACTGCTGTTAAAATTACACATCAAGCTCGCGCTTGAATAAAGCATCACCTTGATGGTGACGCCTGCTGCGGCGGCTTTTGCGATCACGTTACTCGCCCACTGGTTTGCCCAATCGGAATAGCTCGTTGCGCCCACGTGGCCGTTAAACTCCTCGATGTCCAGCATCGGCATGAGTGTTTTTCCATCGGCCAGGATGTAAGCGCCGGCGCGGTTCCAGAAATAATTAGCTTCGGTGCTCGGGCTGTTCGTAGCGGGCGTCGCGTAATGATAAGGTCCCATGAGAACTCCGGCTGCCTTACCGTTAACCATATTGGCGACGAAATTTACATTCGTCAGATACGCTCCGCGCGTGGCTTGAGACCACGCAAATGTTTTGCCTGCGTTTTTGACGCTGGTCCAATTGATGGTGCCCTGCCAGCGAGAGACATCAATGCCCAAAGGGCGTTGCGCCATGGCTGGACCGGCTCCGAAAATTGCCAGGAGCAGGGTGATAACGATCATTCGAGGAAACGAAGTGCATGTTTTCATAGGTGAATGGACTTAACGAATGGGGCTGAGGAGGAAAGACCTGTGGGACAGAAGCATAACACCAAAAACCTGAGCAAAAGACAATGAGACGAAGCCCGGTTTGGACCTGGAGAAAAACCTCAGGAGAAAAACTTGAGCTGGAAGTGGTCACGAGCCGCAGGGCGCTGGAAACTGCAATCTTGAGCGTCAAAACTTCGGGCAAGCGGTAAAGTGCTGGATTCCGCATGCACCTGAAAGCATTGGCCGCGCAATACAAGCCTTCGTCAGGTGGTTCCGACAAGCCATCAATGCGTTGCCACGTTTGAATGTTCGCATCGAGTGAAGCACGTTAGGGACGGGAGGATATCATGCCGAGTTTTAAATATCTGATTGTTGGTGGTGGGATGACGGCTGACGCAGCTGTTTCGGGAATTCGCGAAGTCGATGCGAATGGAAGCATCGGATTAATCAGCGCAGAAGTCGACCCGCCCTATGACCGGCCGCCTTTAACCAAAGGTCTTTGGAAAAACGGCTCATTCGATGAAATTTGGCGAAGTGCGGCCAAGGATCATTCGGAACTTCACCTCGGACGCAGAGTGGTTTCAATAGATCTGAAAAATAAAAACGTTTCGGACGATCTTGGCACTGTTTATTCCTATGAAAAACTGCTTCTGGCAACGGGTGGCAGGCCGAGACGCCTTTTGTTCGAAGGCGACGAAGTCATCTACTATCGGACGGCCGCTGATTATCGCCGGTTGCGATCTCTCACAGAGAAAGGGGATAGTTTTGTGGTGATCGGCGGCGGATTTATCGGTTCGGAAATTGCCGCGAGCCTCGCCATGAATAAGAAACAGGTCACCATGCTGTTTCCCGGCGCAGGGATCTGTCACAAGATTTTTCCCCGTGAGCTCTCTCTTTTCCTGAATGAGTATTACCGGCAAAAAGGAGTGACTCTGTTGCTGAATGAAAAAGTTTCGAACCTGGAGAAACGCGGCTCCGGGATGCTGACCAGAACAGAGGGCAAACGGGAAATTGGTGCGGATGGCGTTATTGCCGGGCTGGGAATTGAGCTGAACACAGATTTTGCGCGTCGCGCCGGCTTGCAGATAGAGGATGGAATTGTGGTGGATGATTTTCTCTGTACGAGCGCCCGGGATGTCTTCGCCGCCGGCGACGTGGCGTCGTTTTACGATCATGCCCTTGGTAAACGACGTCGTGTCGAACACGAGGACAACGCAAACACGATGGGAAAAATTGCGGGTCGGAATATGGCTGGCCAACATCAACGCTACGACCATCAACCTTTTTTCTACTCTGACTTATTTGATCTCGGATACGAAGCGGTCGGCGAATTGGATTCGCGGCTCGAGACCTTCATTGATTGGAAGGAAGTGAATCGCGAAGGAGTGATCTATTATTTGCAGGAAGGCCGTGTGCGAGGGGTCTTACTCTGGAACCTCTGGGAACAGGTCGACGCCGCTCGCAAATTGATTGCCGAACAAAGAACCTATAGTCGACGCGAATTGAAGGGTGCATTGGAGAAAACGGCCGCTGACTTGGCGCACTTGTCGCCTGCCTAGAACACCTCCCGCGAGCATTCATTCATTTCACTGCTCTGCTTGAGGTCCGCAGGTTCATCCGACAATCCGCATCGGGAGGAACGGATTTACCTGTTTCTTCTACCGGATGCGTGAAGAGATACCGCCACACATCTTCATGTATGAATTTTCCTGTGGAATCCTTTACGGCAGAGTTGCCGGGAACGACGCTGCCGTGGGCTCGGTTAGGATCATTTTTTACATCCGCATCGGTGATGAGTCGCCGCGTGTTGCCATAGGGGGAAGCAGTCCGGTCCACGTTCACCACCGGGCCAAACTCCTGCAAACCCAACAACTGCCACGAACGACAATAATGGTCGCCGGTCCACCCAGCATCCAGCACGTGACTGAACGCAAAAAAACGATTCGCCGGTGTGGCGGAAGGAAGGCCCTGCCACGTTTCATACTGATCGCGGGGCCCGCAAAACATTACCACTCGATCCACCCTTTTGTATTTGGCGAACCGCGCGGAAACCGTCGCTCCATGTGAACTTCCCGCGATGATCACGCGATCCCAACGTAACTCCTTGCGGTCATCGGTTAGAAAATCTTCCCAGTGCCCTGGCGGATTTTTTTGCGTCAACCATTTCACAAATTGCAAGGCCCGCTCCATCATTCCATCCGGTTTTGGAATGGTCACGACATCGCTGAAATCTTCACCCGTGGCGGCTTCCAACCGGATCTTGCCGAGAAATTTGTCGTCGGCCGGTGGAGGTTCCTGGCCAAATTTTGGAAACCAGCCATTGGCATAATGAACGCGGATGGCGTGCAAACCATAGCTGTTCACGCGTTCGAATAATGGCGCGCTGAATCCCATGAGCCAGATGACGAGTTTGCCTTGGGGTTTGACGCGCGTATCGACGGATGCGTTTTCGACGTCGGCAGGTTTGCCATTCTTTTCGAAAACAAAATCGATTTCGGGATGAGCTCGAGTACGCGAATCAATCTCGCTGGCGCGCGCGGTGAATTGATAACGCTGTGGCTGAAGATCAGAAAACTTCAGCGGTTCCTCGGCAAACGCACCGAGGTTAAATGTGATTAGCACGACTGCGACTGGCTTTATTTTGTCAATCATCCGGATGATTGGATGACCAGCGGCAGTGAAACATTCAAGGTGTATTCGCCCAGGACGGGCGATCCAAAAGAAACAAGCGAACGATCGCTGACGGATATTTGATCAACACCCCCCGGTGCTGCTGCCGCAATCGCCGCCGCTCGAGCCGCTTGAATCGAAGCTGCCGCCGCAACCGCAGTCCGTGCTGCCGCCTCCGAAATCGGTGCTCGGAGGACTGCAATCACTGCTTTGATAGCTGGTGGCATCGCTGTGACCGTGATGATGATGGTCGTGCGTCTGGTGACTGATATCGTTGCAATCAGGCGAATGATGGTTGGAAAACATCGATCCCAGGAACAGGCCAGTGAAAAAACCGTTGTCACTGTTGGATGGACCGGAATCAAAGCCGCTGAGCCCCGAACCATATCCTCTGTGGCGATCGGACCGCCGTATCCCTGTTACAATCCGGAAGAACGCCACCATGATGATCAGGATCGCGATAAGGATAAGAATTCCAGGCATCGTGAGGAGAGTTAACCATAAACCGTTGTTTCTGGCACGTGACAAACAGATGACAACTTCCGGGAACCCCTTTCTCAGGCTTGACCTTTTCCATTAACAGGGCAGATTACGCGGCTCTATTTGAAAAGTTAGTTGATTATGGAACACATTCGGAATATCGCGATCATCGCGCACGTCGACCACGGCAAAACCACGCTCGTTGATTGCCTCCTCAAACAATCCGGCACCTACCGCGCCAATCAGGCTGAAACCCAGGTGGAACGTCTCATGGACTCCATGGACCTGGAAAAGGAAAAGGGCATCACCATTCGCGCCAAGAATGCCGCATTTAAATACAAAGATTTTCACGTCAACATCGTGGATACCCCAGGACACGCTGACTTCGGCGGTGAAGTGGAACGTATCTTGAACATGATTGATGGCGTGCTCCTCGTCGTTGATTCTGTGGACGGCCCGCAGGCGCAAACGCGTTTCGTGCTCCGTAAGGCGCTCGAAGCCGGTGCGAAGCCGATTGTGGTCATCAACAAGATCGACCGCGACAATGCGAATCCTCATAAAGTGCTCGACCAGGTGTTTGAATTGTTCATGGCGCTCAACGCGACCGATGAGCAGTTGGATTTCCCTGTTGTGTATTGCAGCGCGAAGGCTGGCTACGCGAAACTCGATATCAAGGACCAAACGACCACGATGGAGCCCCTGTTCGATTCCATCATCAAGCACATTCCTCCGCCACGCGCGCATGCCGGAACGGATTTGAAAATTCTTGTCGCGAACCTCGATTACTCCGATTACCTCGGCCGTATCGCATTCGGCAAAATTCTGTGCGGCAAAATCAAAGTGGGCGACCCGCTCGTTTGCGTGCACGGCAATGGCAATCGCACGAAGGGCAAATGCACGATGCTCTTCCACTTCCAGGGGATGCAACGAATTGAGATCCAGGAAGCACACGCCGGCGACATTATCGGCGTGACTGGTTTCGAAGATGTCTTCATCGGTGAAACGATCACGAACTCGGAAACGGCTCAACCGTTGCCGTTCGTGCCGATCGATCCGCCAACCATCGAAATGCAATTTGCCGTCAACGACGGACCGCTCGCTGGCCAGGACGGCAAGCTCGTTACCGCGCGCCATATCTGGGAGCGCTTGACCAAGGAAATCCGCACGAACGTCGCGATCAAGATTAAGCAAACCAGTGATCCGAAGATTTTCGACGTCGCAGGCCGCGGCGAAATGCAAATCGCTATTCTCGTTGAACAGATGCGTCGCGAAGGCCATGAAGTTTTGGTCTCTCGTCCTGAAGTGCTTTATCGCAAGGACAAGGACGGCAATCTCCTCGAACCGATTGAAAAGTTGTTCCTCGAAATTCCGAAGGAAGCAATGGGCGACGTGATGCAGAATCTTGCGAATCGTCGTGCGGAAATCGGCAACATGAATCATATCGGCGACAGCGTTTCCATCGAAGCGTTGATCCCGACGCGTGGGTTGATCGGATTTGAAACCGACCTTGTCAACCAGACGCGCGGTCTTGGCGTGATGAGCCATCTCTTCCACGAATACGGACCTGACCGCGGAGAAATCGCGGCGCGCAAGAATGGTTCCCTTGTCAGCATGGACAGCGGCGAAGCGACGACCTACGCGTTGAACATGGTGCAGGAACGCGGCAAGCTGATGGTTGAGCCGGGCGACCAGATTTACGTCGGCATGATCGTTGGCGAAAACGCCCGCGAAAACGACATCCCGGTCAATCCGTGCAAAGCGAAACGCCTGACCAACATGCGTTCGCAAGGCGACGGCAAAGGTATTCAACTCGATCCGCCGATGAAGTTGTCGCTGGAACGCGCTTTGGAATACATCGGGCCCGACGAATATGTCGAAGCCACGCCGAAGAACCTGCGTTTGCGCAAGAAGGAATTGGACGAAACCAAGCGCAAACGTTCGTCTCAGAACCGCATCATCAAGGTTGCGGAAGAAACCGTGGCGTAAGCGCGGGGAATTTTCACAAAGGCCACGCGTCACTGCGTGGCCTTTTTTGTTTTTCGAAATTCCTGCAATTTAGGGCTGAACAAAATCAGCCCACCGCTTTCTGTCGTGCCCGAATTAATGCGGCTTCCTCACTTATATTTTTGAGCGAGAGGCGAGTCGCCCGGAAAAGATTCATACACCCGAAAATCAAGCCGCTCACGCCGGCAAACCCCAGCACCAGCGAAATGCCAACGATGACTCGAACGACCGATATTCCGGTCCAATGTCCAGCGACTGCGCCGAGTAAGGTGAGCAGGGTGGCGGCCGCAAAGGCCCCGAGGGCTACATAAATCCACCGCATCGCTTGCAATTGCAGCACGCCTTGTTTCTCTGTGCGGTTGACTTGTTCGCTGAATTCCTCTCCCTGAAAAACTGCTGACTGCTCCGATTTATCGAACAATTCGTGCATTCTTTGTCGCGTGCGCAGCATGCGATTGACCGTGCTCATTGCAAGAACACTGGTCGCGTTGGTCAAGATAGCCGGCGCAACGATAAACGTCAGCACTGCGAAAGGATTTTGTGTGAGCAGATTCGTTCCCATAACTCCTTTTAAGAAGTAATAACGAACAGCTTCGGATTTGCGTCAACAGCTCCGTCTCGGAGGAAAAAAGGTCGAGGTTTACTCGTTTTCTTTCTCCAGCAATGCGCCTTCGACCATTTTTTTGAATGGCGCGATGGCTTTTTGTACCTCACCGCTTGGCCCGAACAGCCGGACATGAACGAAATCTCTGCCGGAAGGAATAATCGCACCGAAGAATGTGGAATTCGGTCTCGATTTCCCGCCCGGGACAACTTGAGTGCCGGTGAGCGAGATGTAGGTCAGTTTGTGTGTGCCGATTTTCTTGTTTTCCACTGCAATGTCTTTGCCGTCCCTGGCTTGCGGGAAAAATGATTTCCACGTCGTCATGGCAGAAGTGGCGTCCATTTGCGTTACGTAAAAACGAACGTCAGTGTTCGCTGGCGTATTGTCATCATGCGGAAGAATGAAACGAGCGAGAATGTTCGATTTGCCCGTCGAAGATTCCCACATCCAGTCCTCGGGCCGGTTAAAAGTAAGATCACCGACGAGTACATTCAGCGGATCAGCATAGACAAACGCACAAAAAAACAATGCGCAGACAAGCAGTAGAGTTTTCCGGGCGGACATTGGGGTAAAGAATACGGCGAGAGTGTGCAACTTTCCAGACTTTGATTTGACGGCTGGTTTGCCCTGGGAAACCTAACGCTTACTCGCCCTGGCGCTTTGGTCATTCGATCATCAAACGATCATTGTTTTCCCCTTGCAAACGGAAAACCCTTGGCGACCTTAGCTTGAGGTGAGGGCGTCAGGACAATGTCTTTTGCTATTGGCGATCGGCTCTTTGCTGATCGTCGGATGCAGCCGCGATATTGCCGCCGGTCCCCATTTTCAATCGGAAACGAATCTTTCTATGAACAGTTCCAACAAACCCACGACGGAAGCTTTGAAGAAACTTGATCCGTTGCAATATCGCGTGACTCAACAGTGCGGGACAGAACCTCCCTTTAACAACGCCTATTGGGACAATCATAGACCCGGCATTTACGTGGACATCGTTTCCGGCGAACCACTCTTCAGTTCGCTGGACAAATTTGATTCCGGAACCGGTTGGCCGAGTTTCATGCGTCCGCTCGCAGGAACCAACGTCGTAGAAAAATCGGATCGTTCTCATGGCATGGTCCGAACGGAAGTGCGTTCTAAAAACGCTGATTCTCATCTTGGCCATTTGTTCGATGACGGTCCGGCCCCCACCGGCCAGCGGTACTGCATTAATTCGGCATCGCTTCGTTTTATCCCCGTCGAAAAGATGGAAGGGGAGGGCTACGGCCAATACCTGGACCCATTCGTGAAGGCCGGATTGATCAAACCACGTTGAACCCGTTAACGCCGTCGCTTTGGCGGTAATTACTTGGACACGCGTAAACGTATAAAACGTGGCGATGTATTCCAGGTGGTCGCCAGGTCATCCACCGCGACGTTAATCACGGAATTCGTCGGCGTTTCCGAAACCGCAAACGCATTCAAGTTTAAAGTCGCCGCGCCCGCCACGCTACGAGCGAGTGTATCCCAGTTCAGCAGATTGGTGCTCGCCTGGACTTCATACGTTAAGTCCGTTTTGATCGGATCGCGCGGGAAGGTGATGTGCAATCGATCGCCAACCAGGTTCACACTCATCGGATTATTAGTGACTGTGACATGCGGATCAAAACCGAAGGCATACTTGTAAAAATTCTTCAATCCATCCGACGTGATGCTCGCAAACGCGCCGCTGATGTTGTCATCCAATAAATCCGTGCCGGAAAACTGTTCGCTGCGCCAAACTTCGTAATTGTAATTCGTGCTGATCGTCACGACCGTCTGCTGGATTTCTCCGAGCAGAACGCCACCTTGTGGAAGGCCGAGGTTCACTTTAAACACACGTCCATCCGTCGCATTTGCCGGAATTGAAATAGCGATCATTTTCACGCTGCTATCGCCCGCACTCCAATTCAGAGTCCCCCCCTGTCCAACGAAATCGGTGCCGGCGATTCCGGTGTCACTCTGTGTGCTGAAATCAAGACGCACATTGCCGTCAGCGCCGCTGACGCGTTGCACGGGAATATTGATCGTCGTGTTCGGACGGGCGGTGCGGTTGGGTGTGGTGAACTGCGCGATGCCATAGTGATTCGTAATACCGGTATAAAGCGGTTGCAGCGGATTCGCGCCTCCGCGGATCGGCCAGCCATTGCTCGTCGATGCCGCCAATAGTTTTCCGTCCGGCCGCCGCGCCATGGTAAAGATCCAGTTTTGACAGCCGTTTTCGCTGTCGAGACCGTTGTCCCATTCCGGATCGACTCCACCGTTCTCGGTAAGGCGTGCGATGTTGTTATTGGTGAGACCGTTCAGCACGGTGAAAATTCCGCCGGCCATAATTTTCCCGTCGGCTTGCGGCTCCAGGCAGATTGGAAATCCAGGATATCCCCGGTCGATGATGGAGATATGGAAATTAGTATCATGACTGCCGTTGGAGTTCAGCCGCACCATGCCCGCGTAATTGGAATTCCCGTTGAAGGCGGTAAAAAATCCGCCAAGCAAAATTTTTCCATCTGGCTGAATGGCGACGCTGTTTCCGGCCGAATTGCCCGCGGTGCCATCAAGGATGAACGCAGGGTCAATGGCGCCGTTTGATTTCAAACGAATGATCCCATTTGTGGGGCCGCGGCTGATGCCCCCGGCGATCAGGATCCGCACTTCATTCGCGCTGTCGCTGCTGTAGTTGTCCAGGACGACCGCCTTCAGGCTAAAGCTGGAAAAATATCCAGCAGGATTGAAAATAAAGTCCACGCTGCCATCCGGATTCAGCCGCGCGACTTTTTTCGCGGTAATGCCTGCCACCGTGGTAAAATCTCCGACAATGACAATCTTTCCATCGGGTTGAAGGGCGAGGTCCTGAATCTGATTATTCAAAGTCGGCCCGACGAATGTCGTGTCCAAAGTTCCATCCACATTCAACCGTGCGATGTTCGTCCGCGGAATTCCATGCACGGTGGTGAAATTGCCCGCGATAAGAATTTTTCCATCCGGTTGGCGTTTGATTTTTACAATAGAATTGTTCGCTCCCGGGGAAGTAAGAAATGACCAATCCCGCGTGCCATCGGCATTTAATCGCGTAAATCCACCAGCACGAGCGTCGCGTCCGGTCAGCGCCACACCGGAATTGGTGAACTCACCCGCAGCGAGTATCTTTCCATCCGGCTGCAAGGCGATGCTGTAGATCGTTTGCATCGGCAGGTCGGAAGAGAATCCATAAATGGCATTTCCTGGCGGCCGTAGCGTGATGGTATGTTTGTAAGGATTAATCACGACGCCGTTGGTCGGATTCGACAGGACAATCGTGAAGTTTCGATAACCATTGCTGGTCGCAAAAGGCAAAACCGAAAACGTCAGCGTCCGTTTCGTGCTGTCGCCATTGCCCCAGGTCAATGTGCCTGAGGATGCGATATAATGGACGCCGTTCGTTGCGCCATGCAAACCGGTGCCGTCAACGCACGAATATTTTACCGTCGTGACGCCATTGAAATTCCCAAGGCGTTCCACCGTGGCGCTGACCGTTGCTTCCGTTGTTTCTGCGCCCGTCACCAGCGACGCAAAGGAGAGACGCGGTTGTAAGTTCACCTGGACATCGAGGTATTGATTTGGCGCCACCCCGCCTTTGGAAAGAGGCATGATCGAGACACCCGCGTTCGTATCCGTAAACGTTTGTCCGATGTTCACCGCACAATCCAAGAGGTTGCTTCCTGGCGTATTGCAATCGAGGAGCTCGCTCTGGCGATTGGTGTTGTAACCATAAAGCAAATAAGCGCCGTTCGTGAGATTGGTGATGTTGCAGCGATATCCGACCCAATAATCGCGCATGAAATCGCGGCAGATTTTCAGCGCAAATTTATTTGTGCCGGTGAGATCAACGCTTTCGTTATCGAAACGATAAATTCGGTAAACGCCGGAGTTCGTCACGGTCGTCGTCGACGCATCCGGCACCCATCCGAGCAGATTTTTGAACCACTGATTGAAGTGATGACGCATATCGACGCCGTTGCCCATCATGTCGTAGATATCGCCATATTCCTCGCTGACCGAATAGATTTCGCCATTTTGGAAATTGGCGAGGTGATCCGCTTCGCTGCCCACGGTCGTGCCCGCGCGGTTCTTCCAATAGTTCGCGTGATAAACGCCGTAGGTATGGCCGAATTCATGCGCCAGCACGGAAAAGTCGTAGGTGCCATTGATGAAGAAATATCTCCCTCCAACTTCACCTTGCCCCGCAAAATGCATCAAAGAATTCGAAAGCCCGCCCATGTAGGAATTGACCAGGCCGATGCGATCGTAATTCGTGAAATGAAATCCATCGGCCTCGGCCGCGGCGTAGGCGACGGCCTGCATTTCCGCGCCAAAGAAACGATTGCCATCGCCTTGCGCATACCAGACCGCATTGCTCGGCATGCGATACACGGGCGTCACATCCGTCGTGCTGATGAGCAGATCCGTTTTGCCGAACGAATTCTGTTTATAAAAATCCCGCACGCCATTCGTGTTGTTAAATACATTCACGCAATAGTTCGTGGTCATGGTGAGGTTGGTGTTATAGACGTAAACCGGTTCCCCTGGCAGATCCGGAAAATCGATGCGGATGACGAGGATTTTTTTGTTGCCGTAAGTCCAGTTGGTCGAAGGACGTTGATAAACATCTGAACTGCCCGCACTGGAGTCACCAAAGGAAAGAATCGGTTGTCCGCTCGCCCAGGCCATTTCGTTGTCTACCGCCACGCCCGTCGCCGAGATCGATTCGGTCGTCAACGCCGGAAGCTTGTCCTCCTCACCGTGCACCTGAAATTGACGACCGTTCACGGTAAAAGTGCGAAGCATCTTCGGATCACCATTCGATTCACCGCGCAAGGGCGTGAGACACGAGACGCTGTAACGGCCCGAGACAGAAACCTCTTCTTCCAGCAAGTCCGCGATTTCCTTTGGCAGTTGGCTGCGATCGCGGTGAATTTCCGCGACGCGCAAGGCCGCTTCCGGATCTTCCTTGATCAATTGCTTGAGCGCAGCGCGACGCGCCTTTGCGGCGGCGATGCCTTTATTAAGCGATGCAGGGTCCTGGCGATGCCCATTGTTCCGGTATTCTTGATGCCATTGATCAAATTCTGCGAAAGGCGATTCACCACCCGAAACCATTGACGCAAAAAGCGTACACACCACCACCGTAACCAGCGTTTTTTTAAACATGAGATTTAAGTGTCCGGGGGAGGAACAAAACCTTGGTCATAAGACCATTAACAGCTCTTCGTGTCACGCCCGATATTGTCGTCAGGGGCGTTCAAGCGGCTCTGTTTCATGGTAAGGACGCGTTCCATCCGCGTCCCATTATGAGCCCGTTGTTTTTTACGTTCAAAGGCCATATTCCGCGTACGCGGTCCGAACCCCTCCTTTAACCATCTCTCCCGGCCCAGTCAGGGACGCGATGGAACGCATCCTTACCGAGTTTTTGCAGAAAAAAGAGCCGCCCGGATTTCTCCGGGCGGCTTGGTCTATCCACCGTTCAACTTTGAACTTTAAACTTCAAACCTTGAACTCGAAGCGCGCAGCGCTTCACGCTTAGTGCGTCGTAATCGTAATCGGTTCCGACAACGCGGATTCACCGCCGTTGTTTACCGCCGAAATCACGATATCCAACGTCGAGTTCGCAGGCAGATTCTCGAGGGTGAAGTCGAGATCGGCTGGCGAACCCATCGGCTCGTAATCAGCGGTGGAACCGTGCACCTTCAACCAGACACGGTAGTATTCGGCGCGAGGCGCAACGTCCCATTTCAGAGCCGCCGCCGTTGGACCAATCAACGTTGCCTTTAGCCCGGTGACTACATCCGGTGTCACGTCCGCGCCCGGCAGGTTAAAGCCGAAAGCTTTCCAACGCTGATCCAATGGACCGATGCGCATGGCAATTTCGGTCATCAGGTCACGCAAACGAGTGCGTAATTGATCTGCAGCCGCATCGCGGGCGAGTTTCAGATTGCCGATCTCCACCTCCTGGCTGTTCACTGCCGCACGCGCCGCGCTCAGGTCCTGGAAGAGCGTATGCATGTGGGTGGCGGTGACATTTAACGAAGGCACCTCATAAGAAGGATTATTCGTCAGGAATGTCTCAATCGACTGCAACATCGGTTGCATCTGCGCGGTTGAGGTTGGTATCGCGAGCGAGTTTGGGAAACCCGCGATCGTCCAGCTTTCCGAGTGTTGTTTGCCGAGGATCGGCTTGAACACATCGCGGCTGATCGACAACTGGTCAACGACGACATCGCCTAGATCACGCACCGCACCGCGCCGACTGCTTAGCACAACCTTGCCGGCCTCATAGGCGTCGCGGCGGGCAAGCAGGTTGGCAATATCCGTTTCAACGGCTACCTGGTTATTGTGTACCAGATTGATGATCTGGCCGACCATCGCTACGCCTTTGGCAGCGTCCTGAGACTGCGTCAGGAGGTCGGGAATTGTTTTAGCTATTTCTGTTTTCATATGTTTGTTTCTTTCTGTTTTTGTCTTCCGGCTTCCGACTTCAGGTTTCTGACCTCTGTTCTCCGCCTTCTGACTTCTGTTTCTGCATCGTT
>CBHTTJ010000144.1:0-15845 GCA_966095605.1 uncultured bacterium | reverse complement strand
TAACCGATTACTTGTTCGGCTGCGGCGTGTAGCGGAGGTATGGCTTCACTTTGCGCATGCCTTTCGGGAACAACGCTGGAACCTCAGCGTCCTTCACGGCGGGCGAAATGATGCATTCCTGGCCGTCTTCCCAATTCGCCGGCGTGGCGACCTTGTGCTTCGCACTCAATTGCAGGGAATCAATCACGCGCAGGATTTCGAGGAAGTTACGACCGGTCGATGCGGGATAGGTGATCGTCAGCTTGATCTTTTTGTCGGGTCCGATGACGAAAACAGAACGAACGGTGAATGTGTCGTCAGCGTTCGGGTGGATCATGTCGTAGAGGTTCGCGACTTTGCGATCCGGGTCGGCGATGATCGGGAAATTCATGCGGGTATTCTGCGTTTCATTGATGTCGCAGAGCCAGCCGTGATGTGATTCGATGCCATCTACGCTGATCGCGACAACTTTGCAGTTACGCTTGTCGAATTCGCTCTTGATCTTCGCCACCGCGCCGAGTTCGGTCGTGCAGACCGGCGTGTAATCTTTCGGGTGTGAGAACAGAACGCCCCAGCCGTTGCCAAGCCATTCGTGGAAATTGATCTGACCTTCAGTTGTTACTGCCGAAAAATTCGGCGCTTCATCACCTAAGCGGAGTGCCATAAACGTGTGTAATCTTTTTCTGGGTTAACTCTGGTCAACGACACAGAGGAGGGGAAGCTTAACGGACGAAAAATCAATGCTCAAGGCAGAATTCAACCCGTCTGCACGGGTTCGTAACACAAACCCGGGGACAAATCGAAGCGAACGGATCAGTTTTTCCGCACCGTGTCGATGGCTTCCCAGCCGATCACGCGTTCCAATGGATCGCCGCTGAAGCTTTGGCGCCAAACGCCTTTAGGGTCAACGTAACCGAGGCAACGGTAATTGGCGGTCGTCACCATGACACGTTGACCTGGGGCTGGTGTTTCCGTACTCCAGCGATTGTTTCCGGGATTAGTTTGAGAAGATGGTTCCATTTGCCCGCTATTTTAGCCCGGAAAAAGCTGGTCGAAAGTCAGTCCGACGACGAATTCCATATACTGATTATTCCTACAACGGGTTCGAAACTTTTATGAAACAGAAATCTGGCGCGTCAGTTCAGAACACTTTCCATTTTAAGTTAAATCTTTATTGTGGGTTGGCATGAAGCGCCTTTTTGGTTTTTCGATGTTTTTCTTCCTGTGCACCGTTGTCCTGGCGAACAACTGGCCGGCGTGGCGCGGAGAAAACGGACTTGGTATCACCAGCGAAACCAATCTTCCCCGGCATTGGAGCGCCACCGAAAATGTTCGCTGGAAAACGTCGCTGCCCGATCGGGGGAATTCCACACCGATCGTCTGGGGTGAGAAAGTTTTTGTGACGCAGGCGATTGAAGACGGAGACCGCAGGTTGCTTGTCTGTTTCGATCGCACGAACGGGAAAAAATTGTGGGAAGCCGGCACAGTTTATCATGAAGCCGAAGTGTCCCACGACCAGAACCCGCCGTGCTCGGCTTCACCGGTGACCGACGGCGAACGGGTGATCGCGTGGTTTGGTTCTGCCGGAATGTTCTGCTACGACCTGAATGGAAAAGAACTTTGGCATCTTGATCTGGGCAAGCAGAAACATACGTGGGGTTACGCGGCGTCGCCGGTGATTTACAAAGATCTTTGCATTTTAAACTTCGGTCCCGGTGAACGGAGTTTTCTCATCGCGGTGGAAAAGAAGACCGGGAAAAAGGCCTGGCAGGTCGATATTCCTGAAGTGCAACCGGCGAGTCGCACGGATGGCTTCGCCGGACAAAAGGACGGACAGATTGGTTCGTGGAGCACGCCGATTCTTGTGCAGGCGAACGGGCGCGATGAATTGATCGTGAGCCTGGCCGGAAAGCTGGTTTCCTACGATCCTGAGACTGGAAAAGAATGGTGGCACTGCGACGGGCTTAATCCCTTGATCTATTCGTCGGCGATTTATGGCGAAGGTGTCGTCGTGGCGATGGGCGGTTTTCACGGAACGACCATTGCCGTGAAATTGGGTGGCAACGGTGATGTGACCAAAACGCACAAGCTCTGGGAACGTCCGCGCACCGATAATTACCTCGGCTGCGGCGTGATTTATGACGGACACATTTACGTGCAGAACACACCCGGACTGGGGGAATGCATTGAACTGAAAACCGGCAAAGTGATTTGGAAAGAGCGACTCAATGGCAAAGGGCCGAAGAACGATTCGTGGTCCTCAATGGTTTTGTCAGGAGACAGGATTTATATTTTGAACCAATCCGGCGATTGCATCATTTTGAAGGCGAGTCCGAACTTTGAAGCACCGGAAGTCAATTCCATCGGCAACGAATTGACCAACGGCTCCCTCGCTGTTTCGAACGGCGAGCTATTTATCCGCACGCATAAAAACCTCTGGTGTATTTCCGAAAAGAAAGCGGTGAAGGCATCGGCGTTGAAAGGATTGTTCCTCACTGGTGGCGGCTACCACGATTACGAAAAACTCGCGCCGCATTTGACTTCGAACCTGTCACGACTCACCGGGGCGGCCTTCGATGTGAAATTCGGTCTGGATATTCTGAAACAGAAAGACTTTGCAGAAGCGTATGATGTTTTGGTCTATGACGTTTGTTTCGATGAAGCTGACGCGGCGCTCCTGGAAAATGCGATCAATGCAACACGCGCAGGCAAGCCGACGGTGTTGATCCATTGTTCGGTTCATGCGTTCCGAAAATCAGAGAAGATTCGGGATTGGGAAGACTTTTGCGGAATGCGTTCAAAATTACATGATTCTTACCAGTCATTCTCCACGGTGAAGCTTGATCCAGATCATCCAGTCACAAAAGAATTTCCCGCAGACTGGAAGACGGAAGGGGATGAACTGTATCAGACCATTGAATTCCTTTCCGAAAGTCATCCGCTGCTCAAGGCCAAAAGCCCGCAGGACGGTCGCGAACACATTGTCGGCTGGGTGCAGAATTTCGGTAAAGGCCGCGTCTTTGCCACGACTTTGGGACACGACATGAAAACAGCGCAGTCAAATGATTACCTGCGATTGCTGGCGAACGGTTTGTTGTGGACGGTGGCAAAATAGTGGATTTCCGGGAAAGATTTTTTCAGATCGTTTATTGCGGTTCGTAATTTCGAGGTCTACCGTGCGGAAGAAAGAGAGGTGGCTTTTATGATGGCGAAATACGACGTGGAATATGCGATGCGGGACCGTGGTTTCGAACGGATGAAAAACTTCGAAACGGATGATCCGGTGGCTTGCGAAGAGTTTTTGGCCGAGGCGCTGGAAAAGGGTTACATCATCAACGACATCCGACACAATGGTCTGCCTATCCGGGGTGTGCGATTTGATAACATGATCAAGACTGCCGCGGGCTTGCTTGCCCGCGAACATGTGTGCAAATCCCTGGAAGTTGACAACGTTGAAGCGCATTATCGTTTCGGTTGTCCCGCATAAAAAAAAACGGCGACCTTTCGGTCGCCGCTTTTTTGTTTAAAGACGAGAGTTAAACCTTCCAGCCTTTGCGGTATTCCTTCTTGATCAGGATATCGGCCTCAGGCGCGTTCTTCACTTTCATGTGTTTCGAATCCCATTCGAGTTTCTTGCCGAGGCGCAGAGCAAGGTTGCCGAGCAACACCGTTTCGGTGAACGGGGCCGCATAATCCGGGAAATTTGAGCACGCCGCCGGGCCGCCCTTTGCGGCACGGAGCCAATCCTTGTAAGGATCGTTATCTGGCACGCGGGGCAGTGTTTTTTCCGGTTTTTTGAAATCCTTCATCTTTGATTCCGGTAACAACGTGCCGTCGCCGCCGTAAGCTCCGCACATCAGCTTGCCTTTGCTGCCGATGAAAATGGTTCCGTTGTCGCCGAGTTTGGCGGCTTCGAGTTCCGCTGGCTTTTCTGGTTTCTTGCCACCGTCGTGCCAGAAGAACGTCAAGGCAGGCATAACGCCATGCGGTGTTTTACGTTCAGGGAATTCATAGCGAATGACCGCGGCGCGAGGAGCCATTTCCTTCGTCATTCCTTCCTGCTCGATCATTTCGACGGAAGTAGGAGCGCCGAGGTGCAAAGCCCAGTTCGATGGATCCATAATGTGGCAACCCATGTCGCCGAGAGCGCCGCAACCGAAGTCCCACCAACCGCGCCACGAAAAAGGATGATACACGGGACTTCCGCCGGCACGCTTCCAGCCTTTGGATTCTTCCGCGGTCCAATCTTTCTTAAAAGGGCGTACTGGAGCCGGACCGAGCCAGAGATCCCAGTCGAGATTAGCTGGAACCTGATCGGAACCTTGCGGGCGATTCAAGCCCTGCGGCCAGATAGGACGATCCGTCCAGCAATGGACTTCACGCACTTCGCCGATCGTTCCTGCCCAGATCATTTCGCAAAGTTCACGAACACCTTCGCCGCAATGTCCCTGGTTCCCCATTTGCGTGGCGACTTTGTGTTTGCGGGCGGCTTTGCCGAGTTCGCGCGCTTCCCAGATCGTGTGAGTGAGAGGCTTTTGACAATAAACATGTTTGTCCGCCTTAATGGCCAGCATGGAGGCGATGTAGTGCTGATGATCAGGAGTGGACACGATAACGCCATCAATGTCCTTCTGCTTCTCGAGCATCTTACGGAAATCACGGTGGAGGGTGGCGCCGGGATACGATTGTTTGGACTTATTGAGCGTATTTTCATCCACATCGCAGAGAGCAACGATATTGGCGCCTGCATCAAACGCGCCTTTGATGTCCGTGGCGCCTTTTCCGCCGCAACCGATGCCGGCGATGTTCAGTTTTTCGTTGGCGGATTTAATCTTGGGCTTGGCCAGCAAAGGACCTGTGATACCGGCTGCGGTGGCAGCCATCGCAGAGTAATAGATAAAACGGCGGCGATTGATTCCAAGATTCAGTTCCGTAGGCGTATTCTTTTTAGGCGTCATATAATGATGTTGGATGCTTGGGGTAGCGAATGTATTTAACTTTCCGAGAGTTTTTTCCAGACTTTTTTTGTCTTTGACCAGGTCGGTTCGCGGGAAAATGGGGGAAAGTGCGGTAAACCAATTGCATTTTTCATGAGAATCTAAGGAATTTGATTTTAGGGGAAACCCTGTTATTGTCTAAAAAACCCTCAAACTCCGCATGTCTCAGTTAAAACAATCCAAAGCGTTCACGCTTATTGAACTGCTCGTTGTTATCGCCATCATCGCTATTCTCGCAGCTATGCTTTTGCCTGCCCTGTCCAAGGCGAAAGAACGAGCCAACCGTATCGCCTGTCTAAATAACTGCAAGCAGATGGGCACTGGCAGTCAATTGTATGCCGACGAAGACGATAAACACGCCCTCACAGGAACAGGAAACTATTCCGACGACGATCTGAATTGGTTGTTCCCGAAATACGTGAGCGGCATCAAGAGCTTTATCTGCCCGTCCACGAAGAACAACGTCAACGATATTAAAGTGATTGCGCCAACGATTTATCCATCCGTAATTGTCTCCGGCGTGCCTCCTGAATATGCGACCCGCCTGCACGACCGTTTTCAAATTGTGACTCTGCTTCAGGACAATGCGCTAGGTCGAAATGGGACGACCGGCCACAGTTACGAAGTCACAGGTTTCATGGCGGGCAATACAGGGACGAGTTCGTCTGCGACGCTCAATGATCGCAAGACTCAGGAGTCCGTAGCCAATCACGTTTACGCCACTTCACAGACAAGTTTTCCCCAATGGGATTTTTCTGTCGCTCCAAACGGTCCTTCGAAGGCTAATCCATCCACTGTATGGTTAATCTATGATGCCGACGACCAGTCAGCGACCGACACTTCGCGTCCCAACGAGGATTATCCAGATAAAGGAGATAATCATGGGAAGGACGGCGGGAACGTTGTCTTTGCCGACGGGCATGCCGGGTTTGTGATTCGTTCGGAATATATCCGGTCCTTCATCCTCGGAACGGATGAACGTCACGGCGCGGTTGTGCCGTAAGTTCCTCGTGTTTGGTCAGGCCAACGTCAAAGTTCCGAAACACCGGGGCAGATGAAAATTAAATTCATCTACCGGTGACCACGAAGCCCAATGGGGATGGGAAACTTCTTCAGCGCATTTGAAGAAGTTGCCTTTCCACGTCGATGCTTTGCTTTGCATCGGTCCCACATAGTGTTCCATGACAGCCAAGGGGATAAAGAACTGTAGCGTCCAGACGATCGGGTCTTTGATTTCCGGCTCAACGATTTTCGGAAGGGATGAACGAACCTGGATTTGATCCCCGATTTCCGAAGGTAGTTTTACAAACTCTTTAAAGCCGCCGGGTGCACGCTCGTGGTTGGTGATATAGCAACAAAGGTAGCCGCCTCCGCAGTTAAACTCGAAATTGAAATAACCTTTGTCTTGTTTGGGTTGCAGGAAAAACTCCACGCAGCTGTCTTTCCATACTTCATCAAAATAATTCGGGCGAATGCAGCGCACGAATTGATCGTGCACCTGGAAGATGCCGTGAAGGCCCTCGCTGTTGTGCAAGACACGAACCAGCGTCTTTGGTCGATGACTGCTACTTTCGGGGCGAAAATTTTCGATTTCAGCCGTTTCGGCGCCCGCCCATGCAGGGGAGTTCCAATCCGTATCTAATTTCGGGGGGGCCGACGTCGTACAAATTTTGTAATTCACTGGTTGTTGTTTGCACCGTTCTCAGTGCAGGGCGAGATAATAGACACCGGCCAGTCCAATGAAAGCGAAGATTCCGCGTCGCATATGCTTTGTCTGCACGCGATCCATGACGTAATGCCCCAAAAACATCGCCCCGAAGAGCGGGATTGCCACGGCAGCACCAAACGTCCAGGAGAAGCCTTTGAGATATCCAAATTTTCCGTAAAGCAGCAGCCTAAGGGAAGAACTCAACATCAACATCGTCTGTAGGAACGCCATGGTTTGGCCTTTGGACCAGGGATGCGCATAAGCATAACTTGCCGTCGGGATTCCACCGAGATTGAACGCCCCGCTCAAGCTGCCACTGAAAAGTCCCATGGGAACGGACAGTGTGGGATGGATCGCTTTCGCTTCTGCTTTGAAGAAAAATTCACGGAATGCGAAAACGATCATCAATCCTCCGAGAATTTTGAGCAAAAGGGTTTCAGACGATCTATCCAGAAAATAAACGCCAACCGGCACGCCGACGCACATGCTAATAAGGAACGGCAGTCCCAGTCGCCAATTATAATCGCGATAAAAACGCAGGAACGTTCCGATAGTCACAAGCAACCCGTAGAAAGTACCGATCGCGGCGGCTTGTTTTAGGTCCATGATCGCCGGGAGCAGCGACATTGAGACCAATCCGAAACCGAAGCCGGTCAATCCCTGGACAAATCCCGCGCAAGCAAGAATCGCAATGACTGAAGACCAACTCATCGTTTAACAGGTTAACGAAACGTTAATTTCGAGCCAAGCGCGTGTTACAAATAGCAAAACCGCGCGGACCTTATTGGTTTTTGGGAAAGATGAAGGTGCCGCGCATCAATATTGCGGCTTGCCGGGAACAAGATTCGCCTGGTGCTTTGCAATTTCGGATTGGAGGTCGGTGATAATGACAGGATGGTCGGCGGCGATGTTGAAGCGTTCGCTCGGATCATGCTGGAGATTGTAGAGCAGGGGTGGATCCTGTTTTTCTGCCGGAACACCACTATAGCCGGTAAAGGTGAAGATGTGCATCTTGTAAGCGCCTTTGCGCACCGCAAATAAACGTTCGCCATTATAATAGAACATCACATCTCGCTGGCTCGGCTTATTCTCAAAAAGAATCGGAGAAATATCAAATCCATCCATCGGTCGGTCTTTGACTGGTTCAAGTCCGGCGAGTTTCGTGATGGTGGGGAAAAGATCGAGCGTCGAGGCGAGATGATGGGTGATTTCACCGGCTTTGATTTTTCCCGGCCACCACGCGATGCCTGGTTCGCGCATCCCACCTTCAAACGTGCTGTTCTTGCCATCCTTTAAAAGTCCGGCAGAACCGCCGACAAGATCTTTCACCAACCACGGACCATTATCACTCGTGAAAAAAACCAGGGTGTTCTCGGCAATCTTATCTTTGCGGAGAGTTTCCAAAACTTCGCCAACACTCCAATCGAGTTCTTGCACGACATCGCCGTAAAGTCCACGCAGACTTTTGTTCTCGAAATCTTTCGATCGGAACAATGGCACGTGCGGGTAAGTATGCGCGAAGTAGAGGAAGAAAGGTTTGCTCTTGTTGTCGTGAATGAATTTAACCGCTTCCGCAGTGTACCGTTTGGTCAAAGTGCGCAGATCCGTTGATTCCTCGATAATTTTGTCGTCGCGCATCAACTTGTCGTTCCACCAGCTGGGATCAGGATTCAGATTCATCGACGCTTTCTTCGGAATCTTTGGCGCGGGTTCCATGTCGTTCGAGAAGCGCAGGCCATAAAAATGATCGAAGCCATGGCTCGTCGGAAGAAATTCCGGGTGATGACCCAAATGCCATTTGCCAACGGCCATAGTCGCGTAGTTTTTTTGCTTCAACGCCCGGGCGATCGTGACTTCATTGGTGGGCAAACCGCCGGTGGAATTGCTCATCAACACATGGCGCGTCATGAACGTCCCAGCCATGCCACTGCGAATGGGGAGACGTCCGGTAAGAAGTCCGGCTCGACTTGGAGTGCAGACAGGGGCGGCTACATAAAAATCGGTGAAACGCATCCCTTCTTTCGCCATGCGATCCAGGTTCGGCGTTTGAATTGTGGGATGGCCGTAACAACTTAAGTCTCCATAACCCAAATCGTCGGCCAGAATGATGACGAAGTTTGGCTGCTTCGCCGCAAAAGCTGAAACCGACAGGGCAAGGAGAATCGTGCAAACAAAAGAACGCAGGTGGATCATAGGATTCCGGGTTAGTGGGCAGGAAATGATCGAAAGTTACAAGAAACTTGTCTCGGAGAGACCCACGGGTGACGTGAATTTTCCTCGCGCTCCGTCGTCTTCTGCCTAATCTCGCTCTCGGCCAATGAGAAATGTTCTGCGCGCGCTGAACTACTTTCGACCAGACGCCTCGCGTCTCGCCGTAGTCTTTTTGTTGATGCTCGCGAGTATCGGTCTGAACATTCTAAAGCCATGGCCATTGGCTCTTCTCGTTGATTCTGTTCTTGGAAACAAACCGTTGCCGGGCTGGTGTGTGGAGATTTTGGGAAACCTCGGGCAAGCACGCCTCGTTGCTTTTTTGAGCGGCCTCATTTTTATCCTGCACTTCGGGCAAGGTGGACTACAGGCTTGGCAAAATTTCCTGGCGATCCGCATTGGCCTGCGTGGGCTGACGCGCGTGCGCAATGAACTGTTTTCCCATCTGCAACGCCTCTCGCTTCGATTTCATCAAGGCGCCAATGCTGGGGACCTCATTTATCGCGCGACGTGGGATTCCTACTCCTTTCAAACGCTTTTCCAGCAAGGCCTCGTCACATTTGTGACGGCATTCTTTTCGTTGCTGGTGATGACGGCCGTGATGATGAGAATGAATGTCCGCCTCACGTTGTGCGCCCTCGCAACGGTGCCGATCCTTGTGATTGTGATCAAATTTCTGGGGCGTCGCATGAGTGTGCGTACGGATGAAGCTCAAAAAGCAGACAGCAAAGCCACTTCGCTCGTGCAACAAAGCATTGCGGCGATGCAATTGATCCAAAGCTACACGCGCGAACAGGTGGAAAAGGATTTGTTTGAAAAGCAGGTCGCAGAAGCCGAGCAGCGCCGCATTTCACAGCACGGCGCCGAATTGTTGTATTGGTTTGGCATTGCCATTGTCTTCGGTATTGGAATTGCCGGGATGACCTGGCTCGGCGTGCGCGAGGTGATGATGAATAAGCTGACCCTTGGTGAACTTCTCGTTTTTCTTGCTTATCTCGCGCAGCTCTATGAGCCGTTGAATCAGCTCTCGCATGTCGGCGCCACCGTGGCGAGCGCCCGCGCCGGGACGAAACGAGTATTCGAAATCCTCGATACTCCGGAACAAATCAAAAATTCTCCGACGGCGCTGAAGCCATCCCAGCGGCTGACCGGAAAAATCGACTGCATCAATCTTTCCTTTGCCTACGAAAACAAGCGGGAAGTGCTTTCGAAACTGAATCTCTCGATTAATGCCGGAGAATCGGTTGCTTTGATCGGTCCGAGTGGAGCGGGGAAGACAACATTGTTGAATCTCTTGCCGCGTTTCTTCGACACAACGCAGGGGGTGGTGGAAATCGATGACATCAATGTTCGCGAGTTCGATTTGAAGTATCTGCGGTCCAACATCGCGCTTGTGTTGCAGGAACCATTACTTTTATCGGCAACGGTGGCGGAAAACATTGCCTACGCTAAACCCGACGCGACCCGGGCAGAAATCGAAGCGGCCGCAGTGGCAGCGAGCGCCGATATTTTTATTCAAAAGCTCCCGCAGGGATACGAGACGATGTTGGGCGAGGGCGCGGCGCGTCTGAGCGTAGGTGAGAAACAGCGCATCAATCTCGCGCGTGCTTTTCTGAAAGACGCTCCGATTTTGTTATTGGATGAACCGACCAGCGCGCTGGACGCGGAAAATGAAGAACTCGTCGTGACCGGTTTACAGAAATTGATGCAGGGTCGCACGACGCTTATCGCCGCGCATCGTCTTGCGACAATTCGACGTGTGGATAAAATTTTCGTCCTGGAAAATGGGCGTTTGTTGGAAGCCGGAACCCCGGAAGAACTACAAAAGCGCGGTGGCTACTACGCTCGTCTTGTTGCCAACCAGAGTTAGTTGAGGGGCCGTCTCTTACCACCGCAACAATTGCCGTGCATTCTTCTCCAGGATCGCTTCGCGTTGTTCATCGGTCATCGCCGATTCCTTGGTCTTCAAATAAGCGGCTTCGAAGTAGAAAAATGGCGCGTGCGATCCAAACAGGATTTGCGATGCCGGTACTTGTTTCAGCAACGGTTCCAATGCAGCAACGCCTTCCAATGAGGACATCTCGAGGAAAACCTTTTTCGTCTGGGCTAGTTTCGTCAGGAGGGGGCGGTTGATCCCTCGGAAACATTGGGCCAACACCAACCGCAGGTTGGGCACTTGCGATACCACGTTCTCCAATGGAGCCAGGTCAGTGTTCGGGATTTGAAATAATTCATGCTGCATCCGTACGTCTTCCATCGACACGACGAGTTGAACAATCAGATGGCGTTCGGTCGCCAGTTGCAGCACGCGGAGAAACTTCGGATCATCCAGTTTGTAGCCATGATAATTTGGGTGCAACCGAATGCCCGGCATTTTGTGAACTTCATGGCAGCGACGCAGTTCTTCCTCCCAATCGGGCAGCGCGATGTTAACTGTCCCAAATGGGTTGAGAATGCCATGACCATGCTGTTTGCATTCGTGGGCCAGCCGTTCATTGACGCCGCTGACATCGAATTGAAACACGCCTTCAAAACTTCCCGCCCAGGCCTGCGTGACGTTGTAGTGACGCAACTTGTCGACGAGGTCGTGAGTCTCGTCGCCATTTAATCGACGGTACGGCCAGCGGAACAAATGGATGTTGGTATCGACGATGGTGCGTCTCACAGCATGCCTTTCTCTTTCATAATTGGCGTGAGAATGCGTTTTAAATTTTCTCCAAAAATCAGGCGCTTGGCGGCTTCAGGAATTTTAGCCCCGTGCACCTTCGCAAGTTGCGAGGCGAAGCTGCGTCCACCGGCGTCGCTGCCGTACAACACGCGTTCGGCGCCAAGTTCGCGCACAGCCATTTCGGTGATGCCATTGGTGGGATCGGCTCCGGCGAGGTCGGTCCAGATGTTTTTGTAAGGACGGATCGCGCGGATGCCGCGTTCAAAATCGCCGCCAGTGTGACCGCAAATGAAAGTCGCGTTCGGGTGACGCTGCACCAATTCCACCAGATCCAATGGAGACGATTCTCCCACCTGGTTGCCACCGGTTTTGAACCAGGTGTGTTGGAAAATGACTGCTTTAAGCTGGCGCGCTCGTTCCACAATCGGATCGAGGTTTTTCGAATTACAGCGTTCCGCGACCCAGAGCTTGACCCCAACCATCGGCCCGTTGGCGACGCACCGTTCCAATTCGGCGAGACTGGCATCGACATGTTTGGGATTCAGATAAACGAACCCAACCGCGCGATGATGCCAATGGCTCAGCGCCTGCAGGACGTCGTCGTTTTGTTTTTTGAAATCGGCAGGCGACGGGTCGTTCGACCATTTCTCGCCCATATAAATGCAGACGCGTTCGATGCCCATGCGTGTGGCCAGTTCCATCAGACGCGCCATGCGTTCGTCCGGCGTGCGGCCTTCGACCGTGGCAATATGGCAATGTAAGTCCCAGATCATATGGATGAATGATTGAAGTGATGGAGTAGGGGAGTGTTGGGGAAATTGCAATCAAAACCCCGTGCTGCCAAAAAAAGAATCACACCCGTTTCGGTGCGCCAAGGCTCATCGGACTGTTGCCTTGCGCAAATGCCAGCGCCAGGGCCAGCGCGTCGGCGGCGTCCGGAGCAGGAGGTTCTGCTAATTGCAAAATGCGTTGCACCATTTTTGCCACGGCAATTTTCTGGGCGGCACCGTAACCGACGATCGCCTGTTTCATTTTGCGTGGGGAGATTTCGAAAATCTCTGTGTTGGCTTCCGCGATGACAGCCAAAGCTGCTCCACGCGCTTCGCCCATGATCAGGGCCGTTTGTAAATTCTGAGCGTAAAACAATCCTTCGATCGCACAGGCGGTGGGACGATATTGCTGCAACAACGCGCGAAGCGTCTGCGAAATTTTCACCAGGCAACGGGAACGTTCCCACCCGGCCGGACAGGAAATGGTTCCCTGGGCAAGCGTCCTCGGAAATGGTTTGGCCAGTTCGATCATTCCATAACCGGTTCCGCGGAGGGACGGATCGACACCGAGAATGACCTTATGCTGTGTGGAAATCGTTCGAACACTGCCTTCGAGCACGGCTTCGGCTGTTCGCGCCGTGTGGGAGGGGGGGGTGACGGCAGACGGGGTGCGAAGCCGCTTCTGCATCTGTTCAAACTGTTGAGGCGTGATGCCCACCGGGCGAGTTTGGAGGAAAAGGCGAGGTTTGCCAAAATAATTAGCGCAAAGAACGGATTTGGCTTAGTCCGATCCCGGAAATATCCCTTGGAAAGGTTTTCCAAGCCTTGGAAAGTTGATAACGAGGCTCGGAAACGGTTTTCTAAGTCTTGGAAAGTCGATAACGAGGCTCGGAAACGGTTTTCTGAGTCTTGGAAAGTCGATAACGAGCATGAGGAACGAATTCGAGTCTATTGAATATCAACCGTTTATCGAAATTGTTTTGTCCGATTTGAAGAAAAATGGATCAATTGCAAATACCCGAAATAACGATCTCCGACGGGTTTAGCGTCGTCTAAGCGTCGACTTTAAGCCTTTTGTCCAGAAATAGGTCATTTCGCCGTTGACGTTTTCCACAGCACGCCCCAATTTGTGACGCTCTTTTTGATGAAAACGATTCTATTTGTTTGCACCGGGAACATTTGCCGCAGCCCGATGGCGGAAGGTCTCTTCCGTCATGCCGTGAAGGGACGTGGCGAGTATCGAGTGTTCTCCGCCGGGGTCGGTGCAATCGATGGACAACCGGCCAGCGCCCACGCCGTGCGCGGTTTGAAAGAATTGGGAATTGATATTTCATCCCATCGCAGTCGCATGCTCACCAGCGAGTTAATTGAGCAGGCGGACTACATTTTCGGCATGACCCACAGCCATGTGGACTCCGTGAATCTCCTTTACCCGCATGCCGCGGAAAAGACGTTCCTCTTGCGGGAATTCGACGACACGTTGGACATTTTCGAGAAGGACATTTCGGACCCGATTGGTGGTTCGTATGATGTGTATCTTAATTGCCGTGACCAGATTGAGCAGGGGATTGCGTCGATGCTGAATTTCATCGAACAAACCGTAACTCCAACTTCCTCGGCCAAACCGGCGGAGACAACTATTTCCATCGGTTCTGACCACGGTGGATTGCAGTTGAAGGAAGAGCTGAAGGCGCACCTCACCAAAAACAATGTTAGCGTCTCCGACGTTGGACCTTTTTCCGGCGCTTCCTGTGATTACCCGGATTTTGCGCACGTGGTGGCGGATGCCGTCGTTTCTGGAAAGAGCAAACTCGGCATCTTAATCTGCACCAGCGGCGTAGGCATGAGCATGACGGCCAACAAGGTGCCGGGTATTCGTGCCGCTTTGGTTTTCAACGAAGAAATGGCCAGACTGTGTCGTCAACACAACGATGCCAATATTATTTGTCTTGGTCAGAAAATTACTCCCCCCGACCTCGCCAAAAAAATCGTGGATGCTTTTCTCGCCGCTCAGTTCGAAGGCGGCCGCCACGAACGACGCGTTAAAAAAATGGAACCACATTCTACTCCTGCCGAATTGAAACTGAATAAAGTTGATCCTGAAATTGCCCAGGCTGTTTTCCTCGAACGCCAGCGCCAACAGGAAAATATTGAGCTGATCGCCAGCGAAAATTTCACCAGCCCCGCCGTCATGGAAGCCCAGGGCTCCGTGCTGACCAATAAATACGCGGAAGGTTATCCGAAGAAGCGTTGGTATGGCGGCTGCGAAAACGTCGACACCGTGGAACAACTCGCGATTGAACGCGCGAAGAAATTATTCGGTGCCGAACATGCGAACGTCCAGCCTCATTCCGGCAGCGGCGCCAACATGGCGGTTTATTTTTCCATGCTCAAACCTGGCGACAAAATGTTGACCATGGATTTGACGCACGGCGGTCATTTGACCCACGGGAACAAAGCGAATTTCTCCGGAAAATTTTTTGAGATTGTTCATTACGGCGTGCGCAAGGACGACGAACGTATTGACTACGATCAACTCGCCGCCATGGCGCGCGAACACAAGCCGAAGATGATCACCGTCGGTGCCAGCGCCTATCCGCGCGTCATCGACTTCAAACGCATGGGTGAAATTGCCCGTGAAGTCGGCGCTTATCTCCTCGCGGACATCGCGCATATCGCCGGTCTCGTCGCCGCTGGAATTCATCCGAGCCCGATTGAACATGCTGATTTCGTGACCACCACCACGCACAAGACCTTGCGCGGTCCTCGCGGTGGTTTGATCATGTGTAAAGAAAAGTATGCGAAAGAAATCGATTCGCAGGCGTTTCCGGGCATCCAGGGCGGACCGCTCATGCACGTGATCGCGGCGAAGGCCGTTTGTTTCCAGGAAGCACTGCAACCAGGTTTCAAAGAATATCAACAGCAGATCGTTAAAAACGCGAAAGCTCTCGCCGACGGCATGCTGCGCAATGGATATCGCCTCGTCAGCGGCGGCACGGAAAATCATTTGATGCTTGTCGATGTCGGCGCCCGTGGTATCACCGGTAAAGACTGCCAGATCGCTCTCGACGAAGCGGGTATTACCACGAACAAGAATACGATTCCCTTTGAAACACGGTCTCCCTTCCAAGCGAGTGGTATTCGTCTCGGAACTCCAGCGGTCACGACCCGTGGGATGAAAGAAGCTGAAATGGCGGCGATTGCCGATATGATTTGTGAAGTGCTGCTCGACATCAAAAATGTTGACGCCGCGCACCAGGTCAGGCAGCGTGTGCGAGAGTTGACTGCAAGATTTCCCTTGCCGTACTGATGGAAATCAGTCCCCGATTTGAACAAAAATTCAAATTAGGCTATCTATAGGTGTAGTGTAAGCAGTTTTCCCTGCCCTTACGCCTTGCCGGTTTTTTAATCAATCCGACTATTAAATTTTTTATATGCCACGAGCCGCTACCACGAAAAAGACCACTACGAAGAAGAAGAAAGCGGAACCAGTAGTTGAAACTCCCGCAGCGGAA
>CBHTTJ010000143.1:0-15887 GCA_966095605.1 uncultured bacterium | reverse complement strand
GGAGGAATTTCCTCAAGCGCGGATTATTCCGGCAGCCATTCCACCTGGAACCAAGAACTTTTTTGCCACGGCCAGCCCTTTGCGGACACAACCGAAGGAGGCGAATGTTTGACGTAATGTCCATTACGAAAGAACAGATTCACGCGGAGCTGAAATCGAAATTGGCTGTCGAAACAGTCCTTCGAATTGACGAACCGTTGGCCAAGAAGACGACGTTGCGTGTTGGCGGAACGGCGGACATCTTTGTTGAACCCGTTTCAGAAGCGGACCTGTGCAAAGTGATGCGTTTCTGCCGGGAATACGAAATTAAAACGATGGCGCTCGGACGCGGATCAAATCTGTTGATCCGCGACGGTGGTATTCGTGGTGTGGTGATTTCTTTGGGACACCCAAATTTTTCGCAGATTGTTATTCAAGGTGATCGCGTGATTTGCGGTGCCGGTGCGAAACTGAAGAACGTTTCCGTGGAAGCGCGACGGAATAACGTGGCGGGTTTTGAATTTTTGGAAGGTATCCCGGGAAGCGTCGGCGGTGCGTTGCGCATGAATGCCGGCGCGATGGGCGGCGCGACGTTCGATCTCGTAGAGTCCGTTCGCTTCATTGATTTCCACGGAGAAATTTACGAACAGAAAGCAAACGAGATCCAGGTGGAATACCGCTGTTGCCCTTCGTTGAAAACGAACATCGCAGTGGGAGCCACCTTGAAAGGCTCGTTGTCGACTGCCGAAGAGATCGCGCAGAAGATGAATCAATTCAGCCAGAAACGTTGGAAATCCCAACCCGCGGCACCCAGTGCGGGATGTATTTTCAAGAATCCACTGACAATTCCGGCCGGGAAGCTTGTTGATGAACTTGGCCTGAAAGGAACGCGGGTCGGTGGCGCAATGGTTTCCGATGTGCACGGAAATTTTATCGTCAACGATGACAATGCGACCGCGAAAGACGTGCTCGAATTGATTGCTATCGTGAAACAGCGGGCAAAAGAAACACGCGGTATCGATTTGCACACAGAAGTTGAAATTGTTGGAGAAGACGTTAGCCACAAAGACACTGACACCAGCGGTAAATAATTACCGTCTGTCTGGAGTGCTTTTGTTGCCAATTTCCCGATGACAAGAAAACTGAATATTACCGTCATGCTCGGCGGTCCGTCAGCTGAGCGCGAAGTTTCCCTGCGCACTGGCGCGGCGGTTGCGAAAGCCCTGCGTTCGCTCGGTCACGAGGTGACGGAAGTTGATCCGCGTGATGGTACTTTTGTCCTGCCGGCGAAAACCGACGTTGTCTTCCTCGCTTTGCACGGCACCTACGGCGAAGATGGAACAGTTCAACGCGAACTGGAAAAACTCGGAGTGCCCTATACCGGCTGCAATCCGGAAGCCAGCCGCATCGGTTTCGATAAAGTCCTCACCAAAAAGAAATGCGTGGAAAAAGGCGTGCCGACCGCGCGCTTTGAGATTTTAGATTCTGCTCAGACGCCATGGCCGAAAGGCTGGCAACCACCAGTCGTTTTGAAACCAGTGCGCCAGGGATCAAGCGTCGGATTGCAATTTGTTAACGACGTCAGTGAATGGCCGGAAAAGTTGACTGAAGCGTTCAAGTTCGACACCCAAGTGCTGATGGAAGAGAAGATCATCGGTCGTGAAACGACGGTTGGCATTCTCGACGACAAACCGCTGCCGGTGGTCGAGGTGCGAGTGAAGCAAGGCAATTTCGATTACAAAAACAAGTACACCGCGGGCGCCAGCGAACATTTTTGTCCGGCCGATTTCGATGCGGCGACAACCAGGAAAATCCAGGAAGCCGCAGTGGGCGCTTTCAAAGCCATCGGCGGACGCGATTACTCCCGCGTCGATGTGATGGTGAAACCGAATGGCGATCCCGTCGTGTTGGAAGTGAACACACTTCCGGGGATGACGGAGTTAAGTCTTTTGCCAGACGCGGCGAAAGTGGCGGGTCTGAGTTACGCTGAACTTTGCCAACGCATGGTGGACCTTGCCTTGCGGCGTTCCAAAAAATGATCTTCTTCAAACGCAAAGCTAAAAACCGGATGCGCGGTCGCAACCACGTGCTCGACGTGAAGTTGAGCACGCAACAGGTGCGCGCCATGCAGATGCGCTGGCTTGGCATTGGACTCAGCATCATCAGCGGCGTCTTCATCGTTTTGTTTGTGTTCTGGCAAGGCGGAAAGTGGTTGCTGGATCGGTTCGTTTATGAAAATGCCGCCTTTGCCATCCAAAAAGTCGATGTGCAAACCGATGGCGTTATTCTGCCAGAGCAACTGCGTCGCTGGGCCATGGTCAAAAATGGGGAAAACCTCCTTGCTCTTGATTTGGCGCGAGTCAAACGGGATTTGGAACTGGTGCCTTTGATTCAATCGGCCACGGTGGAACGCGTCTTGCCGCGCACTTTGCATATTCGAGTCGTGGAACGTGAAGCAGTGGCCCGCATTATTTTGATGGAACGCGCGAGTGGGGCGGTCACTCCTGAATCGCCGAGTGGTTATGCGGCCCGCATCTACGAAATCGACGAAGGCGGTTTTGTGATGCCGCCCTTGGATCCGCGTTGGCGTGGCAAGCCGTCGGAAATTGCTCCGGAACATCTACCGATTATTTCGGGCGTAACAGCGCGCGATTTGCGGCCGGGACGCCAGGTGGAATCGGAACAGGTGAAAGCGGCTTTGAAATTCCTCGCAGAATTCGAACGCTCTCCCATGGCGGGTCTCGTGGATTTTCAGCGCATTGATATTTCCGTTCCCGAAACGCTGCATGTTTATACAGGGCAGGGGAGTGAAGTTTTGTTTCCGCTGGCTGGTCTCGATACGCAGCTGAAACGATGGCGTTTGATTTGGGATCAATCCTTGCGTTGGGGAAAATCCATTGCGACGCTCGATCTTTCAATTCCGAATAACGTGCCGCTGACATTCATGCAAGGTGCTCCGGTGACAACGAAGCCCGTTAGCGTTCGCCCAGTCAAAACCTCTCGAACCAAAAAGAAACATGTTTGATTCCTCGAACATCATTGTAGGCCTGGAAATAGGCACTTCAAAAATTTGCGTTGTTGTCGGGGAATTTAACGAGAACGGTGTCTTGAACATTGTAGGTGTCGGCCAGGCGCGCTCACGCGGTGTGCGAAAAGGCGAAATCGTGGATGCCGTCGCGGTGGAAGAAGATGTGCGAAATGCCATCGTTGAAGCCGAAGAAATGGCCAACGCAGAAATCCGCAGTGTTTATCTCGGTGTTACCGGCGGACATATTCGCGGCTTGAACAATCGTGGTGTGCATCCGGTCGTGTCGGCTGATCGTGAGATCGTGGAGGAAGATGTGCAGGACGTCGTGAAGAATGCCAAAGCGATTAATCTTCCGGCCGGCAATACCTGCATTCATACCGTTCGCCAAAAGTTTTTAGTCGACGGCCAGGACGGTATTGTAAATCCCGTTGGTATGTTCGGCTCTCGCCTTGAAGTCGATGTCCATGTCGTCCACGGCAATTTTAATCGTTTGCAGAATCCAATCCGTGTCGTGAAGGGACTGCAAATCGACGTCGAAGAAATCGTTTTTACCGGACTCGCGTCTTCACTGGCCATTCTCACCAAGGAACAAAAGGAACTCGGTGCCCTGATTATCGACATCGGCGGGGGAATGACCGATTACGTCGTTTATTCCGATGGCATCGTGAAGCACAGCGGCGTGCTGGCGGTCGGCGGCGATCACATCTCCAACGATCTTGGTTATGGACTGAAAGTTCCGTTGAGCCGCGCGGAACAGCTGAAGATCCAGCATGGTTCAGCGATCGTTGAAGAAGAAATCTGTGGTCAACAGATTGAACTGACCAATGAATTTGGTTTGCCGGGCAAAACCGTCGATCTCGAAAACCTCCGCAGCATCATGGCCGCTCGCGTTGAAGAAATTTTCCAATTAGTGGAAGAAGACCTCGCTCAACACGATTTGCTCGATTACATCCGCTCGGGCGTTTTCATTTGTGGTGGTGGCGCGCGCATCCCTCACGTCCAGACCGTTGCGAGTAAAGTGTTCCAGTTGCCTAGCCATCTTGGTAAAGCCAATTCGATTGCCGGAATCAAGTCGGCCCTGGATCAACCGGAGTTTTCCTCCGCCATTGGCCTCGTAAAGTTTGGTTCGATGCAACAGAAACGTTCTCCCGGTGGCTTCTTCCGTAAAATTTTCTCCCGCTAAGGAGTCTCATGAATAATCCCACAGAAAACCCGCTTGGAGTTGCCAAACCAGAGAACGTGACGATCAAGGTCATTGGTTTGGGCGGTGCTGGTTGTAACGTGCTGCAGCAGATCATGGGTTCGGGAACGTTTGATAACGTGAAGTTCATGGGATTGGATACGGACATTCGTGTCGCATCGCAGTTGCCAGAGGCATTGATCCTCGGAAAAAATCTAACGCGTGGTATGGGAACGGGTGGTGATCCGGATGTTGGACGCGCCGCCGCATTGTCGCAACCGGATGATCTCAAGATTCTTTGTGGGGGAGCACAAATTGTTTTTCTCGTGGGCGGTTTTGGAGGAGGTTTTGCGACCGGCGCGATGTCCCTCGTCGCCCAGGCGGCGAAAGATACCGGCGCCCTGGTCCTCGCCGTCGTAACACTCCCATTTGATTTTGAAGGCGTTCGTCGCCAGCGTCAGGCCCAGCAGGGTTTGCAACAATTGAAGCCATTGGCGGATGCTGTCATTTGCCTGCCGAATCAGGGCCTCGCCCAGATGTTCGATCAGAATGCGAGCATCGTTGAAATTTTCCAGCAGAGTAACAGTTTGATTGCTCAGAATATTCTGGCGATCTGGCGTCTCGTGACCAAGCCCGGCTTGATTAAAGTAGATTTCGCGGCGCTTTGCTCCGTGACGCGCGGTCGACATACTGAAAGCTCCTCTGCCACCATCGAAGCCACTGGTCCTGGTCGAAGCGAGGAGATCGCGACGAAATTGTTCGCTCATCCTTTCCTGCGCGATGAAAAATTACTGAAAGAATCCGAAGCTGTCCTGGTGAGTTTCGCTGCCGCGGCCAATCTCGCGATGAAAGAAGTGAACGTTGTAATGGAACGTGTGAACAATTCCTGTTCCAACGCGAACATCGTTTTCGGCGTCGCAATTGATGAAAGTCTTCAAGGGAAAATGTCCGTCACGATGGTCGTTTCACGCCGTGGCAAGAGCGTGGAGGTTTCCACGGAAGAGGAGGTGCCCTCGCGTTTCAACGGAACGGAAGAAGACTCATCCACGGAGGAACATCGAATTTCTCGCTTTTCCGCGCCGGCTCCAACCTTGTCCGAAGAGAAAAAGGAAAAGATTCTCAAACAAAAGAGCCGTCCGCGTCAGCGCAAGAAAGTGATGATGCAGCAAGGCCAATTGCCGCTCGAAATTATCTCTCGGGGCCGTTTTGAAAAGAGTGAGCCAACCATCCATCACGGGGAAGATTTGGACGTGCCTACGTACCTGCGGAAAAATATCGCGCTAAATTAGCAATCGGTTTGGCACGAAAGATTAGGTGATGGCTGCGAGGCTTTTGAGTTTATCGGCCGAAATGTGTCATTGCGGTCAGCCACGATGGATGAAGGCGTTCCGGCGGGCGTATCCAGGCCTGACGATGAAGCCAGGAAACGACTTCAGGATCGGAAAGAACAGCCAATCGTTCGGGTGCTTTCAACGCAGTGGGGCCTTCCAGAAGAAGTTTGTCACCGAGGCTTTGCAGTTGCGGGTGTTGCGACGTTATTTTCGCCAGTTCGACAGCATACACCGGATGCAAACGTTTTTCGCGGAGCAGGGAAACGTGGCCAGCGTTCACGTAGGGATCAAGAACCACCTGTTCGATTCCGGTTTGCAGGATGGGAGGCTGAGATTCAACCTGGGCCATGCGTTCACGAAGCGAGGCGATTTCTTCCGGCGGTTCGGTTTCTTCGGGACTCAGGAAAAGACTCATCTGACGAGCCCACTCTCCGTATGTGCTGCGACTGCTCAGGACACTTAAAGGAATAGAAAGAACCATTCCCGCCAATACAGGCATAAACCACCAGAAGGCGGAACGATCAAGGGTCCAGACCGCGGTACCCCAAACGAGCCCAATTAAGGTGTGTCCCCAATGTCGAGCGATCGCATAAGACCATGCGGTTCCGTCGGCGGAACGATTCTGTGTTCCCCAATTCACGCCCATGCCGCAGATGATGGTGATGACAAACCGCGTGTGCCAGAGCATTTGCAATGGCGCATGCAAGGTGGAGAAAAGAACTTCGCCGATGGCACTGAGAATTGTTTTCGACATCCCGCCAAACGTGCGTCGACGCGTTGGATCTTTTGCAAGATCGATCAGGGCGAGGATTTTCGGCAGGAACAAAATTACCATGCAGATGATAAAAATGAGGAAGGCGTGCTGAGTTCCGTTTAATCGGAGAAACGGCGTAAAGGCGCGGACCGTAATGTCGGACAAACGGGTGAATTCATGAAACCAACGCATCCAACAAAACGTAATCAGGAACAAAAACCAGAGTGGGCCGGATAAATATCCGAAAATGCCGAGCGCGAGGTGGATACGGCTGACGCCACGAAGTCCTCGCGCGAAGAGCACCATGCCGTGTTGGAGATTTCCCTGGCACCAGCGACGATCACGTTGGGCGCTTTCGATCAGGCCTTGAGGCGCTTCTTCGAAACTCCCTTCCAGATCGTAGGCAAACCAGGCCTGCCAGTTCTCCTTCAACATCAGCGCTGCTTCGACGAAATCATGACTGAGGATATGTCCGCCGAACGGTTTGCGACCGGGTAATTGCGGCAGGTCGCAGAAATGCATGAATGGTTCGGTGCGGATAATTGCGTTGTGGCCCCAATAATTCCCAAAACCTTGCGCCCAATAATTCAGGCCAGAGATGAAAATTGGGGCGTAAAGGCGATTTGCGAATTGCTGAAGGCGGCCGAAAAGCGATTCAGCGTTGACGAGGGCAGGGACAGTTTGGATCAGGCCAACATTTGGATTGGTCTCCATCAGCCTCACGAGGTCAACGACCGTTTCGCCGCGCATCACGCTATCGGCGTCGAACACGATGAAATAACGGTAGCGTCGGCCCCAATTGCTGAGGAAGTCGCGAACGTTTCCGCTTTTCTTGCCTTCGTTGTTAACGCGGCGTCGATAATAGATGCGACCGAGCGCATCGAGTTCACGCACGAGATCGAGCCAGCGTCGTTCCTCTTCGATCCATTTCTCAGGATTCGTGGAATCGCTCAGGATGAAAAAGTCGAAGCGCGCCAGTTGCCCTTGCTTCTGCAGCGATTCAAATGTCGTGCGCAATCCCTGATAAACTCGCTGCACATCTTCATTGTAAATCGGGAAGATGATCGCCGTGCTGGTGCCGTCGATGGACCTGGATTTGTAATCGCCAAAAGCCGTAATCCGCTGCTGCTCATTCCTGCGTCGGATAATAAATCCATACACCCCGTGCAAACAGCCGATCGCCATGGGCAGAAAGAGCAGAACAAACAGGATGAGCAAAATTGTGCGTGACGTCGACCAGCCCGTTCGCCAAAGCAAATCGGCAAAGAGCATCGAAACGATCCCCGTCAGGAAGATCGCCAGCGAATAAAAAACGAAAACGCGCGAGGCGCGATGAGCATTTGGAACCGGAGCCAGTCCAATGCCGCGCGTTTCAGATGAGGAGTTTGTTGGCATCGCCGAAAAGCAGGATCAGTGCGTTAACACGAACACCACAATCAGGATCAGTGCGAAAACCATCCAGGCGCTGATCATCCGAACGTAGGGGAGTCGACTGAAATTTGTCAGCGTGGCAATCGGGCCGAGATCAAGGGGACGCGGTGCCATCTGCGAAATCTGGAAGTCAGGGCCGGCGCGAAAATACGTCTCTCTCATCGCCGTCACGAATTCTTTCGGCCACGGTCCGGGGCGAAGAAACTGGTCCTGCCATTTTTCGGGCATATCCGCCAGCAGCAAGGCGAGCCGTCCGCGTGTCGACAGCATATGATCGGCGCCGGTGGGCGTTTCCTGCAAGACCTGTCCAAACCATTCCGTGACGAGATGATCCATCTCTTCCGCGGCAATTTCCGTGGCGGAACGATGCGTTTCATTCGGTGCACGACGAATGGCGCGGCGAACGACATGGCTGACAAGCCGTCCGAGAAGCACTTTGTTTTTTACACGCAAGGCGTAGAAGTAAGCTTCGACACGAGCGTACGCGGCGTTCCACTCCTCGAGAGGACGACCGGCGATATGACCGGGTTTGTCCGTGTCTTGTGAAGGAAGACCTAAAGGGGACTCCAATGATACGTCCATGTTTCCGTCAGAACCTCCTCTCCGGATTTAAGGGTGCAACGAAGATCCACCGGGTCAGTGTTCCCGGCTTTAGGTTCGAATTTAATGATGGCGCGGAGCGTTCGTTCGTAAGGATTGCGGAAGACCTGGCTTTCGGTAATCACAGCGTTCTCGCTGCAATTGGAAATGGCCTGCAACGGAGACTTCTCGGTCAGCGCATTGAGTTTTGGTCCGGTGAAATCAATGGCAACAATCCGCCATTTCGGATTGGCGACGTCAGCGCCAACCCTTGTGCTGAACACTTTGTTCGCGGACAACTGAAGATCTGTTTCGCGTGTCCACGAAAGAGAATAAGACATGCGGAAGGGCTCAAGCGCTTTCGGTTTATTCTTCGGATTCCAAAATGCCACCACGTTATCCAGACCTTCGTATTTCGTGCTGAGTTCAACGAGGTGTACTTCGCCTTCGCCCCAACTGCCACGTGGTTCAACCCACACGCTCGGGACCTGATGATATAGATTGAACAAATCCTGGTAGTGCGTGAATTCGCGGTCGCGCTGCATCAGCCCAAATCCGCGAATGCTCTTGGTGGCGAAGACCTGGTGACGCATAGCATTGGCGTTGTTCAGCGGACGCCACAACGTTTCACCATTTCCCATGCGGATCAAAAGGCCGTCACTGTCGTGCACTTCGGGGCGGTAATCATCGAACTTCCGTTCAGAATTTTCGCCAAACCAGAACATGCTCGTGAGAGGAGCGATGCCGATGGTTTTAACCGGAAGGCGAGATTTGTTTACGGCGTGGACCAGATCGTCCTCGCGGAAATAAAGGACTGCATCGATGTTTGCCACCGTGGTTTCGCCCGGCATGATCGTAAATTCAAAAGCCCCCGCGCAGCTGATGCTGTCGAGAATCGCAAACAGGTGCAGGCTTCCCTGGTTGCTGTACGGTTTGCCAAGCCACCAGTCGGTAAAGATCGGGAATTCTTCCGGGCGATCGGTTTCGCCGCAGTCGAGGGAGAGTCCGCGTGCTGATTGACCGTAACGTTGTCCGCGGCCGAGCAGTCGAAAATAACTGGCGCCGAGAAACGAACCAATCTCGTCCACTTTTTGTTGGGCGTTTAATTGTCCCAGTACCTTGAAACCAGCATAACCGGTCGTCGCTGGAATGTTCCCTTTAATGGAAAGGTTATCGTAATTGAAGGAATCCTGGTTGAAACGGAGTTGTTGCACAAACGAACCGGCAAATTCGTTGATGTGGACGGGTTCCTGATAAAGGTATCCTGGATGAAAGAATTGAATATTGAACGGCAACCCTTCGCCATACCAGAGGGCGTATTGCGGGCGAAACTGGATGCGACGGTATTTGTCGTAATCGAGTTGGTCCGCGCGAAGATTCTCCGGGAGGTCGAGACGCGGCGACCGGAAAGGTTGCCGGGCGCGGGCCTCGGCCTTCTTCATGACATACTCCAGCGTGACTTCTGCCGACTCGACTTTGGCAAAAGCGATGAGCGGCATCAGCACGATGAGCAGGGGGATGTAGCTCCTTCGCCTCATAAGGCGGCAGACATCTACAAAATCCGACCGGCCTTTGACAAGCACTTCCGGGATAGCATTTATATGACACGACGTAGAGGGATTTCTACGTGGTACATTCTCGGCTTGCTAAAAAAGGAGAGAAATTCTGCATAATTATTTGGGCATCTGGCGAATAAACTCGTCCGCTTGGGCGATGGAATGGTTCATTTCTTCGATCAACCGGTTGATATCCGCTTGAATCTTCGCCGACTCCCCGCTGAGTGACGCGACGGCTTGTGCGTTCAGGCTATGTTTCAACGCGAGCACATAATCGTGCAGTTTTGCCAGCACTGGATCCATCCCACGTTCCACTTTTTTCAATGCCACAATCATCTCGTCGTAGCGCGCGCGCGTTTCGGTGAGTTGTCGACGACTGGTAGCTCGCAACGAATCGGTTCCAATTTGTCTATTTTCTTTTTCCCATTCGGCAAACAAATCTCCGGCGACCGTTTCCACATCCTGAATGCGTTTGTGAACGGCGGAAACTCGCGCGGCAGCATCGTCGTAATCCGATTGAAGCAGTTTGTAACGTTTCTCAAGGTCGCCCCCTTCAAATCCGGTCATTTCCTTTAATCGCGTGAGAGCATCTTTAAATTCCTGCTGCGTTTCCTTTTCGGCGTCGCGGGCGGCGATGACGCGTTTTTGCAAGAGATCACGTTTATAAACCCCGAACTTTTCATAAGTGGAATAAACGACATTCCGACAGCCCGTTACGGAAAGAATTCCAAGAAGGAGAACAAGTCCCGCACAAATCCGTTTCATGACGGGACAATGACAGGAAACGGCGCTACGTCAATCGGAGCACTTCCTTATTCGGAACGGCACGCGTGGTCCGTTCGTCTTGTGTGGTTTGGTGAAAGATTGTACAAGCGCTCTGTTTGGAAACACCGATCGTCAAATTCAAACTCGTTATCGCCTATGACGGCGCGAATTACTCTGGCTGGCAATGGCAGAAGACCGGGGTAGGGGTGCAACAAAAAGTCGAGGAAGCCATCGCGAAAATTTTTCCCAGCGTGCAGCGAGTCCATAGTTCCAGTCGAACCGACACCGGGGTCCACGCACTGGGAATGGTGGCGCATGTCGATATTCCAAAATCTGAATTGAAAATGCCCGTGCGCAAACTCGCGCTGGCGATGAATGCGTTCCTCCCGCCGGACATTCGGATTGTTTCAGTGAAAAAGGCGAAACCGGACTTTCACGCCCGCTTCAATGCGACTGGGAAACAATACCGCTACTTTGTCTGGAATCATCCGGTGATGAATCCACTCGAACGGGAGAGGGCGTGGCACGTCCCACGCAAATTGAATCACGCGGCGATTCGTCATGCCTCGAAGTTGTTTTTGGGTAGACACGACTTTCGCTCCTTTACGGCCAATCGGGGGGATCACCTGGAAGACGCTGTGCGGACTCTGACGCGTTGCGAAATGAAGCGTTCCGGACCGCTCCTCACTTTCATTATCGAAGGGGACGGGTTCCTTTACAAAATGTGTCGCGGAATCGTGGGGACCCTCATCCAGGTCGGGACCGGACGGTTTCCCGAGACGGAAATTTCGAAAATGTTGGCCCACAAAGATCGTACGGTCGCAGGAATGAACGCCCCGGCCCATGGGCTTGTCCTATGGAAAGTGTATTATAAGGAGCTTTAAGCGATCTGGTTTTGCCGATTCTTCGGGAACAGAATTGAAAAAGCCCGCCGCTCCATATAGATTCCTGTCATAATGCTGGAAGACCGCCATTATATGCGCAATCCCTCGTATCGATCCCCCTGGTCGATGACGATGATTCTGATTGTGGTAAATGTTGTGGCGTTTGTTCTTCAGGCTTACTTCATCCCATTCCGATTTACGCATGATTACCTGGCGTTAAGTCTGGACGGCCTAAAGCATGGGCTCATCTATCAATTCATCACCTTCCAGTTTTTGCATGGGGGATGGATGCATCTCTTTTTCAATTGCTTAAGTCTGTACATGTTTGGCCGGGTCGTTGAGGAGAGGCTGGGCACGAAGAATTTTTGGACGGTCTATCTGCTTGGTGGTGTTCTGGGCGGCTTTTTGCAAATGTTTCTAGCCGCCTTGCTGCCGCAATATTTTGGGGGAGGCGTGGTTGGGGCATCCGCGGGCGTTTTTGCGCTGATCGCGGCATTCGCGGTCCATTCTCCCGAAGACACCGTGTTGTTTTTCTTCATGCCGTTGCCGGCGAAGTTCCTGTTGTTGATCGAAGGCGGCGCTGCGCTGGTAGGTGTGATCGCTCACGAAAAAGGAATCGCCCACGCCGCGCATCTCGGTGGCATGTTAACAGGCATTGCCTTCGTGAAGTGGCTTGGCCGTTCGAACCGTGCCATGGTCGTCTGGCGTCCATTCCGGCGAAAGCCCCAACAACGACGCGAACTCGCCAAAGTCGTGCCGATGCGCCAGCCATGGAAACCAAAGATTGTGGAACCTGAGTTGCCGCCCGCAGATTTTATGGCGCAGGAGGTCGATCCCATTCTGGATAAAATTTCAGCGCACGGCATTCAAAGTCTGACCGACCGTGAACGGCAAATCCTCGAGGCCGCCCGGAAAAAAATGGCGCGGAAATAAACAGGGAAGGGGAAGTTGTAGCTCGTTTTATCCAGGAGGCAGAGCCCTCTTCGGCCAAATGGTCTTCCAAACGTTGAGAAAAGTTATTCTGCTGTTCCCTTTCCTGGAAAGGAGAGGGTTAGGATGAGGTCGGCTATCTAAGTTCGAGATTGGTTTACTTTCCCGTCTTCCGATTAAATGTCACGCAGTCTTCGTAGCGGACTCCTTTGCCGCCGAAAATATCGAGCGCTGATCCAATCGTCAGATCAATCTTGTTGGCGCTAATCCGGGTGACTTCTTCCAGATCCTGCAGTGAGCTGGCTCCGCCGGCATAAGTGGTTGGAATGGGCGTCCAGGCGGCGAGCTTTTCCACCAGTTCCAAATCGACACCTCGACACAGGCCCTCCACGTCCACCGCGTGAATCAGGAATTCATCGCAGGAACCAGCAAGGTCCGCGAGGGTCTTCGCGCTTACCGTCAGTTCCGTGAACTTTTGCCAACGATCAGTGACGACAAAATAATCGCCACCTCGTTTGCGACAGCTTAAATCAAGCACGAGCCGTTGTTTGCCAATCTTCGCGACAAGCGCTTTCAAACGGTCCGTGTCTAATTTCCCATCGCGAAAAACCCACGACGTCACAATCACGTGCGACGCGCCCGCGTCGAGATACGATTGGGCATTGTCCAGATTGATTCCGCCGCCGACGTGCATTCCGCCCGGGTACGCCGCCAGTGCGGTCTTCGACGCCGTTTCATTCCCGCTGCCGAGCATGATGACGTGACCGCCCTTGAGGCCGTCGCGTTGGTACAATTCCGCGAACCACGCAGGCGACTTTTCCGAGACGAAATTCGTGCGCAACGTGGAAGCGTCGTCCGACAGCGAGCCGCCGACGATCTGTTTTACTTTGCCATCATGCAAATCAATGCACGGTCTGAACATGCGGCAAAACGTAAAGTTCAAAGTCGAAAGTTCAAGGATCAAGTGAGTGGTCAATCCGGCTTCGTGCTGAGGAGGAAACCAGTTTTGCTCCGCATTGAGGAAGGAAGGCCCCGAACCGATGTTGCTGGAGCTGATAATCCCAAATGAAAGGTCATTACATGAAAAAAAGTTTCGCCATCCTTGGAGCCATTTTAATGGTCGCTGCCGGTTGTGCCAGTTGGCACCGAGATAAAGATGAAAGTTCCAGTCAAATGAACGAACCGGCCGGAGCGGAACGTTCCAGCAGCAGTTCTTCAACCTCTGGCTCGATGCGCAGCACGAACCAGTTGGATAAGAGCAGCAGCCAGCAGGAACGGCAGGATCGCCAAAACCAATCGCAATCGCAGGACAGTCAGAACCAGCAGCAACAACAGCCGCAGGAATAGTTCTGCCCTGGGTTTTCGGGGAAACGAAAACGGCTGATATATCTCAGCCGTTTTTCTCTGTCGCCACATCTGTTTTTTAAAGAAAAGGCCGCCCCGGTTCCCCGAGGCGGCTTGTACTCTTCCTGTAGCGGCGCGTCTCAGACCCGCCGCATTCTTCGACTTACTTTAATGTGTCGTTACAGTGATCGGCTCCGACAACGCTGATTCGCCGCCGTTGTTCACTGCCTAGACGGCGATATCCACCGCCGAGCCCGCTGGCAGATTCTCGAGCGTGAAGTCGAGGTCTGCCGGTGAACCGACAACGACATAATCTGCCGTCGAGCCGTGCACCTTCATCCAGACGCGGTAATACTCCGCACGAGCTGAACCATCCCATTTTGTTGCTGCGGCCGTTGGTCCGATGAGGATTGCCGAGAGATTCGTGGGAATCTCAGGCGTTTCGTCCGCACCGGGTTTGTTCAGGCCAAACGCCAGCCAACGCGGATCCATCGAGCCCATCAACGTTGCGAGTTCGTTGATCATATTGCGCGCGCCCTGGGTCAACGCACCGAACTTCGCGTCCTTCTCCAGGAGCAGGTTGTTCAGCACTGTCCGCTGACTCGCCAACGCCGCATTCGCATTCGACAACGCATCGAACATCAACTGCGCCTGCGCCGCGGTGACCGTGCCCATTTCCAAGGTTGGATTGGCCGTGAAGAAATTCTTCAACGTTTCCAACAACATGAGCAGGTCCTCGATGCTTTCCGGCATCTGCAACGAATCGACGAAGCCCGTAATTGCCCAGCGTGCGTTATGCTGCTTGCCGAAGGTTGGCTTCAGGATGTCGCGCGCCAGGGCTGCGAAATCGAGTCCCGCTTCGAACGCCTCGTTCAACACGTTGCGACGATTCGACAACTCGAGTTTGCCCGCCTCGCACAGATCGCGAGCGTTGACTGCTGCTGTGCGTAGCGCCAGCATGATCGTCGCCGTGATATGGAAGAGGCCGATGGTGATACCGTGCTCAACTGCGCCCTTGTATAAAGCAAGGGCGAATGCCAGCACGCCGTTTTGATTTTGTGGTATTGTAGTTTTCATACTGTTTTTCTTTCTATGTTTTTGCGTCTTTTCACGGTGCTGATGAAACAGCGGAAAACAGTTCCACTCTCTCGCTTCAGCCGGGCGACATGCCCGGGGCTCAATGTCTGTAACGGCGCGTCTCTGACCGCCGCACTTCCATTTCAATCCATCCATTACTCCGACGCGGTTTACTGACTAACTGCAATCCGTTGACTTCTGACTTCCGTCTTCCGTCCTCGGACATTCACGAAGCACATCACTGTCGGTCACCAGCCTCAAAGTGCCGGTCGGACCCGTGACTGAATGGGGTTTCTATGTCCATTCGATCTTCGTGATTCCAGCTGAATGACTCGCACTCAGCCGAACTCGGTATGTTTTCACATAAATTCTTTGCTTTGATAAGGACACCAATGCGCGCATTGGTGTCCGCCTTTTTCAGGCCCGTCTTTATTGGTCGAAATCGAAGCGACATTTTTGCTGCCCGCCCGCTTTCCAGCGATGACTTCAACATCTTTCAGCCGGTTTCTGCGATTCTCAGGTCCAACTCTGGACCCGAGGGCCCTTTCGCGCTCACGACGGGGCACAGCTTTTCACAAATCGGAAAAGAGTTTTAGGTCACGGATTGGGCCCAATCCGTGACCTTTTTTATAAAGATCTGATTCTGTGGGTGTTGGGTAAGTGGAAATTTTTTCATTTTTTATTATTTAGGTTCATCGCTTGGAGCTGAAAAATACGGGTTTTGATGTTCGAAAACTGCCTCGTGACCCAAATTCCAACTCTTGGAAAATCGATAATTTGGCCTTGGGAACGGTTTTCCAACTCTTGGAAAAGCGATAATTTTGCGTTGGGAACGGTTTTCGAACTCCTGGAAAAGCGATCAAAAGGTCGTGGGAACGATTTTCCAAGACTTGGAAAGTGGGAAATTTTTTTTTGGACGGTTTTCCAACGCTTGGAAAGGCGGAAAAAACTTAAGATTCGGTTTTCCAACGCTTGGAAAGGCAGAAAAAACTTGAGATTCGGTTTTCCAACGCTTGGAAAGGCAGAAAAAACTTAAGATTCGATTTTCC
>CBHTTJ010000142.1:0-15976 GCA_966095605.1 uncultured bacterium | reverse complement strand
ATCTTCTTTAATCCGGCTGATCCAATCCTTCACCCGCCGGAAGGTTTTCAAAACCGCTGGCTAGGCCGATTCCAGTGGTTCGGACCTAATTCGATTCGAACGGGGGCCTTTCTCCTGCCCAGGAAAGAGGGGGCCATGTTGTTTCGATTTCGGATTCAAAATTGCAACGGCGCGATTGCTATCCGTGTTTACCTGAATCAACGCGCGCGGGAGGCTAAAAGCTTGACTTGGAAAACCTTCTCTTTTAGAAACGACACCGTTCCCAACACGTCTTGGCCTAACCGGATTCATTTCCGGCGGTATCCCTTCAACGCCCAGAAAATCCACGTACAAAACACACATGAAAACCCGTTCTTCAATCCTTCGGACAGGCGCCAGGACCTTGGTCACGGCACTTGCAATCGCCGGCATCGCCTTGAATGCGATGGCTGCGAGCACCACCATCGCCATCAGCGGCACGCAATTCTATAAAGGCACCATGGTCAACGTTGTGCTCGATAATGGAGTGCTTCACCTCGGTGACGACACGACGCCGACGACATTTAACAGTGGATACAAATTGTTTGGCGTTTATACCTCTGGGGAATATGAAGCTCGCACGCCCTTCCAGAGTTTGAGTATCGCATATCAAGGCACACTGCCGAAGGAAAGCGCCCTGACGACCCAGATTCGCACCCGCGTCGGTGGAGAATGGACGTTGTGGAAAAATATTTCCCTGGCCCAGCTCTCCAAGCCATCGGCTGTCGATGGTTCCGCGACAGCGTGGCAATATCGCATGTCGTTTTTTGCTAATACGGTGGAAAGCAGCCCGAAGATCTCGGGCGTGATCGTTCGCCTTTATTCCAATGGCTCGCCGGCGACGGAAGCCAAACAGAGCATCAAGGCCACGCATCCGACCTACCGTATCTATGCGACCCGTGAAGGTCTCGTGGGGCAACGCACGGCCAACGGCCATATCATTCAGTCGCGCGATCATTTCGTCGCATTGCCTTCGAATACCGTTCTCGATTGCAATGGCTGCAGCACCTACACCGTAACGCTCAAAAATCCATCGACCGGCGCAACGGTCACGGAAAAGATCTACGACGTTGGTCCGTGGAATACGAAAGACAACTACTGGCACACACCTCGTGCCGAATTCAGCAGCCTGGCCCTCGGTTTGCCTGAAGCGCAGGCCGCGTATCAAAATGGGTTTAACGGGGGCAAAGACGAGTTTGGTCGCTTGGTGGCGAATCCAGCGGGTATCGATCTCGCTGACGGAACGTTCTGGGATTCACTCGGTTTGTCCGGCAACACCTGGATTGATGTGACGTTCAATATGGAAACGTTGACGTCGAGTGTCACGGTGGACAATTCCGCTGCTGGCTTCAGCACGTCTGCGAGTTGGTCGACGGGCACGGGTTCGACCGATAAATTCGGTTCCGACTATCGTTATCGCTCGACTGCTTCCCTGAGCGACGCTGCGACGTGGACAGTGAGTCTCGGCAGCACGAAGAGCACGACGGCTTATGCGTGGTATCCGCAAGGTTCCAATCGCTCCCAGACCGCACCTTACATTGTTTACTACGCCTCCGGTTCTTCGTCTGTGGCGGTGAACCAGCAGATTAACGGTGGCCAATGGGTTTCCTTCGGCACCTTTAATATGAATGCTGGCAGCAACCAGGTGAAACTCTCCTGCTGGACGACGACGGGTTTCGTCGTTGTGGCCGATGCCGTCAAGTGGACGCAATAATTTAGGGCAACAAAAAGAAAACCACACCCCGCAAAGGCGGTTTCTGGAAACAGAAGCCGCCTTTGCCTTTATTTTATAGGAGAAATTCGGACAGACCGTCCCGCAGCGCGCCGACAGACGGAACACTTGAAATGTGGTGAACTTGTTCTCGCCCGATCGCTTTAAGATGGAAGTGAGTCGGGTGCTAAACTCAGGCCGCTCCGAGTGGAGCGGCTTTTTTCTTTCCTATTGAGATTTCTGTCTCGAAGCCGCACGCCACCAGATCGGAAGCAGATAAACGGAGATCAGCATGTTTAAACCGATGCCGAGGGCGCAGATTTCTCCGAGGCTCGCCATGCCGGCATTTGAGGAAAGAGCCAGGGAAGCAAAGCCCGCCACAGCCGTTCCACCGCAGAGCAACAACGCGCGACCGACGGCGTGGTAGCTGGCTTTGGTGTCGCCGTTGTGTCGACGCAGCGCGAGTTGAGTAAAGATGCTGTAATCCACACCAGCGCCGAGCATCAACGGCAGGGCCATTAAATTCATCAGGTTCCATTGCCAGCCGAGGACACGCATGATCGCGAGCAGGCCGACGCCGCTCAGTGCCAGAACGGCCAGGCTTAAAAGAATTTCTTTCGCCCGCCGGAAGGCCAGCCAGAGTGACAGCATCACGAGAACAATCATCGGCAGGACAACGCGCGGAAAATCTTTTTGCACACGAGCGAACATTTCATTGCCGAGCAAAGGCCAGCCCGAAAGCAGAATTCCTTGTTCCTGCAAGGAGGCTGGCCAGCTTTCGAGGAGGGCTTTCGTGGTGACGGTTCCCGCAGGCGCATTCGTCGGAGGGTAAATTAATCCTAATGCGAGTAAACCGTTCGTGGTATGCGCGGTGACGTTCTCAAAAATCCAACGGCTCATGGCATTGGTCGGCCAGAAGGTATTGGTGTGACTCACGGCCGCGCGCCAGGTGGCGAAGATATTGTCGGCGAGGGTAAGGGAGTTCGTGGCGAAACCTTCGGTGACCGCGGTATCGCGCAACGTTGATTCCTCCGCCAGAAGAGAAGCAATCGCGGCGCGGTTCGTCTGTTGATTTTCAGGTCGTGGCCAGATCATCGTCGGCATGGTGTAACCGGAGATCGTTTGATTCGAGACGGCGGTCTTGAGTGTCGATTCCGCGAGGTCCAGACGTTCGGCGACCGAGGATTCGTTGGGACCGGAAATAATCAACCAGAGAGGATCGTCGCTTTTGCCGAGTGCCTCTTTCATTTTTTCCAAGGTTGCGTAAGCAGCGCTGTTCCGGGGTCGCAACGCATCGGGACTATGATCAAATGACGGAAGGCCGCGGCTCAGAATTCCGCCGCTGACCAGAAGCAGGACGACGGTAGTTCCAAATGCGAACGCGCGAGTTCGCGTGGAAAGTGGATTGGGAGAAAAATGCTCTTCCTCCACAACTTTACCTGACGCCATTTGTTCCTCGCGCTTTTTCAAACGATCCCGGAAGAGCGGGGGAAGGAAAACGAAAAGCATGACGAGGGCGGAAAGACCAATCCCAATGGCCACAGTCGTGCCGAGTTCCCCGAGTCCGGGCAGGCCACCGAGATTCAAAACGAGAAAAGCGCTGGTCGTGGTGATCGCCGCCCAGGTGATGCTCGGACGAATGGCGCGTCGAATTTCCGGGATCGTGGCGGTCGGCTTGGCCATCGCTTCCTGGTAGTGCACGACTCCGTAGTCGACAGCGAGCCCAAGGAGAATTCCCGCGAAACCAAGGCTTACGACATTCAGGGTGCCGAAAATTAATCCACCCAGCGCGATGGTGCAGAGAAGGATTAAAGTCAGAAGGAAAATCAGCCATAACATCGGCAACCAGCGTCGATGCGAAATCCAAAATAGAATGGCGATGATCACCGAGGTGAGCACCACCGACTCCTTCATGTCGTGTTCCATGCCTTTGGATATTTCGGAAAGAAAGGCTGGATGACCGGTGTAGCCGATGGTGGACGACTGGTTTACTTCGCGATCGCCAGTCACGATCTCATTGATCTTTTCCAGCCATTCGCCGCATTCGCGGTAGTTCGATAATTCTTTGGCGGAATCGACGAAGATGATGCGAAACGTTCCGTCGGCGGAAGCAAAGAGATCGTTACCGTTGCCAAACGAAGCGACACCGCCACTGGCTGATTCCGGCAGGCGCGTGAAGCCAAATGGATCATGGCCACCCAGGGCAATGTCATTCGGAGAGAGTGAAGTGGTCGCTCGGTCGATCGCCTCGCGCAAGGTGTTCGCAAGATTTTCGCCGTGTAGTCGATTGGTCAAAGCGCGGACGTCGGCGGGAGGCTGATTCAACCAGAGATGGGCGAGGAGTTCCGACGCTTGGACGGGGGATTCCAGCCAGGGAGGTTGCCAGATTGCGGACGAAACAAGGTCTGGACGCTTTCGCAATGCTTCGGTGATGTTGCGCGCGACTTTTTCCGTGGTTTCCGAGTTCGTGGCGCTAACCGTGATGAACAACTGGCGCGCGTTGGAAAAACTTTGCTGGTAAATTTTGAGGCCTCGAACAACGGAAGAATCTTTCGGGAGCAGATTCAGGACGTCGACGTCGAAGCGCAGACGCATCAGCCCGAGGATGACTGGCACGATAAGAAACAACCAAAGCCAATGACGCCGCAAATTCATTTCGAGTCAGCACGATGAACCATAGATTACGTGGAGATGCAACCGCAGTTTTAACTAAAGATAGTTCCGACGAACTTGCGGCGAGAAGTTTATGCCGCAAAGTTTTTCATCACGTCGGCATGGGCAAGAATCACCTCCGGGGCGCGCTGGAGTGCTTCGAAATAACTGCGCTCAAAACCCTGGCCTTCCTCGGAAACTTTTAACAACGATTTTGTCTGCTTCAGCAAACTTCGCACCTGCTCAGCGCTGGGAGATTCCGGTGCGTCGAGCGTTTCGTCCATGACCACGACCAGTTCAGAAATGGGATGAAGCCAGGCAAACCATGGGTCGCTGATCAACAATTGCAGAAAGCGGTTCTGCGATTCAATTTTCCCAAAGGTCTGTTCGTAAGCGATGCGCTCCGATTCAATGAGGGCTTTGTGGAGCATAACGAGTGCATCGCGAAGTTTTTGGAGTTGTCGCAGATTGTTGTCGTTGCCGGGAGTCATGGTTTTGTCCTCGCTAAGTCAGTTCATTATGCATCCGAAAGCTCATTTTGGACAGTCCCGGAATGGAAAGTTCCCGTTTTATTTTTGGTTTGGACCGGTAAAGTTCCGAAAATGAATTCCGACCGAGTTTCCTTTGATTTTGTGGGGCGAGCCCGCGACGTGGCCTGCGAACGAGGTTTTATTCCAGACTTTCCGCCACAAGTTCAGGCAGAAGTGGCAACCTATACCAAATCATTGCCTAAACCTCATGACGGCGAAGTGCGCGATTTGACCGGGCTGCTCTGGTCATCCATCGACAACACAGAGTCCAAGGATCTCGATCAGGTCGAATTTGCGGAAATGTTGCCGAACGGTTGTATTCGAGTGCTGATCGGAATTGCCGACGTGGATGTGTTTGTCCGGAAAGACTCCGCTCTCGACCTGTTTGCCCGTCGCAATGCAACGTCAGTTTACACGGGTGCGGTAACCTTTCCGATGTTGCCCGCGCAACTGTCGAATAATCTCAGTTCCTTGCAGGCGAATGAAGAACGGTTCGCGCTGGTCGCAGATTATTCAGTCGACGTGGAGGGAGAAGTCGTATCGGGGGTAATCTATCGCGCCAAACTGCGCAACGCCGCCAAACTCAATTATGATGAAGTTGGTGCGTGGTTGGATGGAAAAACCGATGTTCCGGAAAAGATTAAAAATGTTCCTGGGCTGACCGAGCAGTTGCGCTTGCAAAAAACTGCCGCCGATCGGCTGATGCGTTTGCGTCAACGAAATGGTGCCTTGACCTTCGGTGGCCTTGAAGTGACTCCGGTCATCCGGCAAAACGAAGTCAAAGCTTTTGCTCCCATTGAACCGAATGCGGCGCGAAAAATCATCGAATGCTTCATGGTCGCTGCAAACGTTGTGATGGCCCAGTTTCTCAGGGCGAAACAAATGCCCTGTATCCGTCGAGTCGTGCGTACGCCGAAGTATTGGGACCGCATTCGCGTGGTGGCCGAACAATACGGAACCGTCCTGCCGGAAGTTCCGGATTCCAAGGCGCTCGGTGATTTTTTGCGTAAACGCAAAGATGCCGATCCGTTGCACTTTGCTGATCTTTCTCTGACCATGGTGAAGTTATTAGGACCAGGAGAATATGTTTTGGAACGTCCTGGGGAAGAACACCAGGGCCACTTTGGATTGGCCGTCAACGATTACACTCATTCTACCGCGCCAAACCGACGCTACGCCGATTTGATCGTGCAGCGTTTGGTGAAAAATGCGCTTGCGCAGAAGACTTCTTGTTACAGCGACGCCGAATTGTCAGAGATCGCTGAACATTGCACGGATCGGGATAATGCGGCGCGTCACGTGGAGCGTTTTATGCGCAAGGTCGCGGCCGCGGCCCTGCTGGCGAATCGAATCGGTGAGTTGTTCGAAGGTATTATCACAGGGGTGACAGGGAAGGGGACATTTGTGCGATTGTTGAAAGTGCCGGCGGAAGGACGAATCGTCCGCGGAGAAGAAGGACATTACGTTGGCGATAAAGTCACGGTGCGATTGCTTTCGGTCCGGATTTACGAAGGCTTCATTGACTTTGAGGCATCAGGCGGTCCCCGATCCTGACCCTCATTGACGTTGCGACCATTTTTTGAGAGAACCTGTGCAAGTTATATGAACTCAATCCCAGCGAAAGTTTTAACCATTGGTTTATCCCTGGCCTTTTTCTCGGCGGTTGCCGCGGAAAAGATCGACGCGAGCAAACTGCCGCCTGCGTCTGACAAAAAGGGTGTGACCTACGAAAAAGATATCAAAGCAATCTTCGAAGCATCGTGCTTCAAGTGCCACAGCTCGAAGTCTGAAAAGGTGAAAGGCAAATTGAAGTTGGACACCTTGGACGATGCGTTGAAAGGTGGCGAAAATGGCAAGGACATCGTTCCTGGCGATAGCGCGAGCAGCCCGCTCGTGGCGATGGTTGCTCACGTCGGTGACGAAGACGAATTTATGCCCCCGCCAAAGAACAAAGCTGGTCTGAAGCAATTGACCAAGGAAGAAGTTGGATTGGTTCGCGCGTGGATCGACCAGGGCGCGAAGTAAGTTAAAAGATTCAGGTTTTCACGAAGCGACGGTTTAACGACCGTCGCTTTTTTGTTTTTGGGAACAGGAGAGGGAAAACGTAATCGGACGTAGAAAAAAATGGTGGGTTGGCAGGGACTCGAACCCTGGACCAATGCCTTAAAAGGGCACTGCTCTACCAACTGAGCTACCAACCCACCCGATTACGAGCGGCGAAACCTAACGATGTTTTGATTTCGACGCAAGAGTATTTCTCTGAAAAAACTTTTCGCTGGTGAATCAGTTTTTCGTGAAATCAAAACGACGAATGGAAGCGATTACATGATCGACTTGTGCGTCGCTCAATTCAGGATACATCGGCAACGGAAGGATCTTTTCCGAGATCGATTCTGCGATCGGGAAGTCGCCCCGTTTGTAGCCGAGATTTGTATAAACTTTCTGCAAATGGAGGGGCTGAGGATAGTAGATGATCGTCGGAACTCCTTGTTCGGTCAGGAATTTCTGCAGGGCATCCCGCTTTTGCGTCAGGAGTGCGAACACATGAAAAACATGCGTGTTTCCGTTGGCGGTAACCGGGAGTGTCACGGGTAAATCTTTCAAGCCAGCGACGTAACGTGCCGCAATCTCAGCGCGACGAGCATTCCACTTGTTCAAATGCGGAAGCTTTACCCGCAGGATTGCGGCCTGAAGTTCGTCGAGTCGTGAGTTGTATCCGTGCAGATCGTGGAAGTAGCGCTTCTCGATTCCATGGACACGTAACATTTTCAATTTCTTTGCAAGCGCTTCGTCATTCGTCACAACCATCCCGCCGTCACCATCCGCCCCAAGATTTTTGGTTGGATAAAAACTGAGACAACCCAGAGCACCCATGCTGGCAACCGAACGATCGAAATATTTCGCGCCAATCGCCTGCGCGCAATCTTCAATGAGATGGAGGTTGTGCTTTTTTGCTAACGCCATCAGTTCGTTCATCGGCGCGGCCTGCCCGAAAAGATGGACTGGAATGATCGCCTTTGTTTTTGCCGATATCTTCGCGCTGATGGTATTGATGTCGATGTTGAACGTCTCAGGATGGATGTCCGCAAAAACAATTTTGGCACCGACCTGATGAATGGCCTCCGCCGGTGCAATATAAGTAAAAGGGGTGGTAATCACTTCGTTGCCGGGACCGATCTCCAAAGCGCGAAGTGCGAGAGTCAGCGCATCTGAACCTGAATTGACTCCTACGCCAAACCTGGTCTGCGTGAAAGCCGCTACTTCATTTTCGAGGGCGGAGACGTTCGGGCCGAGGACGTAGTGTCCGTTGGCCAGGACTTTTTCCACGGCAGGAAGAATTTCGGTTTTGAGCGCTTCATATTGCGCCGCGAGATTGAGAAAAGGAACATTCATTTCAAACGGTAGAGCGTGCGACAGAATGGAGGGTTGCGTTGGCAAATAAAGTAAAATTTTTGAAACCGATCGCTTCGGGGAAACCTTTACTTTCGTTTCGGTCATTTACTACCCGAAAATCCGTTGATTCAGTCGATACGTTGCCGAATAGTTTAGCGGGACAAAGACATTCATTATTGGATCGTATTGGACTAAGCCAAAAGACATGAACACAGCTCGACCGACAGTTCTGCTGGTTGAAGATGATCCTAATGATGTTTTGCTGATGCAGCGGGCGTTTCGCAAGGCTCAGATCGACGCGGCCTTGAACGTAGTCGCTGACGGGGAATTAGCCGCGAATTACATTCTCGGCAAAAATCAATTTAACAATCGCTCGGAGCATCCATTCCCATCGCTGGTGCTGCTCGATTTAAAGTTGCCTCGCAAGTCGGGGCTGGAGGTGCTGGAAATTGTTCGTGGGCAAGCAACGTCTCTGAAACGCCTTCCCGTCGTGATGATGACTTCATCCCGGCAACCGATGGACATTAATCGGGCATATGATTTGGGCGCTAATTCTTACCTGGTGAAGCCGGGAGGTTTTGACGCCTTGCTCGAAATGGTAAAAACTTTTAGCCAATATTGGTTTGTTTACAACCAATGCCCGGATGTGAGAGAGTAAACAAGAGTTTGGCTGACACCATTTGAAATGAACGCTGCCCAAAACACAGTTTTAGTTGTAGAAGACGACAGCAACGATGTTTTGTTGCTTCAACGTGCGTTTCGCAAAGGCGGATTAACGCATCTCCTGCAGGTTGTACAGGACGGGGAAGAAGCAATCTTATATCTCAGTGGTGAGCCTCCATTTAATGACCGATCGAAATACCCGATGCCAGGATTGATGCTGCTCGATTTGAAGATGCCGCGTAAATCCGGCTTGGAAGTACTCGATTGGTTGCGCAAGCAATCCGCCGAGCTCAAGAATCTTCCGGTAATTGTTTTAACTTCCTCTCGGTTGACCGAAGATGTGGATCGCGCTTACGCACTGGGCGCCAACTCGTACATGGCAAAGCCCTCGGGGAATTACGAGGGCCTTGCAGAGATGGTCAAGAATCTCGAAAAAAACCGCCGGTGATCAGGCCTGCGGTTTGCGCGTATAAATGTGCGTCGCGTGACCGTAGAACGCTTCGGCTGCTTCCATGATCGTTTCCGACAGGGTGGGGTGCGGATGAACGCATTCTGCCAAATCACGGGCGTTTGCGCCCATTTCGACGGCAATCACACCTTCTGAAATCAGTTCACCTGCGCCATGACCAACGATGCCGACGCCGAGGACGCGGTCGGTTTCGGGTTCCAGGATCAATTTCGTTAAACCGTCCGTGCGATCAAAAGTCAATGCACGGCCTGAAGCGCCCCATGGGAATTTCACCACTTTTACCTCAATGCCTTTGGCTTTCGCTTCAGATTCAGTCAGACCACACCAGGCGACTTCAGGATCGGTGAAGACAACCGCAGGAATAATGATGTTTTCGTTGAGGCGTTCTTCTCCAACAATATTTTCCACGGCGATACGCGCTTCTTTCGAAGCTTTGTGCGCGAGCATCACGCCGCCAGCAATATCGCCGATGGCGTAAATGGCCGGATCAGTCGTTTCCTGCTTTTCGTTGACTTTGATGAAGCCTTTTTCGTCCTTTTCCACTTTGGTGGTCTCAAGGCCGAGGTCTTGTGCGACCGGGCTGCGTCCAACAGAAACGAGAACGCGATCGTAAAGTTCTTCGGTGACCTGACCGTCTTTTTCGCTGATGACCTGTATTTTCTTCCCCTTGGTCGCCATTTTCGTAACCTTGGTCTTGTAGCGAATTTCTTTGAAATTCTTTTCGGCGAATTTTACGACCGGGCGAACCAGATCAGGATCAGCGCCGGCGAGGATCGTATCCAACGCTTCGATCACGACAACTTTGCTGCCGAGGTTCGAATAGACCGTTCCCAATTCCATGCCGATGTAACCGCCACCGATTACGAGCAAATCTTCGGGGATCTCTTCCACTTCGAGCGCTTCCGTCGAAGTCATGATACGTGGATTGCCGAGATCGAACACTTTCGGCATCGCTGGCTTGGAACCGACTGCGACAATGGCTTTGTCGTATTCCAACAAACGCTGGCCGTTTTCGGTTTCGATGCGGAGCTTTTGCGAACCTTCGAAATGAGCGCGGCCGTAGATCACATCGACGCCGCGAGCTTTCGCGAGTTGTGCAACGCCTCCGGAAAGCTTCTGGAGAATGCCGTTCTTCCAGGTGCGCAGCTTTTCCAAATCCATCTTGGGCGCTTCAAAAGAAATGCCGCGATGCGCGGATTCCCTGGCTTCGTGAATCATCTTCGTGGCGTGCAGTAATGCCTTGGAAGGAATACAGCCGCGATTTAGGCAAACGCCACCGAGGCGCTTATCTTTTTCGACCAGGGTCACTTTTTTACCGAGGTCAGCCGCATAGAAAGCGGCGGCGTACCCGCCAGGGCCTGCGCCAATGACAACAACTTCTGTTTTGGTAGTTTCCATTTTTGAAATCTCCTTAAATCTTCACGTCTGCTTCGTTGAAGTTTTGGAATGCGTCGACAAGGTCCACGGTGAAGCGTGCAGCGCTGCCGCCATCAATAACGCGATGGTCGTAGGACAAGGTGACAGGTAAAACTAAGCGCGCTTCGATCTTGCCGTCTTTCGTGACGATCGGCTTCATCGCGCCTTTGCCCATGCCGAGAATAGCTACTTCAGGCTTGTTCACGATCGGCGTAAAATGCGCGCCTCCGAAGGCGCCCTGATTCGAAATCGTAAAGCTGCCGCCCTGCAGTTCTTCCATGGATACTTTGCGATCCCGGGTTTTGACTGCGAGTTCTCCAAGTTCCTTGGACAACTGCAACAGGTCTTTCTTCTCCACGTTGCGAATTACAGGGACGATCAAACCCTGATCGGTATCTACCGCAATGCCGATGTGGAAATATTCTTTCACCACGATCTCGCTATTCGCTTCATCGAGGCTCGAATTGAAGATCGGATGTTTCTTTAACGCATTCACAACGGCCTTCAGCGCAAATGCTGTAACAGTGAGTTTCGCACCCTTCTTTTCGTAGGCCTCCACGTATTTCTTACGCAGCGCCATAATGGTGCTTAGATCGATATCATCGAACTGCGTGACATGCGGAATAACATTCCAGTTTTCCGCCATGCGCTGCGCGATGACTTTGCGCAACGGCGTCATTGGGCGCTTGTAGACGGAGCCAAATTTCGAGAAGTCGATTGATTCCGCAACAGGCTTTGCTATGCCGCCCGCAGCAGGGGCAGGGGATTTGGCTTTTCTGGCCAGTTGCTGAAGTTGTTTGATATAAGCGCGAACATCCGCAGCCGTGATGCGGCCGCCGGCTTCACTGCCTCGAATCTTGCGCAAATCAATGCCGAACTCATGTGCTGCCAAACGAACAGAAGGGGAGGCCGGGGGCGGGAATGCCCCGGTATATTCAAATTCTTCTTCACCTTGGTCTGCCACTTCCTCTTCCGCTTCTTCCGCGACCGCGCGTTTCGGCGCAACGGCTTTCGGTGTGGGAGCTGCCTTGGCTTTCGGAGCGGCAGCGGCAGACGCTGATTCGGCGCCGCCTGCCACGGAAATAATCGGAGCGCCAACAGAAATCTTTACACCATCCTTCACCAGGATTTTGGTGACCTGTCCGGCGGTCGAAGACGGAATTGGCACGACGGCCTTTCCGGTTTCCAGTTCAATGATGTTCTGGCCTTTGGTGATTTGGTCGCCCTCTTTGACGAGGATGTTGACGACTGTTCCGGCGTCTGCGCCTTCACCAAGTGGTGGCAATTTTACGTCCATATAAAAATTTCAAATCACGAATAAACGCGAATCGGCACGAAAGCAAAATGATTTTCGGTAAAGGAAAATCCCGTGCCGAGCCGCTTTGTTCGTGGTTGGGATTACACTGAAAGAATTTCCGGGAAAACTTTCTCCGGATTCACATCCAAATCTTTGATCGCTTTGGCAACGATTTTCGGTTCGATCACGCCTTTCTTGGCCAACGCCCACAACGTGGCGATGACTGTCGACTCCGCGTCGATTTCGAAGAAGCGGCGCAACGCAGCGCGCGTATCGCTCCGGCCGAAACCGTCCGTTCCGAGTGTCGTCAATCCGCCCGGAACCCACGGCGCAATTTGGTCAGGCACCAGCTTCAAACAATCAGAGACAGCAACGAAAGGCCCTTTTTCTTTCGCGAGAATGGTTTCGACGTAAGATTTCTTCGGCTCTTCCGTCGGATGCAGCATGTTCCAACGTTCGCATTTCAAGGCGTCGTTACGCAGAGCTTTGTAATTGGTCGCGCTCCAGATATCCGCGCTGACATTGTATTTCTCAGCGAGAATTTCCTGCGCCTTCAACGCCTGGCGCATAATCGCGCCACTGCCGAAGATTTGCGCCTTGTGCTTACCTTTTTCTCCGACCTTGAATTTGTACAGGCCCTTCAAAACACCTTCTTCGACGCCTGCTGGTTTTGCCGGCATCTGGAAGTCTTCGTTATAAAGCGTGATGTAATAGAAGATTTCTTCGCCCTTTTCATACATCCGCTTCAAACCGTCGTGAATGATGATCGCGGTTTCGAAATCGAACGCCGGATCGTAAGCCAACAGGTTCGGGACGGTGCTCGCCATGAGCAAGCTGTGTCCGTCCTGATGTTGCAAACCTTCACCATTCAACGTCGTGCGCCCGTAGGTCGCGCCCAGGAGGAAGCCTTTCGCGCGACTATCACCTGCGAGCCAAATCTGGTCGCCGATGCGTTGGAAACCGAACATCGAATAGAAAATATAGAACGGAATCGTATTCACGCCGTGGTTTGCGTAGCTCGTGCCCGCGGCCACAAAGGAGGAAATCGAACCGGCTTCATTAATGCCTTCTTCGAGAATTTGTCCGTCACGCGCTTCTTTGTAATAGGCGGTGGAACCTTGATCGACTGGTTCGTAGAGTTGGCCTTTGGACGAATAGATTCCGAATTCGGAAAACATCGTGTCCATGCCGAACGTTCGTGCTTCGTCAGGAATAATAGGCACCACATGTTTGCCAATCGCTTTGTCGCGCAGCAACGCCACGAGACTTTGCGCAAATCCTTTGGTGGTCGAACCAACACGCGTCGCTCCCGTGCCTTTCAAGGCGTATGAGAAAATATCGATCGGTGGGATCTGCAGCGGTTCCGCTTTGACCTGTCGCTTTGGAATGGAACCGCCCAATTTCTTGCGGCGTTCCATTAAATACTTCATCACGTGCGAATCTGGCGACGGACGATAGAACGGATAATCCGCAATTTCTTCGTCGCTGATCGGGATGTCGAAACGGCTGCGGAATTCGCGCAGTTCCTTTTCGTTCATTTTTTTCTGCTGATGCGAAATGTTACGTCCTTCGCCCGCCTCACCCAGGCCGTAGCCTTTAATCGTCTTGGCGAGAATAACGGTCGGGGAACCTTTGTGTTCCGTCGCCGCTTTGTAGGCTGCGTACACTTTCTTCGGATCGTGACCGCCACGGGTGAGCTTGCGAAGATCGTCGTCGCTCATGTCGCTGACGAGTTCGAGCAGTTCCGGATATTTACCGAAGAAATGACGGCGAATGTAACTGCCCGGTTCAACGGAATATTTCTGATAATCGCCGTCGACGCATTCCTCCATGCGCTTCAGGAGCAAACCGGTTTCATCCTTCGCGAGCAACGTATCCCAGTTCGAACCCCAAATCACTTTGATGACATTCCAGCCGGCGCCACGAAACGCGCCTTCGAGTTCCTGGATAATCTTGCCGTTGCCGCGGACCGGGCCGTCGAGACGTTGCAAATTGCAGTTCACGACCCAGATCAAATTGTCGAGTTTCTCGCGGGAGGCGAGGGTAAGGGCACCGAGAGATTCCGGTTCATCAGATTCGCCGTCGCCCATAAACGCCCAGATCTTCGGTTCGTTTTCCTTTTTCAGGAAACCACGCGCCTGCAAATAACGAATGTAGCGGGCCTGGTAAAGCGACATGATGGGCCCGAGTCCCATTGAGACGGTGGGGAATTGCCAGAAATCCGGCATCAGGTAAGGATGCGGATACGAAGAAAGACCACCGCCTTCAGCCAATTCCTGGCGGAAGTTTTGCAGGTGCTTCTCGGACAAACGACCTTCGAGGAATGCGCGAGCGTAATTACCCGGCGTGGCGTGACCTTGGAAATAAAGAAGGTCGGCTGGACGATCACCATCGCCGCCGCGGAAGAAATGATTGTAACCGACTTCGTAAAGCGTCGCGCTCGACGCGAAGCTGGAGATATGACCCCCGAGACCGTCGTGTTTGCTGTTCGCGTTGACGACCATCGCCATCGCGTTCCAGCGGATAATGCTCTTGATGCGGCGTTCCGTCTCGCGATCTCCGGGAAACGGTGGTTCATCTTCCACCGGGATCGTGTTGACGTAGGGTGTGCGCACCGGTTCGCTGTCGCTGTGCGATGTAATGTCGAGGTCTCTTCGTTTCGGTTTCACTTTTAAAGTAGTGACGCCCGCTGAAAGCGGACGGGGCAAAGTTGTAAGGCCGTAAGTCATCGCCGCCAATAGTTTTTTACGATAATTTATTGGGCCGGGTCGCTATAAAATTTCGAAAACGACCTCAGCCCGCCCCTCTCCTTCCCGGGAGAGGGAACAGCTGTCGCTTCTCTGCGGATTTTCTTAAAGCCGTCCCGCCAAACTTCTTCCAAAACTCCATTTGGAATTTCCCTCCAAACTACAATAGATTCGGCGGCGCACAATGAAGTTTCTCGATCTGACGCCAACCGAGCCGGCTGCGAATCTCGCGCTGGATGAAGCCTTGTTGGACGCGTGCGAAGAGGACAATTCCGAGGAGGTGTTACGATTCTGGTCGCCGCAGAACTACTTCGTGGTCGTTGGTTACGGGAATAAAATTGATTTGGAAGTGGATCGCGACGAATGCGCCAGGGCGAATATACCGATTTTGCGTCGATGTAGCGGTGGGGGAACCGTTTTGCAAGGCCCGGGCTGTATCAACTATTCGGTCATTTTAAAAATTACCGACGAACTTCAGGGCATTCCGCAGACGAATACCTTTGTCATGGAACGAAACCGCCTGGCCATCGAAACACTTTTGCGTCGTCCGGTGCAGATTCGCGGCCATACCGACCTCGCCACAGGAGATTTAAAGTTTTCGGGTAACGCCCAGCGTCGGAAAAAAAACTACCTGATCTTTCACGGCACATTCCTGTTGGATTTTGATCTGGAATTGATCCAAAAGCTTCTCCGCTTCCCATCCAAACAACCCGATTATCGGCAAAATCGTCCCCATCAGGCTTTTCTAACGAATCTTCATCTTTCCGCTGAAGACGTTCGGACCGCTTTGCAAGAAGCTTGGGGCGCGGATCTCCCGTTGAATGCCAAGCCCGATTACCAGACGCTTTTGGAGAAGTATTCAAGCGAAGCGTGGAACTCGAAATTCTAGCCTCGGCTGACTTTAACGTTAAAAACACCCTTCTCACGTTTTTGAGCCGGCAAAAAGGCCAAACCCGTGCTTTTTCAGGAAAATGAAGGTAAAAAACGCCGTTTTTCGTCTTCCAATAATTATTTGAAGTCAGAAAACGCTGTATTTTGACTTCAAATAATAATTTGAACCCGAAAAACACCGTTTTCTGG
>CBHTTJ010000141.1:0-16018 GCA_966095605.1 uncultured bacterium | reverse complement strand
CGCGTGCATCCGGAAACGTTTCCGGATGGCCCTCCGAGCTATCCATCAAGCACTTACGCAAATCGCCCCATTTTCCCGCTCGTTGGTCGTCAATTGGGACGATCTTCGAACTAATGCGGATTTACGCGGAGCTGGCCACCGCCGTTGTTTGATGAGTCTGTGGAAAATCAGCGCCGTCGACGCCGCAGTCCATTAGGGCCCATTTTGAGAAGGGCAAAGGCGTCGAACTGATGGTTCATGCAGGACGTTTATGTGATAGTTAAGTACATGAATTGCCTAAAAAAACTTAGGGAAAAAACTCGACACCTCGAACGGGATGTGGAAAGGTTTGAACCAAAGTTTTTTAGTGTGATCTTTTCCGGAAAATCGTGCTGAAACTTTGACTGTTACCTATGTCCGATTTTATCTTTAAACGTTTTAGCCTTGATGCGGCCAAAACCGACGGCCTGACCTGGTTGGCTGTCGCCATTGTTTGGCTTTTAGTGGTCGCCTGTTCTGTGGGGAGCATTTATAAGCAGTTCCAGAATCCGAAGCAGCGCACGTCGTGGACGCTTCTGGTGGTTTGCCTGCCCGTGTTCGGTCTTCTCTGGTATCTGCCGTTCGCCTTCAAAAAGGAAGATTACCCGTTTTTGTTCGGCGGTAAATAAGACTGGCTCAAAAAACCTACGTGATTCCACAACAGATCATGACGTTAAATTTTCGCGGTCTCCACAGCCGGTTCGGCATTGTCGCACTCCTTGCGGCGCAGATGGTTTTTATTGAAGCCTCTGTCCTGGCGCAAAGTGACGACCGCGGTCCGCAAAAGCCGAAGCTTCGTTATTTTCAGGACAAGCCTGAATCTGACACCGACGACATGAACGTTCGGCAGGCCGAAAGTTCACAATCGCCGCTCGTCGAAGTTCCTTATTCCCGGGTTTTCAAAAACACCGATGACCAGATCGACCTTTTCAAGGAAACCCATGTGACCAGCGTGGAACCTCGTTTTGGAAGCGGTGGTGTGAAGGTGGAGGGTGGTATTTTGAGCGGTAAGGCAGGTTTGCCTTTCACCGGAAAAGGCCGTTTCCGGACGGAAGATGCAGAAATCAAGATTTCCAACTTCTACATGGATATCCGCTCGATTTCGGCGGCCATGCTCTACAGCGATAACGTTACCCAGAATGAATTTCATCGCCGCAGCGGAACATTGTTGGCCTTGCGGTTGGATTTCGCCGTTTTGATGCCCTTGACGGAACGTTTGCGGATCAGTGCCGCCGGCGCATTTCTCTATTTGCCTTTAAAGAATCGTGCGGGTTTTGCCCTCTACGACAATCTGAAGATGTTCGAATATTCACCATTGTTCCGAGCGCAGATCGCTTATGACGTGAATGTGTCGAACTGGGAAGTTGAGTTCATGGACGACTTCCGGATCGATCAGATTCCATTCGATTTTCAGCTGAGCTACTCCTATTTCGATGGCGCTTTCGTGGAAGGTCAGCGTGAAGGACGTTATGCCTACGGTGGTGGCGCTGCTGCCGGTGGGGCCCGCGTTTATGAAGATCGCTCGCCTTACGGTCGTTTTGAGCCGGGATTAGTTCGTGCCCGTAATACGGTGGGGGGACGCGCCAGTCGTTTGCTCCCAACCGAAACTCGCGTCGAATTCGGTGCTTATCATTCGGATTTTTGGTATCTCAATGGCGATCATTCTTTCCTTGGTCTGCCACAGACTGGCGATTGGGCTTATGCCCTGGCGAAGTCGGAACGCGATAATATGCGTTTCAAACCGTTCGCGATGTATCGCGCGATTCGCTACAACTACTACAAAGACTGGGAGCATGAAGTGAAGGGTGGGGTGGAAGGGCCGATCACCAGGAACATTGATTTCTACGGTGCCGTTGGACAACGCTGGCTCAGTTTGAATCAGTCCGAAACGATTTGGGATATTCGCGTTCGTCATCAGATCAGCCAATACACCAGTCACTCCATCGAATACACCCAGGATGTTACCGAACCTGACCGCGATTTGGGGGAGCATTGGATCTATCGTATTTCGCAAATCCTGGGGGATGGCTTACTGGCTGACTTCTATGGCAGCTATGGCAATTTCGAAGATCTGGATGGCAACGGAACGAGCAGTGATGAGTGGCGCGCTGGAATGAGATTTACCTACACGCCATCACCTCGGACGACGCTCCAGGTTGCGGGCACCTATACTCATTATGACTACATGAGAGCGGGTGGTCCGGATAACACCGTTTGGCGTGCGCGATTCTTTGGTAGTCATAAGCTTACGCCGACTTTTGAAGCGCAGGTCCAATATGAATTTACTGATCGCACCTCGCTGCGTAAGGGCGACAGCTATTATGAAAACTTTGGCAGCGTTTCGTTAATCAAATATTTTTAATTTTAGTTTGCTATTTCGACGAAAATCGTGCAAACAATGACATTCGTTTAGGAAATAGCTTTAGCGATTTTTAGAAAAAAACACCTATTACTTAATACTGAAAAATGAACATGAGCCACAACGTGCGTAGTCTTGCTTTCCGGGGAATGATGTTTCTGGGTTTGGTCGGTTTCACCCTTTCCGTTCCAGCCCTCGACAAGATCGAAGCTTATAAGAAAAATCGCGAAGAATTCCTCCAATCTGAACGTGCGCTCGCCAAGAAGCAATTGAGCACGGATACAGTCCAACGCGAACTCGATCGTTTGACCGAGCAAAAAGCGCTTTGGGAAAAGGAAATCGTTTACGCCAAGAGCAAATTGTCTTTCGCGACCGCTCAATTGGACAAAGCTGCCAAAGTCAGCGCCGCTGAAGAAGTCGACCGCTGGAAACGCGATGTCACCACTTACGAAGCACGCTTGAAGGCTGCTGAAACTGAATTGGCGAAGACGGATGCTGAAATCCAGAACGCCATCCAGAACGTTCAGAAGTCTCTCAAAGAAAATTACGACAACAGCCTGATCCTTCCTGGTGAATCCATTGAAGTGGTTGTTTTGGAAGATGACTCCTTGAATGGTCTTTATCAGGTCCGCCGTGGTGGTTACATCATCATGCCGCGTGTTGGCCGTATCTCGGTTGCTGGCAAAGACGCCGCTGGTGCTGAAAAAGCGATCAAAGATGCTCTTCAGGTCAATCAGATCAAAGACAGCACGGTAATGGTTGAGCGTCCGCAGGCTGGTTCGAGCGCGGATGGTGCCGTTATCTATCTCGCTGGTGAATTTGTTAAGACCGGTCCTTGGAAAATTCCTGCCGGTATCGTTCCGACGGCTGTGACTGCTGTTCTTCGTTCCGGTGGAACGACTGCTTCCGCTGACTTGACCAAAGTCCGCATCCTCCGTCTGGTGACAGGTCAGCCGCTGGTTGAAGAAGTGAACGTTCAGGCTATCTTGGACGGCGTCGGTTTGAATTCTGATCTCACCTTGAATCCTGGTGATATCGTGATGGTTCCTGCCTTTGCGAACGTTGTTTACGTCACTGGAAACGTGATGAACCCGAATACCTTGAAAGTATTGCCGGACGACGAGTTGACTGCCTATTCCGCGATCCTGCGTTGCGGCGGTTTCTCTCGCTTCGCCAATCGCAAGAAGGTTTATGTGCTCCGTGACCGTGGTAATGGTGCGAAGCAAAAGATTCCCGTCAGCATTAAGGAATTGCAGGATGGTAAAGGCTCTGACGTTGTTCTTGAACCCAAGGACATCGTTGTGGTGCCTGAGAAGTTTTTCAGCTTCTAAGGTCTAGAAGCTTTCGTAGTACTTAAGGAGTGTTAGTTGTTATTTAATTCCTTCTCTGAACCTGAAAAATTGGTTCGGAGAAGGAACTTTAGTCTCTGTTGTTATGATTCCGAATGCTAAAAAGAGCGTCTTTACGACGAATGAAATAGTTCTCTACCTGGCGATTGTCGTAAAACACTTGCGGTTGGCCACCCTGTTGTTCTGTTTGTCGCTGTTGATTGGGTTGAATTACTACTGCTACTCCCGCGCCGTCTATCACTCCCGCTCTTTTGTCCGCATTCAGACCATTGATCGTTACATCGATACTCAAACAGTTTTCCGTGATAGCACCGAACAGATGGTGCGTAAACAGTTCACTTCCCAGACGATCCTGATGCGGACCGCGAAACGACTTGGCGCCCCCGCGAATCTTACCAGCGCAGAGTTGGAACGGAAGTATCTGAAGAAAATCAAAGTCGATCCGGATGCCGATGGAAATCTGATCGTCGAAGTCTGGCCATATTCTTATGCCTTTGCTCGCGATTGGACGCAGACGATGGTCAGCGAATACATCCGTTGGAGGGAAGAAAAGCATATCGAATATCGTGAAGCCTTCTTGAAGTCCTACACCGAGGACATGGCTGCCATGAAGAAGAAGATGGACGACATCTTCGACATGAAGTTTCAGTTTCATGACACCAATGAATTGACCCAGATCCTGATTGATTTGAATCAGTTGAAGGAAGTTCCCCGCGAAATTTTCGTCGTTAAGCACCGTTTGGATTTGATTGAGCGCACTCAGCAGAATGTTAAGAACCCTCAATTTGACACGATTGCCAAGCTCTCCCTCCTTTCCACATTGAAGGGTGACTTGCAGCAGGTGAGTGTGGGACAGATTATTCCCGGTTCCGATCTGGAAAGAGACATGACCCAGGCTCGCGGTCTGGAACAGCAAGGCATTGTGGTTGTTCCTTCCGATTTGGCCACTGCCCAGGAAAGAAAATGGGAAGAAATCGACAAGGATCAACGCCTGCTCAAACAGCAATATGCCGACCTGACGGCGCAAAAATTGATGCCGGGCCATCCGAAGATGGTTGCGCTGAAAAAGCAAATCGAAGCCACCGGCCGCCTTTTGGATGCGGAATTGGAAACCGGCCTGCATCGCCTCGACATGGAGCAAAAGGGCTTGAAGGATAAATTGGCCCAATTGGAAGCAAAGCTTCCTGCCTACAACGACATTACCCGTCGTCACCAAAAATTCGTTCAGCAGTATAACACGATGGATAAGGGGCAGATCGCCTGGAACAACATCTTCAACGAAATGCAGAAGAAGATGGAAGCCATGGATTTCGGCGGGGACAAAGAACGCGCCAATGTGCAGTTCATGTATCATTTCGAATTGCAGGAGAATCCAGTGTCTCCGAATCGCGCCAAGAGCATGTTGATCTTTTTCGCTCTCGGCATGGGATTGGCGATTGCGGTGCCGTTCCTGATTGAATACCTCGATGCCACAGTTACCAATGTTGAACACGTTGAAGAAACGTTGCGCATCCGTGGCCTGGGTATTGTGCCGATGTTGGAAGACGAAAAACGCGATGCTTCGCTGATCGATCCTTCCGTGAAGCCGGATTATCACTTGCAGGAGAATTTCCGCCTGATTCGCACCAATTTGATTTTGAATGCGGAATCCCCTGAGCTGACGCAAAAGGTCATCATGATCACCAGCGCCATGCGCCAAGAAGGAAAGAGCACCGTGGCGTCAAACCTCGCGATGTCCTTTGCGCAAAAAGGTGAAAAAGTCCTTCTCATCGACGCGGACCTTCGTCGTGGTCGTTTGCATCGCGCCTTTGGTTGCGATGGCAAGCCGGGGCTGAGCGATGTGTTGCGTGAACGTGCGACCCTCGATCAGGCGTTTCGCCGCACGGCGCACGAGAACCTGACCCTTCTCACCTGTGGCAAACATTTGAATTCAGCCCCCGAATTGTTGGGCAATGCTGCGTTCACCAAGATGATCGCGGAATTCCGTGGTAAATTTGATCGCATCATCCTCGATACGCCTCCGGTCCTCGGGTTGGCTGAATCTGCCATGTTGCAGAAGCTCTCCGACGCCGTCGTGTTCGTCATTTGGAGCGAATTTACCTCGATGCGTAATGTGAAGGCGGCCTTGAATTCATTGCAGCTCTCCGGCGACAAGTTCGCAGGGTTCGTCTTGAACCGCTTCGACTTCCGTGCGCTGGGAAATCGCTACCAATATTTCTACTACGCGCCGAACTACTACTCGAACTACAAAGTCCTTGAGACGCCTTCCGCTTCGTAAGCGGGTAGCAGGATATGGCTTTGCAGCGTTCGTCCAATGAACGGTTGCCCGGAGTGACGGTTGCAATTTCCGCATATAACTATGCGAAATTCCTGCCTGAAGCCATCAACTCCGTTCTGGCGCAGGATTATCCCGAATTCGAACTGATCGTCGTGGACGACGGTTCGACGGATAATACAGCAGAAGTTGTGGCCACCTTCGGTGACCGTGTTCGCTACGTCTACCAGAAAAACGCCGGCTTATCCGCTGCCCGGAATACCGGCATCAAAGAGTCGCGTTACGATTTCATTGCGTTCCTCGATGCGGACGACCAGTTCCAGCCGACGATGCTGCGGCGCATCATGGAAACTTTCGCCACGCTCTCGGAAGACTTCGCCGTCGTCGCCTGTCGAACCAGTTACATGGATATCACGGGGAAAGATCTGAAGAGTAAAACGCTGCAAGGGAACGAGCCGCAGGAGTTCAAGTGCGGTGATTTCATTTTTAAAAATCGCTGTTCGGCGGATGCCGTGGTCGTTCGAAAATCCGTTTTTAACGAATGCGGCAATTACGATACGACTTTGCGCAGCACGGAAGATCGTGACATGTGGATTCGCATCACGGCGAAGAAACGTTTTTATCTGATACCGGACGCTTTGTTAAAGGTTCGACTCCATCCGAACAGCATGAGCAAACATGCCGAGCGCATGAAAAATAACGCCCGCAAAGTTATCTTGAAGGCGTACGATGCGAAGCTGGTGCCTCACTCGAACGTGTTCTTTTGGTTGCGTGCCTTTTCTTTCCTGAATTTTCAGGCCGCATGGATGTTCAGAGATGAAGGCCGTCAGGCCCGAGCGATACGCGACATGCTGGCGTCCATTCTCCTTTGGCCGTTCTTTCCGAACCCACAGCAACTGAACGAACCTGCCTTGTTTCGTGTGCGTAGCGTGGTCCGTTTTACCAGGGAGTTGCTCAAGCTGGCGTAAGGATCATGGCATCAAAGCGCATAAAAATTCTTCACGTTGTCTTTTTCCTCGAACCGGGAGGGATGGAAAACGGTATTGTGAATATTGCGCAGCGGATCGATCCTGAAAAATTCGATGTGCATTGCTGTTGCCTGGAACGACCGGGCGCTTTCGTCGAACGTTTGCCGGATCGTTCAAAAGTGCACGTTCTGGGAAAGCAAGCTGGCTTCTCCATGAAAGCTGTTTTTCAGTTGGCGCAGCTGATCTCCCGTCTTCGACCAGATGTCTTGCACAGCCACAACCTGGGACCGTTGATCTATAGCGGTCTCGGTTCGGGATTCGGAATCACGACTCCGGTCATCCAGGGAGAACACAGTCTATTGACCAAAGAAGAATGTTCTCCTCGTCGCTTGCGACAAAGACATTGGCTTTACCGCGCGTGCCGTGAAGTTCATACGGTTTCGACCCAACTCCGCGATCAGCTTTTACAACTCAAGTTTCAGGGGAAAAAGATTTCCGTCATTATCAACGGTGTCGACACCGAACGATTCGTATCTGGAGATAGCACCGAGGCCCGCAAAAAAATCGGTCCAGGACAAATTCCTTCCTCCGCCTTCGTTTTCGGAATCGTCGGCCGATTCGGCGCTTTCAAACGTCACGCCGCGTTGATCAATGCATTCAATATCATCGCTCGCGAAAAGCCGGATGCACATCTCCTCATCGTCGGGGACGGTGGTCCGGAAAAGGATCGTGTCCGCGCTCAGGCCGCGGCAAGTCCAGTTGCCAACCGCATTCACCTTGTCGGTTTTCAGCAGGATGTTCGTCCTTATTACCAGGCGATGAATGCCTTGATCGTTCCTTCCGAAAATGAAGGCATGTCCAACGCCGTGCTGGAAGGAATGGCCTGCGGACTCCCGGTTCTGGCGCACGATATTTGTGGAAATTCCGAAATCATCACTCCCGGCGTGGATGGTTGGATTGCAAACCTGCAAACAGAGGACAAACTCGCGCACGAACTGAAAAATGTCCTCGCGGTTGGCCCGGGATTGGTTAAAATGAAGGAAATGGCTCGAGCAAAAGTGCGTGATAAATTTTCAATGCGTTCCATGGTGGAGCAATATGCTGCTCTTTATTCCCGGAATGCCCGTATAGCTTGATTTTATTGCCGTGGACTTTTTCTCGATCATCCTCTTTTTAGCTCTTTATTACATTCGTCCTCACGAATGGCTTGGGATTGTTGCGGCGTTGCGTCCGGTCATGCTTTCCATGGCCATTGGTATTTTCGCGATGTTCAACCGCGAAAAGCCATTGACCCTGAAGGATATTTTCAGAACACCGCACGACTGGATGATGCTGCTCTACTTTTTGTGGATCGTATTCTCCGCTCCAAATCCTGCGGAAGCCCTTGGACGCTGCTACAACCTGTTTGTTTTTTACATCGTCACGGTCCAGGCACTTTCGAATATTCAGCGACTGCAAAAATTCCTCACGTGGTGGGCATTTCTAATCCTTGGAATTGCCGTCATGGCGTTGCTTTCTGAAATCGGGATTGATCCGACAGGTTCAAACGAAATGACGCATGGGATCATGCAGAACCGCCTGATTCTGAACACATCATTGTTCAATAATCCCAACGCTCTCGGACACAGCGTGGTTCCATGCCTGATGATGCTTTATTACGTCATGTATTGGAAACGGCCAGTTTTCTCCAAGATAGCAACCATTCCCCTGGCGTTGCTGGCCTTGTATTGCATTTACTTGACCGTTTCCAAAGGTTCCTTCCTTTCGGCATTTGCGTGCATGGTTCTTGGTTATTCCTTCGGACGGCCAAAATGGGCGCAGATCACGATTCTGGCTCTCGCTGTCTCAGTTGGTTATAGTTCGCTCTATTTGTTGCCTCGTATGAACGAGCTGAAGAAAGGTCGTTCCGATCCAGCGATTCAAGGCCGTATCGCCGCCTGGCAATTGGGACTGGATACGATGAAGCGAAGTAACACGGGCGTCGGCATTGGCCACTTCAAAGACGAATTTTTCCGGCGCAATCATTACGACAAAGCCGGTCATAGTTCTTACGTACAGTTGGGAACTGAAACCGGTTACACCGGCTTGTTCCTCTTCCTGGGAATCATGTATTGCGGCATTCGAACGCTCGTTGCCGCCAAAACAACTTCAGAAGATGAAGAGCGGGTCCGGCGAACGCTCTTCGTGTTGCTCTGCGCCTATATTGTGTCGTCGTGGATGGTCGACTTTGGATTTCGCGCCACTTACTTTTTGACGATAGCTTCCATCGCTGCATTTCATCGACAGCTCTTGTTGAAGATGCAACCAACCGAGGAAAAAGAAGAAGCTGCCGAAGTGGTTCCGATCGCCCTTGGCTTTCCGCAATGGCGTCCCGTTGGTGCCACGCCCGCCGCAGTGGCTAAATCCATGGAACGCATGACGATTAATGTTCCAGCGTCGTCCGGGCCGCTTCCGGGTTCTCGTCGATTTGGCGAATAGCCAGAGAAAAAGGAAACGGGAGGCCTCACATGGAACCGCAATGGTATTTTAGATATAGCCCAGATGGTTGTGGTCCTTTGGGCCTCGTTGCAGTGGTGGCGTTACATCATGTCGAACATCTGACCCGGATCTTACGGCATGTGGCACAACCTGATTTTTCCAGTGCTGTTCTGGCTGAGCGCGGCGCTCCTGGTTTACACATTCCTGGGATATCCAGTCGTGGTTTACGTTCTGGGTAAAATCTTCCCGAAGAAACGAATTGTCTCGGAGCAGAATTCTCCGACGCTGACGGTCGTTCTCGCCGCGTACAATGAAGACCAACGCATCGTCAATCGCCTGCGCAATTTGTTGGAAACCAATTATTCTGCGGAAAAAATCGACATCATCCTCGTCTCCGACGGCTCAACGGACACGACCGTTGAAAAAGCGAAGTCACTGAACAATCCCCGTATCCACGTCCTTGCTCAAGCGACGAAAGCCGGCAAAGCCTCATGTCTCAATGCCGGCATCGCCGTGGCGAAAGGAGAGATCATCATCTTTGGCGACGTTCGCCAACGGTTCACGCCAGAAACAATCCCATTGCTCGTTCAACATTTTCAGGATCCGAAAGTCGGCGCGGTCAGTGGTTCGTTGGAAATTGATTCCTCGGCCAGCGCGGTAGGCGGTGGTGTCGACGCTTATTGGAAGTTGGAAAAATTCATTCGTTTCCACGAATCACAATTGGATTCTTCCATCGGCTGCACAGGTGCGGTTTACGCGATCCGCCGTTCTCTTTATCGGGATCTTCCCGCCGACACTTTGCTCGATGACGTGGTCACCCCGATGCAAATTGCCACGCAAGGTTTCCGCGTTTTATTCGAACCCAAAGCCCTCGCCTTCGATCCCCAATCACTCGAACCCGAACGCGAATGGATTCGTAAGCAACGCACGCTCGCTGGAAACTTCCAAATGTTGTTTCGCTATTTGCACTGGATGTTTCCCTGGTCGTGCCGTTTATGGTGGCAATTAATTTCGCATAAATACCTCCGTCTGGCGGCGCCGTGGTTGATGGCGCTCGCGCTGATTTCGAATGCTCTCCTGCTCGAGAATTCTTTTTACCGCTGGCTCTTCTACGGTCAGTGCGCGTTTTATTTATTGGCGGTGTTGGGCGCGATTTTCCGAAAGCGCAAAAATATTTTGTTTTCGGTCCCGGCGGGTTTTGTTTTCCTGAATTTGACCGCGATGCGTGGATTTTGGCACTATCTCCGACCGCCCGCACAACCGGGCTGGCAATCGACTCACGTGAAGTCTGCTCAAACATAAGATATGTATAAAGCCCTGGACCAATGGCTTCCGGCGTACCTGCGACGCCCTCGCTACGAAAAGCCTTCCGGCGTGAAGCATATTTTATTTGCCGTCTGCGATCATTTTGAACCCCTGCACGACGCGGACAAAAAAGTCGCCCTCGAACGTCTCGCGGACTGGAAAAAGAATTGGCCCGCTCTCGTAAAGAATTTCGCCGACATCGATGGCGTGCATCCGCGGCACACATTTTTTTATCCGGTGGAACAATATGACAAGGATCTCCTCGACGAGATTGCCGAGATTTGTGCGTTGAGCGGTGCGGAGGTGGAAGTTCATCTCCACCACGACAACGATACCGCCGAAGGCGTGCGCGAAAAACTGGAGCAGGGGAAGAACGACTTTCTCAAGCATAAGCTTTTGTCCAAAGATGAATTGGGCCGCGTTTGTTACGGTTTCATTCATGGCAACTGGGCGCTCGATAATTCGCATCCGGAAGGAAAAAATTGCGGCGTCTCCAACGAGCTCGGTATTTTGCGCGACACCGGTTGCTTCGCCGATTTTACCATGCCGTCCGCTCCCGACGCTGCGCAGACACGCATCATCAACAGCCTTTACTACGCGAAAGATACGCCGGAACCGAAGTCACACGACACCGGTGTTCTGGCGCGAGTGAAGAATTCCAAAGGGGAGAAACCCCCCGGCGATCTTTTGTTGATCCAGGGGCCTCTCGGACTCAACTGGCGTAAACGCAAATACGGTTTCATTCCGCGCATTGAAAATTCGTATTTGAATCTGCTGAACCCGCCGCGCCCCGATCGCATGTTGACCTGGCTCGACTATGGGATTCATGTGCAAGGTCGACCCGACTGCCTCTTTGTGAAGTTGCACACGCACGCCGGCATTCCGCGCAACATGAAGCTGTTCTTCAGCGATGTGATGAAAGCTTTTCACCAGCATCTTATGGAGAACTACCGCGACAGCAGCGAGTATCAGCTCCATTACGTCAGTGCCCGCGAGATGGTGAATATTCTCCACGCGATCGAGGACGGCGAAAAAGGAAATCCCGGCGCGTTCCGTAATTACAAATACCGGCTTTTGAACCCGAGTTGATCGATGCGGCGTTTGCGCGGATGAAGCTGCTTTTTCTTTCCAATTTATTTCCTGACACGCGCGAACCGTATCGCGGTCTCGACAACGCCTGCCTGCTGCACGAGTTGTCGGATCGTTGCGACATCCGTGTGTTTTCCCCCCGCGCCGCGTTGCCGCTGAAAAAAGGTCCGGAAAGAATCTGTCGCGACATTGATAAAAAATTTCAGCCGCAATACCTCCGCACTTATTACGTTCCGAAAATCGGTTCGTTGTTCAATCACCGATTGTTTGCCCAGGCGATTCGACGTCCCTTGCTCAAGTTGAAACGCGAGTTCAATTACGACGTCATTCTCGTTTCCTGGATCTTTCCCGACGCCTGCGCCGTTGCGCGTCTGCAATCTGAATTGCAGGTGCCGTTTGTTGCGATCGCGCAAGGTTCCGACGTGCATGCTTATTTGCGAATGCCCGCGCGCCGGAAAATTATCGTCGAATCCATGGGGTGTTCATCCGGCGTGATCACTCGAAGCGCCAAACTCGGTGCGTTGTTGAAGGAAGCCGGTGTTTCCGAAAGCAAACTTCATCCGGTCTACAACGGCGTCGATCTCGAATTGTTTCAACCCGGCGACCGTTCCGCTACCCGTCAACGCCTTGGTCTGCCCGATGGGAACGTCATTTTGTTCGTAGGCAATTTCCTTCCTGTAAAAAATCCGTTGTTGCTGATTAAAGCGCACGCCGATCTTTGCCGCGAAACTCCGTCTCACCTCATCATGATTGGCGGCGGTCCGATGGAAGCCGAAGTGCGACAGGCCGCCGATGCCGCGGGCTTTGGAAAATACGTCACGCTCGCCGGAAGAAAGAAAGCCGCCGAAATTTCTGAATACATGCGCGCGGCGAATCTCCTTTGCATGTCGAGCGAGAACGAAGGTGTTCCCAATGTCATTCTCGAAGCGTTCGCGAGCGGACTTCCCGTCGTCAGCACAAATGTGGGTGGAATCTCGGAAGTGGTGAGTGAACCGTTCCTCGGAAAACTGGTGGAGCGGGGGAATGCCAACCAGTTAAAGGAAGCTCTCGCGGACACGTTGCGACAGACTCCAGACGTCCAAAAAATCAGGAATCATGGACTGCGATTTTCCTGGAGCAGGGCAGGGAACGAGTATTTGGAAATTCTGAAGCGCGCGGTAAATCGCTGAGCGTTCTGCTTAGCGAATCTTACTGGCCGCGATGAGGCGCGTATTCACTTTCGTGATCTTCGGCTTCATCAATGCCGCGGTGCTCGCTGCTGCCGCCTTGGACTTCTTCGTGACCAAAGGTTGCATCAACGGCGCTTTCTTCGGCTGATAGGAGGCACCGAACCAATCGACCTTTTGTGGGGTCCGCACGGGTGCAACGGTCTTGGTGCAACCGTCGTCAAATTCGAATTTAACAAATTCCGGGTTCTCGATGATCGCCCGTTCATACTTCGGCTGTTCGCGATATTGCACTTCAAAAACCGGCTTTTCGAATTGGATATCGATGCGCTTGCCCGGTTCAAATTCAGGGACTTCAAAGGCTGGCTCGCTAAAGGAAGATTCTTCGAAGACAGGATCATCGAAGCACGGCTTGTAAGTCTGCGCACGGGATTCCGTCGCCAACAAAGCAAAGCCTGCACTCAAAACGATCACGGCCAAACACCTTTTCATGACATCATCTTAGACGAAAAACGCGCCCCATGACAATGGGAATTGCAGTCTGTCTTAATCGTTGGATGAGGAGCGCGGCTGTGTGAGGGGTGGGGGCATCAGCCGCAGCAGCCAGATTGGGTGAGCGGCGATCGCTTTCACAAAGCGGTAGTGTTATCTTCACCTGCTGCGCCTGGTCCCTCACACCCCACACAGGCGCGCTCCGTATTTATCCGTGTCCTGCCGTGGTTAAAATTCCCCACGCGCAAATGGTGTCCGTAAAAAACAAAAGGTGCTTGCCATCCGCTCAGAGCCGCCGGAAAATAAGAGGATAATGAGCCCTTTGGAAAAGCTGATTTCTCCGCGCCACATCGCCAAACGAAAAGCATTCTCCGACGGAGCCAATAACCTCGCGATCCGTTTCACATCATCCCTCTTTTAATCATGGGCGGATTTCTTTTCTGGAAAACAACGGACTCCAAAACCAACGCCCCGGCGTTGAATATCGACCGCGCGCGTCAGGTCATGAACGAAGCCGGCGCGAAGCCCGGTAAACTACTCGAACGCTCCGGCTTTTCTCTTCAGCTCTACGAAAAAACCCGCTGGCCGGTCACGAATTTCATCGAGTTTCCCAACGGCGATTTTATCGCGGGCGTCGGCACGTTGTTTTATCGACGCAAAATGGGGAAGGACGCCCTGGAGCCGCTCTTCCAGGATTTTGTTTCCGGCAAACCGGTTCTCGAAAATCTCCTCGGCCATTTCGCAGTGTTTGTCTGGCACCAGCAAAAGCTGACGTTGTTCAACGACTACAACGCGCTCTACCATTTGTTTTCGATCGAGAGCGGACGCTGCATCTCGAGCGCTTTTCTCGCCGCTGCCGCCGCGAGTCCGAAACTCACTCCCGCCACGGAGGAAATTTACGAATACCTGATTTACGGCGCTTTTCATGGAACGGAAACGTTGTTCCAGGAGGTCAGTTGTCTTTCGGGAAACAACAGTTACGAAATCGCCCCGACGTTTTCCTCGAAGCCACGCGAACTGCGCATCGCGGTTCCATGGGCCGGCAGCAATATTTCCCGCGACGATCTTGTCGACACGATTTGCGGCAATCTGAAGGATTATTTCTCGGTGCTGGTGGAAAATTTCGGCGAAGGCATTTGCTCGTCGTTGTCTGGCGGATTCGATTCGCGCCTGATGTTGAGTATCCTGCGGAATCTCGGTGTCGTGCCGAAGCTCTACGTTTACGGCGCGGACAACAGCAAGGACGTGAAGGTCGCCCGTGACGTTTGTTCCGGTGAAAAACTTCCGCTCGACGTTATCGACAAAGCCAAGGTCCGTCCGCCTGTCACGCCCACGGAATACGTCCGCACGTTCCGCGAACAATTTTTCTCGGTGGATGCGCGCAGTCTGCTCGGTGCCGCCGACGATGGATTGGAAATGTTCACCCGCCAGCGTCGACTCGAGAAAGCCGCGCTTCAACTCAATGGCGCCGGTGGCGAAATCTATCGCGACTACTGGCAGTTGCCGGACATTTCGTTTTCGCCGCGTTCCATGGTCGCGCGTACGTATGAGCGGAGTTACATCCCGTTTTACTTTCATTGCACGGCGAAGTTCCCGCACGAATCTTTCTTCCAGAAGACCTCGCGCAAAATGGCGGCCGCCGCGGGAGTGAGCGGCGACACCTTGCGTCGCCGCGATGTCGAAGCGGTGTATCCGTATTACAGGCTCAAATACTGCATGAACCTGTCGTATTATCCGAACAACCTGCTGGCGTCTTCATTGACTCCGTTCATTGAACCGATGCTGACGCAGCCGAGTCATCACGTGCCGCTGGAATACAAGCGCCATTCCGGATTCGAAATGGCATTGATCCGACGCATGGACCCGGCGGTCGCGAAATATAATTCGCAATACGGCTATAGTTTCAGCCAGGACGTCGACTCCAAAACGAAGCGTCGCAACTGGATGATCATTTTGAACCGGCAATATTTCAAAGGGCAGATGCCGTTGCCGTTGCTGACGAAGTTGTATCGACGCAAGATTGTAAAAGAAAAGTTTCCGTATTACATGGCTCCGGAGTTCACAAAGGAACTCACCGGCGGAAAACTCGAAGCCGCGTCGGAATACATTGATCCCTCGATGGTCTGGGACACCGCGCAGATGAGCCGCGTCATCACGCTCGAATACATCCTCCGCAAATTTCCCAGCGCCATTTAATTGGAGTGGGGACGTCCACGTCCCCAAATCCTGAATCGGTGGAGCGAGCGTCCCCGCGAGCCCTGATTCTTCTGCGTGGAGCAACAGCGCTGCCATCGGCTCAGGCCGCATTAAATAAAAGTAAGAGAACCACCTGCTGTCCCCTCTCCTGGGAAGGAGAGGGTTAGGGTGAGGTCATTTTCGCTGAAAAAAACTCGCGGAGTCAGAACGCCGTTGCCTACGGACCTCAGCACCGTTGAAAAACAACACGAGATGCCTGACGAAATTCTCTGCGGCTTACAAAGCCGCGCTCCGGACCGCGGCTCTGTGAGCCGCAGCAACGT
>CBHTTJ010000140.1:0-16390 GCA_966095605.1 uncultured bacterium | reverse complement strand
CGGTCGATTGCTCGCGGGTATCAATGCGTTGTTGCAGACTCCGGAGAAGTTGTAGGTTCTTTACTTCGTTAAAATGAAATTCGGAGCACACATGTCCACGGGCGGCGGCGTTTGGAAGGCACTGGAACGCGGAGCATCAATCGACTGTGAGATCGTTCAAATCTTCGTGAAGAACAACATGCAGTGGTTTGGGAAACCACATGCTCCCAGCGATCTTGCTCAATATGCCAATCAACTGGCGTCGCAGAAGTTTTCCTCGGTATTCGGTCACACCGGCTATTTAATTAATCTGGGTGGTCCAGATGGCGATAATCGCGATAAATCCATCAAATCGCTGGTCCAGGAGATCAATTTTGCCGCCGACCTTGGTTTGCCTTTTCTGGTGATGCATCCGGGAGCACACCTCGGCGCAGGGGAAGAGGCGTGCCTTAAACAAATCGTCAGCGGCTTGGATGAAGCATTTGCTTCTACGAAAAATTCGCCGGTGCGCGTGGCGCTGGAAAATACTGCAGGGCAGGGGAGTTGCCTCGGCCATCAAATTTCCCATCTGGCTGCCATTTACGACAAGGTGAAGAAGCCGCAACGATTGGGTGTGTGTCTCGATACCGCCCACTTCTTTGCCGCAGGATACGATATTCGAACTCCGAAAGGATGGGAGGCAGCGATCAAGGAAGTTGATTCGTTGGTCGGGACTAAAGAGATACTTGCTTTTCATCTTAACGATTCGAAGACCGATCTAGGTTCCCGTGTTGATCGACACGAACACATCGGTAAAGGGAAAATCGGGAAAGAAGCGTTCCGTCATATCGTGAATGATGCACGTTTCAAGGAAACGCCGGGATGTCTTGAAACGCCAAAAGGAAAAGAAATGGTGGAAGATGTTGAAAATCTGGCGGCGCTTCGTTCGCTGGTAAAATAGGGTCACGCCTTCATGGGAATTCCAAGAAGCAGACGAGTGCCCTTTCCTGGTTCACTGCAAAGTTGCAATGTTCCCTGAATGCCCTCGATTCGTTGACGCATATTGGACAATCCGTTACCTGACGAGTTTGCTTCGGAGATAATAAAACCTTTTCCATTGTCTTCGATGACAATCTGAAAGGAATTGTTTTCAGTTCGCACGCGCATCCAGACCTCGGTAGCCTCCGAATATTTCGCCACATTGTTTAACCCTTCTTTTACAACCAGCAGCACAGCGTGACGAATGTCTGATGAAACGGGAACGTCTGGAGGATTGGCAGGCAAATCGAAACGACACGGAATTGAGGCGAGGTTTAAAAACGCACCTGCGTATTCGCAAATATAGCTGACTAAGCGTGGGAGTGAATCGTTCTTCGGATTTACCGTCCAGACCAGAGCATCTAAATTATCAATCACTTCGCGCGCAACCTTGGAAACTTTTGTTATATTGGCATTTGCCTGTTCAAGCGAAGCGCTCTTCTTGGCCGCGTTGTTGAGTAAAAGGATTTCCGTCAAACGAGCGCCGAGATCGTCGTGCATGTCCTGGGCGATGCGAGCGCGTTCACGTTCAACGGCGCGTTGTTGTTCCAGTCGTTGAAGTGTGAATTGTATTTTACGGCGCGTTATCCAGCGAACTCCGAAAGCAACCACCAAGAGAATCAGAACTGAGAGCGTTCCCCGGAATATCGCGGTCTGCCAAACGTGAGGCAATAAAGTGAGCTCGATGCTTTGGCCGTTGGCGCTCCAAACGCCATCGTTGTTGCAGGCATTGACGTGGAAGACATAAGTGCCCGGCTTCAGATTGTTGTAATACGCGGTCCGACGGTTGCCGACGTCACGCCATTCTCTGTCCGCACCTTCGAGTTTATATTTGAAGCGGTTTTTCTCTGGTGCAATGAAGCTCAAGGCTGTGTAATGAATCTCGAGCTCACCGCTGCCGGGAGAAATTGTCAGTTGTCGAGAAGATGAAAAGGCCAGGGTTGCTGGCGAAATAGTCGTTTCTTCACTGGTAACGCTCCGTCTATCTGCCAAAACGCTTTCGATCAATACCGGTGGAGGCAACCTGTTCCCGTCTTTAACTGCTTTCGGGTCGACCACGATGAGACCTTTAGTGGTTGGAAACCAAAGGCGTCCATCTTGACTGCGGCATCCCGCTGGTTTGGCGACACTGTTGCATTCCAGGCTTACCAAGCCATCGCTTTTACCGAAAGATCGGCAGTTGATGGAATTGATGCTTCCGCGACTAAACTGATCCAAGTCTTTCTTTTTGACTGTGAAAACTCCGGTGCGGCAACTCATCCATAAAGACCCGAAATCATCTTCCAGGATCTCGAAAACATCGTCGCTGGCCAGTCCATCAGCAGTGGTATAGGAAGTGATTTGATCCTCTTTCAATCGACTCAGTCCACCGTGAGTTCCGATCCACAGGTTTTCCTCAGTATCTTCGTGCAGGGCGAGTACGAGGTTTCCAGCGAGATGGTCAGTGGTGTCAAACGTTTGAAATCGTCCTTCTTTTAAGCAGTTTAAACCGGCCTCCGTCCCGACCCACAACCTTTTCTTTCTGTCCTCGCAAATCACGCGAATTACGCTTCCAGACAGGCCTTCATTCTCTCCAAACGGAATAAATCGCTCACCCGAAAAAAGGAACAATCCTGTGCTGGTTCCCGTCCAAAGTCTATTGCTGGAATCTTCGTAGACGACGCGAATCGCTGTTTGCGGCAGACCTTCCTCTTTTCCAAACCGATGAAAGCCATCGTCCTTCATGCGGAAAAGTCCGCCTGTGAAATCCGTCCCAATCCACATTTGTTGGAAGTGGTCTTCTCCAATCCCCAGAACCAATTCAATCGCGAGATTCGAGTTGTCGACGCGATTCCAACTGCGGTACGGCCTGATTCCATCAGGAGTGAATTGATTTAATCCGCCGCCCCATGTCCCAGCCCAGACGGTTCTTCGTTTGTCTTCGAAAACCGAAACAATATTGTTGTGGCTCAAACCTTCGCGTTTTGTGTAAGAGGTGAAACTTCGCTTTCGGACGCGGCTGAGGCCGTCCTTCGCGCCAACCCAAATAGTCCCTTCCCGATCTTCAAAGATGGAGTTCACCCAGTCGTAAGGTTGGCCCTCCGAATTCATTTCGGGAAGAAGCTGGCCGTTGGCAAACCGATTGAGGCCACCATAAGTTCCAATCCAGACTGTTCCTTCGTAATCTTCAAACACCACGGTGACTCGATTATCTGCGAGGCCGTTTTTCTTCGTGTAGCTGCGAACCTGATCCGCCTGGATTACACTTAATCCACCAACGACTCCGGCCCACAGATTACTTTTTGCATCAGACCACACGGTTGTCGCGGTATCCCCGCGGAGTCCATTAGCCGTCGTCAAATGCTGTGTGACGTTTCCATTTTTTAAAGCGTAAACTCCCATGGTCGTAGCGAACCACACGGTGCCATCGGGTCCTTCGCAAATGGAACGGACGACCCCTCTGACTGAATTCATAGTCGAAGGTGGGAGTTCAAATGTTTCGTTATGAAAACGAACCAGCCCGCGCGTGCTGCCAACCCAAACGGATCCGTCCCGGGTCTGAAAGAGGCAGCGAATATATTCACCGACGAGACTATTCGTGGAATTGAAATTTGTGAACCGGCCCTCTTTCAATCGGGCCAATCCGCCGCCTTCGGTTCCAATCCACAGGCTCTTGTCTTTCGTTTCCAGCAGCTTCGCGATATGGGCTGCCTTAAGTTCCGGAACATTTTTCTCATTAAAGACGGTAAATCGCACCCCATCGAATCGCGCCAATCCCTGCTGCGTTCCAAGCCAAAGATATCCGTCGGCTGTTTGAACGATTGTCTGGACTGAGTTTTGAGGTAATCCATCTTCCGTATGCCACGACCTCGAAATATAAGGGGATGCAATCTCATTTGAATTTGCGGCGTGCGACAGAGCTGACGAAAAATAAAGAAAAATAAAAACGATGTATCTCCTCAAATGAGAAAGGCAGGGGAGATTCACCTTGGTAGTCTACGCATCGGAGGACCAAGGGCCAAGTCTCCAGTTTCAAAGCCAAAGCGGGTTTCGATTTGGATCGAAACCCGCCAGGGTGAGTTTGGGAGTGGATGGAATAATTGATGCGTTCGGATTACTGCCAGCGAATCGTGTCCGCGATCACGAAATAACCCGACGGGGCGTCACACGAAAGGTCTACCGAATGGTTGCCCGCATTAAATTGGTAAATGCCGAGCATATTCCACTGTCCGCCTTTTACCTGTTGATTCACGGTGACAATGGCGGGGGAAGTTCCGCCCGAGTTATAGACCTTATATTTTGCCTGGGTAGAGCGATTTGAATCCGCGGACCACCACGCATACACCGCATGATATCCCGTAGTCGCAATGGTTCCGGTCCAACGGGCGTAGTCGGTATTTCCTGGCGAGGTGGCGTGATAGAAATAATCTGTGCCGTACTTTTCCGTGTTGGCGGTGCCCGTGGTCCAGGTCCCGGTAGAACTGTAGCCGCTGTTGCGATTGCCAACATTCATGGCGTTGTTCATCAGATCCATGTAATGGCTCCAGTCCCAATTTGCACCGGGATCGGTATGTGTATTGCAATTTGGATCGATGCCGAGGTTTGCCGCGGCATACGTCCTCCATGCAGAACGTTGCCATTCGTTGTGGCCCACGATGTGATTGCGATCCTTTGCGAATCCTTTCGCGTCAGCAAGATGGCGATTCAAATTAACAGAAGACTGATACATGTGTTCGGTATACCAGGCCGGATTGCTGGCGAAACCTTCGTGTTCAGTGCCCCAGCAGTGGGTATTCCAACATTTCACGTGCCAGGCATAATTGGCTTCGCGCACCATCTGGGTAACTTCGCCGCCGGGTGCATCGGTGGAAGTGTCAGCTTTACCGTTGATAAGATAATGAATGCTGGCCGCTGTATAACTGCAGCTGTTGAACATCGAGATCGTCGAGGCGTAATAGCCTTCCATGTCGTGGATCACGGCGAATTTATGGCCGCTGCCTGAAGTGTAGTAATTGGCATTGCATGGCGGATTGTAGAGCGCCCCTGGATAATCGGTGCTGGCCTGCACGGCAATTGCGGTTACGAATCCCGCGCCGATTACGGCGGATGTCTTCAACGTTTGGATTTTCATCATGATGTCTTGTTTATTGTGTCTCCGCGATTTGCGGTCTTGCCGTAAGGGTGGAAATAGTTGTTCTCATTGAATGACTACACACAAGTGCAGCGCTTCTTAATCGGGTGATTGCGAAAAGACTAGGGGAAACGACTCTCTCAAATCTATCCCACATTAGTGTGATTCTAAGATTCAGACTTTCGCTCGAGAAAAAATTTTCTAAACTTTTCCTCTGCTGAGGAATTTCACGACGGCTTCAGTTCGGGAGCGGACATGAAGTTTGTCGTAAATGTGCTGGAGATGACTCCGCACCGTCTCAACACTAATGGAAAGGGTATTGGCGATTTCTTTGTATTGATAGCCTTTCGCCAGTTGGGTGAGGATTTCGGTTTCGCGTGGTGTCAGGTTGCGGGTTTCATCTGTGGAAGGCTTCTCCTTAAAGAACTGAACGACCTTTAGCGCGATGGTGTTCGACATGGGGGCACCGCCGGCCGAGACGGTTCGAATGGCATCAAGAATTTCTTCGGGGGCAGTCTTCTTGATGATGTAACCGCTGGCGCCCGCTTTCAGGGAATCGAAAATTTTGTCCTCATCGACGTACATCGTCACCATGACAATGTGAAGGGCGGGGCGTAATTCTTTCAGACGCGAGACGCACTCAATGCCGGAAGCCTTTGGGAGATTGATATCCATCAAAACAACGTCCGGCCAATTCGTCGGCATGCTTTTTAAGGCGATCTCCGCATTCGGATAATTGCCAATGCACTGAAAATCAGGATCGCTATTGATCAAAGTAACAAAGTTCCCGCGCAGGCGCGCGTCGTCTTCAACTATAGCAACTTTGATCGACATGTTGTTTGAAATGGAGCGGCCAATATTTACCGAACTTCTCCGTGAAATACCAGCTTCACCGCGTTCGTTCGCCTCAGGTGTACAGGACAAGGCACTCGCTCTTACTCCTGGAGAGAACGAGTGCCTTGAATTCAGAAAGTCTTCTTACAGCTTCGTGCGCTTCAGCGTGGTCGGATGTTCGGGCATTTCCTTGCCTTCGATCATTGCTTTACAGCTCGTGGTAATCGTGTTGACGTCATCAAACGTGATCGAAAGAGCGTGCATGTGTGACTCCTTTTCGGTGTTGATGCCGCAGGTTTTATCGAAGTCGAAATTGATCGTCTTGGCATCGGAGGATTTCAAAAGCATGCCGGGGCGATTCCCAAACATGCAGTAATGCGTCATTGCGAGTTTGTTACCCTGGTCATAATACATCGTGACCATTTCGTTTGGCGTTCCCGCAAAAACGCGTTCTTCCAGCACACTGCCTCCCGCGAGCAATCGGTATTGGACAGTGAGGTCTACAGGACCTTGTCCCATATCGGTCTTGCCGGTCCAGGAACCGACGAGCGTTTTCATCCGCTCGAATTCAGGAGAACCCGGCTTCGTTTTGGGTGCTTCCTCTGCGCAGAAGGCAGCATTGGCAAGGATTAAGGTGGCGCAAATAATGGCGATTTTCGTTTTCATGATTTTTCCTTTTGTTTCGTTAGTTTGTTGCACTTTCATCCTTACAACGAACGAGCCTGCTGCTTGAGGACATTTAATTTGAATTTTTTTTAAAAAATTTTCCTAAGCCCCGATTGCCGCGATTTTAATCAGACGAATAATCGGCTCACTGGCGGCGCGGGAAGCCGCTAAATCCACCTCAAATTCCGCAATCCAATCGTTTTGATCTTCGGGGTCGACGAGCACTTGCTGAACTTTCCATTTCTTTTTGTCTTCGGACGGGACGACGTAGGTATGACGGATATTGCGAGCATTCGAGTTTAGTTCAATGCGCTCATGCTCCGCGTAGTAACCGTCGATCGCCTGTTGAAGGCGAGTCGGCGTCCACGGTTCTCCTTCAGGTTGTTCCGGTGAACTGAGCTGTACAAGCGCCTGTTCGTAATCATCAATGACGATGCCGCGCAGAAACATGAAAATCCGATTCCGGATGGTTGCGGTAAACGCCTTTGTATCGCGTGTGACATCCGCCGCCGCTTCTTCCGCACCGGGCGGACGAACCTCGGGTTTGTCTTCGCGTGGTTTGTAATTCGGGTCCCGCATCTTTTCCCATTCCTCGATCAGGCTGGAATCGACCTGTCGGATCATGGTGGCGAGATAAACCTCCATTTCCCGAACCGTTTCGTTTTTCGCGGCGTCGGGAACGGTTTGGGTAAGGACTTTATGGGCGCGTGAAAGGTGCCGCAGTAAAACTCCTTCGGCGCGGTGTAAATCGTAATCTTTGATGTAATCGGCAAACGACCGAAACTGCTCAAACATTTCGCGGACGATGGACTTTGGACGAATGTTTTCCTGGCCGACCCACGGATGACGATCCGCGAACGCGTTGAATGAAGAATAAACAAACTCCCGTTTCGGCTTCGGATATTCACATTTCTCCAATTCGTCCATGCGATCCTGGTATTCCACGCCCTCCATTTTCATCTGCGCCATTTTTTCGTCTTTAACGCGATCCAACTGCTTGCGCAGGATGATGTCTGGATCCTCCAGAATCGATTCAACCAAGGTGATGAGGTCGAGCGCGTAATCAGGTGCTTGCGGATCGAGCAGGGGAACAGTCTCCAGCAAATAGAGCGACAGCGCCTGGTCCATCGAAAAATCGTCCTGCAATGCCACGTTCACCCGGAGATAAATGCCCTCGACGGTCTTCGGAATAAATTCGATAATCTTGCGATCGAGCAATGAGCGAAACAACTGCCAGGCGCGTTTCACGTGTGCTTTCCTGGCTTTCGGAGTTTCGTGGGAACGCGCAATCAGTTGTTGCATCGCACGACAACCATCGCCTTTGCGGCTCAGCACGTTCAGCAACATTCCGTGTGAAACCTGGAATCGAGAGCTCAGGCGCTCGGGTGGCGCGGTGATAAGGCGCGCAAAGGTTTGTTTGTCCCAATTGACGAAATTTTTTTCGGGCGGCTGGCGCTTGACGACCTTTTTGCCGTCGCGTTTAGCTTTTTCCTCGAGCTTAAGGTTTTCGACAACATGTTCCGGCGCCTGGGCGACAACCCAACCTTTATCATCAAATCCTTTGCGACCGGCACGACCGGCGATCTGATGGAAATCGCGTGCGCTGAGGATCACCGTTTTCTGCCCATCGAACTTACAGAGCCGCGTGAACAACACGGTGCGAATCGGAACGTTGATGCCAACCCCGAGCGTATCGGTGCCACAAATCACTTTAAGCAACCCTTTTTGCGCCAGTTGCTCAACCAACACGCGGTATTTCGGTAGGAGTCCGGCATGATGTAAACCGATGCCGTGTCGAAGCCACTTCTTGATGTCTGGTCCGTAGGGGCTGTTGAACTTAAATCCTTCAATAGCGTGGGCAATGGCCGCTTTTTCTTCTTTGGTGCAAACGTTGATGCTCGTGAAGTCCTGGGCGCTTTGTGATGCCTCGAGTTGCGTGAAATGAACCACGTAAACTGGACTCTTTCCCTCGCTGGCAAGTGTTTCGAGTGTTTGCGCGAGCGGCAATTCGGAATAGCGGAAATCCAGGGGCACGGGACGATCACTGGACGAAACGGTGACGGTCGGGCGCTGATTCAGCCTGGTCAGTTCTTCGTCGAAAAACGCCGTGTCGCCGAGCGTCGCCGACATGAGGAGAAATCGAGTTTGCGGCAACGTGAGAATCGGAACTTGCCAGGCCACACCGCGTTCACGATCCGAATAATAATGGAATTCGTCCATGACCACGTCATCGACTTTGGCATCTGATCCATCGCGTAACGCGATGTTCGCCAGAATTTCCGCAGTGCAACAAAGAATCGGCGCATCAAGATTGACAGAGGCATCACCCGTGCTCAGGCCAATGTTGTCGGGACCGAATTCCCGGCAGAGCGCCATGAACTTTTCATTCACGAGCGCTTTGATCGGACACGTGTAGATCGACCGCTTCCCCTGGGCGAGAGATTTGAAATGCAGCGCCGTAGCGACCAATGACTTTCCCGAACCCGTTGGCGTATTTAATATGACGTTCTTTTCCTCGAACAATTCCAGGACCGCCGTTTCCTGCGCTGGATAAAGCTGGAGTTTCTTCCCGGCGACGTAATCCAGAAACCGATCCAACAGCAGACCGTTGGACGGTGGGGCATCCTTTGGAACAACATCATAAAGCGTCACACGGCGAACTCTACCCGCAACTGACCGCGTGGAAAGGAGCGATTGCTAAAAACTGTCGTGATGATTCGTGACGAGTGAAACGTTAAATGTGAACAACCGATTTCACTCCGGCCAACCTTCATTCGAGTTTCAGGTTTATCGTGATGTTTGCTTTTAACAAACGCGAGATTGGACAACCTGCTTTGGCGTTGTTGGCGATTTCCTGGACTTTGGCGCGATCGCCCGGGACTTTCGCGGTGACGTCGAGATGCGATTGCGTGACGGTGAAACCAGCATCCGTCTTTTCCGATGTGATCGTCGCTGTCGTTTGAATCGACTCAGGCGTGATATTCGCTTTCCCTAGCTTGACGGAGAAGGCCATGGAGGAACAACCGGCATGTGCGGCCGCGATGAGTTCCTCGGGATTTGTGCCGACACCATTTCAAAGCGGGTGGAAAAGGAATATTGGGTTTCTTTCAAAACGCCACTGTCCTTGGAAATGTTTCCGGTCACCAAATAATCATGACCAACTCTTTGAGAACTACGGTTGAGTAGTGACGCCGCGTTGGCGTCTCGGTGTCGCCGTCTGTTCGCACCGAAGCGTTCACCCGAAGTCCATCACCTTCGGTCGTACTCATGGCAAAGTTCCAAGGATGTCCGTAGCAGTTAAGGAAAGGGTAGTATGAGTCAGACATCGGAATTCATTTTGGACCGGGCGCACGAAACACACTGCGTCATGGATCAGCTCGCAACAAAGTGGACCTGGGACGAAATCACCCCCGCCGCGGATCTCACCAAGATCACCAACCTCGAAACGCAGCGCAACGAAACGCAGGACAAGGAGAACGACTTGCTCGTCGCGCGCGGCGTGCTTGATACCAGCCTCGAAGACTTGCATGACCGCACCGTGCAATTCGTCGGCATGGCCAAGGCGAAGTTCCGCAACGACGCCGGAAAGCGAAACGTCCTCGCGTCGCTGGAAGCCGATAGCACCAGCCGCGCCGCCATCCTCGAGCAGGCGAATCAGGCGAAGATCGCATGGAACACCATCGACGACACTTGGTCTCCCACCACTGCCAACACCTTGGTCGCTTTCGCCGCGTTGCTCGCCACCGCGCAAAGCAATCTCGACGAATGGACCGACAAGAAAGATTTGCACAAGGAAGCGTCCGGGAAGTTGAAAAAGATGGCGAACGACCTCGAAGACATCAGTCAGGCGTGGTACGCCGCCGCGACCCGCGCCTTCAAGGACGGAACGCCCGAAGGCGATTTGATCCGCAGCATTCCCACTACGACGCAGGTGTCCGAACCACCGGATAAAGCGGTGATCTCGAGTGCGACAAAGCCCGCGTCGCCCACGGTCAGGTTGATTTACGACGCGAAACAGGCCACCCGTTTAACATCTTCCAGAAGTCGCCGGGCTTCGCGGCCTTTATCTCGTCGGCAACGCCGTGAGCGACCACACCATGGACCTGCCGGCGTAAGACGGCAACGGCGTGTATGAATTCAAGGCCGTCGGAATCAGTGACGAAGGCGACGATCTCGAAAGTGATGTGAAGTCAGTCACGATTCCCTAAGCAGGCAAGGAAACGTCTTCCGCAATAACTAAAGCCACCGGCGAGCGCGAGTGCGTGCCGGTGGTTTTACTCTTTCTTGGCGTAATCGTGCATGCCCGTGATGTCTACCGCAACGACAGGTTCGTCGCCGACGACCCACGCATCGTGGCCCGGAGGAATCTTCACCACGTCACCGGCGACCGTTTCCAGTTCCGAGCCATCCGCCATGACGACATGCATGCGGCCCGAAAGTTGAAGTTGCAAATGTGCTGCTTCACACAGGTCGGTTTGTGCAATTGGTTTCACGCAAGTGGACCATTTCCAGCCGGGTTGTAGGGTGGCGCGACCCAGCGTCACGTCTCCAAAAGTCAGCAGTTCGACTTTTCCTTTGTCGAAGTTCCGCACCTCCTCGGGCTTGGAAAAATTCTTCTTCTCCATCTTCTCGGTAATAGTTCCCAGCATAACCCAATCTCCTTTCGCGATACCGTACGCTGCGGGCAGGCAAAAGCAATGCAAGGGAAGGGGAATGCGGCCTCTGATTTGCAGCACAGCCAAAACGTTTTCTGCGACTGAAGGAATTTCCGCCCCGGCGTGGTGATGGAGTAGGTGGCCGCGGTCGCCCGGGAGCTAGCGGGCGGCGGAGGCAAGGTCACGGACTTTCTGTGTCGCGCGACCGCCATCAATTGTTTCCTGCGCCAGCGTCCACCCATCGGCCAACGATTTGACGGCATTGGCAACAAACAGCGCGGCGGCGGCGTTGAACAAGACGGCCTGTCGTTTGGGGCCCATTTCATCCCCGCGCAAAATACGCAGCGTGATCTCAGCGTTCTCTTTCGCGTCACCACCCGCAAGGTCGGGCAGAATGGCGGGCGCGATGAGGAAATTTTCCGGCGAAAGCGTTGAGCAGCTGAAGCCGCGTTCGTGAAAAAATTCAGCAACGAAGTTCTCACCGAGAACGGAAAGTTCGTCGAGATAAGCAAACGCGGGCTCGGCTCCGCCCGGCATGGGAACTTTTCCGGAAACCACCATGCCGCGACGAATCCCAAGGGTCTGCAACACGCGCGCCAGTGGTTCACAAAGCTCCGGTCTGGGAACGCCCATCAATTGCGCGGTCGGACGCGCTGGATTCAGCAGGGGACCGAGGAGATTGAAGATGGTGCGCTGTCCGCGCTGTGCGCAAAGCTTCCTGGCAAGGGCAAGATGTTTAAAAGCCGGGTGATATTTCGGCGCGAACAGGAAGGCGAAATGATGTTGATGCAACATGTCCGCCGCTTCTTCCGGGGAGAGATCAACGCGAATGCCGAGCGCCTCCAGTACATCGGCGCTGCCCGATTGGGACGTGATGGCGCGATTGCCATGCTTTGCGACAGTGACGCCCGCAGCGGCGACGACGAGGGCGACCGTTGTGGAAATATTGAACGTTCTGAGATGATCGCCACCGGTACCGCAGACATCGAGGATCTCATGCATGCGCGTGGCCGAATGCAGTGGAGGTTGCAAAGATTTGTCCCGGAGAGTGCGGGCGAAAGCGGCGATTTCATCGACCGTTTCCCCCTTTTTCGCGAGCGCGATCAGAAAATCCGCTTTGTCCTCGGCAGAAATGTGTTCGCTCACGAGAAGTTCAACGGCTTCCGTGACGTTCTCGACGGACAACGACACGTTGTCGGCGAGTTGCTCTTGAAATGACTGCAGGCTGTTGCGCACGGTTTCCAGAATAAATCCGATTCGTTAACTGCAAAGAGGATTTTTTTCCATGAGAGGTTAGCCCCAAACTTCTGCGGCTCGCAGTTGCTTCAACAAGAGGTCGTCCAAAGAGGCATCGGAGCGGACACTGAAGAAATTCATTCCACGCGCGGAACAAAATTCTTTAAGCCGTTGGCAATAATTCTGGACACTTTGTTGATACGCCTTCAGGCGATATTTGCCAAAGGTAACTTCCTGGATTCCGCCTGTCTCTGAATCGACGAGGCGCAAGTCTCCAAATGTACTCGGGTCGACTTCTTCCGGTGAAAGGATCTGCACCGCATTGACGTGGAAACCGCGGGCAATCAATACGCTCAAGCCGGTTTCGTATCCTCGTGGATCGAGGAAATCACTCAGAACAATCGCGACGCCAGCCTGACGCGCTTCGATGGCTCCGCGACGTAAAGATTCATTAAAATCTGCAGGACCTTTGGCGGACAGCTTCGAGAGGTTTTGAAAAAAGGAGAGAGATGATTTGCGCCCGCGAACCGCCCGCAAAGCGCCCCGATAAACGGACTCCTCCGGATTGTTGGGAAAAGAAAACACCGTGACGCGATCGAAGCCGCACAAGGCAACGTAGCCGATAGACGCGGCTACCTGCCGGGCAAAATCAAATTTGCTGGGAGTGCCAAAGGCCATGGATTCACTGGCATCGAGGAAGATACGAACCGGAAGTTCCCGTTCTTCCTCGTAAAGTTTGAGAAAAAGTTTGTCGAGTCGTCCGTAAAGATTCCAATCGAGGTAACGAAAGTCATCACCCGCGACATAGTTGCGGTGATCGGCAAATTCAACTGATTGGCCGCGAGCTTTGCTGCGGCGCTCGCCTTTGGCGGAACTTTTCGCGCGACGTGCGGCAAGTAACTGAAATTGCTCGAGTCGACGCAGTAATTCGGGTGTGACCAGGGCGCTCATGCAACCGCCAGAAGGATGCGATGGGCTCTCCATCGTGACAACCCTTTTGTCGAGAATTTGCATTTGAGAAGAAGCGCGTTACAGTTCGCGCCCGGTGAACGGAACCGATTCCATCGCGGAAAAGCTTTGTCTCTCCTGCGGCATGTGCTGCAACGGAGTCATTTTTGCTGATGTGCAGCTTCAACGTGGTGATGTCGCCGACAAGTTGGCGTCGATTGGTATCGCGTTTCGCAAAAAGGGCAAAACCCAATGTTTCAATCAGCCTTGCGTCGCCCTTGAGGGATGTCGCTGTCGTGTTTATGCCGATCGCCCCCAATATTGCCGCGATTTCGAATGCGCCCTTTTGAAAAGCGTCCTTGCTGGATCAACATCTCCTGACGCGGCGGGAAAAACGATTCGCAAAGCCGCGAAAAGAGCGGAGAAGGTTCGTAAGCTGTTGCGTGTTCTTGGTAACGTCGACGAGGCAATGCCTTTAAGTAAACGATTTCAGCGCGTCAAAAAGCAGATGGATATGGGTTCATTTGATCATCAGAGCGCAGGGGTGTTCGGCGATTTATCCATGGCGATGCATGAGTTGAATGTGTTGCTGAGCGACGAGTTTTATCCGGGAACGTGACTAAATTTTCGCTCGACTCCCCAGAAGGCTGACAGGACATTCCAGCCATGCTTTCGCTGGAAGAGGCACGACAAAGAATTCTTGAAGTAATCTCTCCGTTGGATTCGGAACTGGTTCCGTTGCAGAACGCTTTTGGACGAGTGCTCGCGGACGACGTCGTTTCGACTCTTTCTTTACCTTCTTTCGATAACTCGGCGATGGACGGTTATGCCGTTATTTCGAAGGATGTCTCCCTTGCTTCTGTTGATAGACCTGTTTGTTTGAAAGTCATCGGGCGCGTGGCGGCAGGAGAGAACTTTTCCGGCCAGGTGGAACGCGGGACGTGCGTGCGCATCTTTACCGGTTCGGCGATGCCTTCCGGAGCCGATGCAGTCGTTATGCAGGAAGATACGCGAACCGATCCGAAGGCGGCAGCGGATCAAGTCGATATTTTAGATGTCGTGAAACCGTGGGAAAACATTCGGTTCGAAGGGGAAGATATTAAAAAAGGAACCGTCGTAGCGAAGCGTGGGCAGCCATTGAACACTGGAAAAATCAGTCTTCTCGCGGCGGTAGGTAAACAAACTGTTTCAGTTTACAAGAAGCCGATCGTTGGGCTCCTCGCTACGGGAAGTGAATTGATGGAAGCCGGATCACCATTGGCTGCAGGCAAAATTTATGAAAGCAATCGGACTGGCTTGGCGAACGCCGTGAGCAGGGTAGGGGGGATTGTGAAAATTTATCCCATTGTTGCGGATAATTTGGAGGCCACTCAGGAAGCGTTGCGAAACGCATTTTCGGAATGCGATAGCGTTGTTACGAGTGGTGGGGTGTCGGTTGGTGAATTTGATTTCGTAAAAGCCGCTTTTGAGGCTTTGGGTGGTGAAATGTCCTTTTGGAAAGTGGCGATTCGTCCGGGCAAGCCCTTTGTCTTTGGGCGATGGCAGAAAAAGTTTTTGTTTGGTCTTCCCGGAAATCCTGTTTCCGCCCTGGTTACGTTTTTTCTCCTTGTCCGTCCTGCGCTTAAGCGTTTGCAGGGAGCGACAGATTGTTCGTCCTCTGTAGTTGTGGGAACTTTGGCAGAATCCGTGCGCAATGAGGGCGATCGCCGTCACTTTATTCGTGTCTCGTTGGAATCGGACGGGCAAGTTCGACCATCGGGGATTCAGGCCTCGCACATCATGAGTTCGCTCGCGAACGCGAATGGCCTGATTGATGTTCCGGCAAAAACAAATCTGGAAGCGGGAGCACTTGTTAGGGTGCTGCTTTGGGATTAATTTACGCCAACAATTCTTTGATGACACTGCCGCCGGTCTGGCTTAGTTGCTTGAATCGTCCCGCATGGAAATAGGTCAGCTTGTTGTCGTCCAATCCGAGCAGATGCAGAATCGTACAATGAACGTCTTTTAAAGGGCGTGCCACTTCGATCGCTTTTTCGCCAGTTTCATCCGTCGCTCCAATCACATGTCCAGCTTTAACGCCGCCGCCAGCAAACCACATCGCCTGGCCTTTGGCATTGTGGTCGCGTCCGAACTGCATGGCGCCGCTTCGGACACCATTGTCCGGCGAACGGCCAAATTCTCCGCCCCAGATAACGAGTGTGTCTTCAAGCATTCCCGTCCGCTTTAGATCTTTTAAAAGGCCCGCAATTGGTCTGTCGACGGAACGGATGCGAGCGCTGTGGGCTTTTTCGATATAATCGTGCGAATCCCAGCCACCGGAATAAACCTGGACGAAGCGAACGCCTTTCTGCACGAGCCGACGTGCCAGCAAACAACGTCTTCCGAAATCGTCAGTCTCTTTTTCACCGATCCCATAAAGCGCTTTGGTTTCAGCAGTTTCTTTTTCAATGCTGATGATGTCCGGGATCTCCGCCTGCATCCGGAACGCCAATTCATAGTTTTCCATGCGGGCCGGAAGGTCTTCGTGTCCTGGATATTTTTGCTGATGCAAGCGATTCAATTCTGCCAGCAAATTGAGATTCTTCCTTTGTTCATCATGCGTTACGCCAGCAGGAGGATTTAAATCAAGGATGGGGGAACCCGCCGGACGTAACGGCGTGCCCTGATAAAAAGCGGGAAGAAAACCATTCGACCAGTTGGCTGCGCCGCCTTGGGGATAAGCGCTTTCGGGCAGGACCATAAACGCAGGAAGATTTTCGTTGCTCGTTCCCAAACCATAAGTCACCCACGAACCGATCGCCGGGTCACCGCCAAATTGGTTGCCGGTGTTGAGATGATAAAGCGCCGTCGGATGGTTCACGCTTTGGGCGACCGCTCCGCGATAAACGCAAAGGTCGTCGGCGCAGTCGGCGAGATGAACAAAGTTTTCGCAGATATCGATGCC
>CBHTTJ010000139.1:0-16427 GCA_966095605.1 uncultured bacterium | reverse complement strand
CCGAAAATAATCTAAAAACCCGTTTTCCAAGTCTCCGAAAATGGGTCCTGAGCATCAAAATTCAGTTTCGGGACTAAAAAAACGCGGGCCACCACCATTTTTCCTTCTCCAAGGCTGAAATTCCAATGGTTAATTTATGTATTTACAATGTAAATAGAAGTAAATACAATGTGATTACAAAGCGGTTGCATTGGATATACAACCTCAACGGCGGTCACAACAAATTAACCTATGAATACGGGAAACCTACTGTGGGATCATAAACCTCTTCGCGTGCCTTTAACTTCAGGAAAAACAATACTTAGAGGGGAGACGTTTTGGTACTTCTTAAAGCCGAGCGGCTTACGCTTGCTCTCTTTTTTAGTCCTGCTTCTGGTTCCTTTGGCGGGACACGCGGTCGGTCTTCGCCAGGTATGGAGTTTCTACAGCGCGCCGCTTCCTTCCGGCACTGTCAGGCAAGGGAAGGACGGCGCGTTCTATGGCAGTTCCAATCCCGGTGGCGATAATGGTAAAGGCTTTTTGTTTCGGGCAACCACGAATGGCGAGCTTTCGATTTTTGGTTCGTTTACGGGAACGAACGGATGGAGCCCACAGGAGGGTGGATTATTGGAAAGCGGCGATGGGACATTTTATGGAACTACAGCTTATGGAGGGCCGGCGAATTATGGAACGATCTTCAAGGCAACCACCAACGGCATCACGTTGCTGGCTTCTTTCAATAATACTAATGGCGCCAGGCCGAGGGCCGGATTGTTGTTGGCCAGTGACGGAGCATTTTATGGAGTCGCCAACGAGGGCGGTGCACAGGACAACGGCGCTGTATTTCGCGTGACGACAAATGGAGTGCTGACCATGTTGCATTCCTTTTCATTTACCAACGGACTATGGCCGATGGGGGCGTTGGTGGAGGGCTTTGACGGAGCAATCTACGGAACAGCTCGCAGTGGCCCGAATAATTATGGAGAAGTTTTTCGAATTACTACGGGAGGTGAATTTTCGATTTTGGCCGCGTTCAGCAATACCAATGGCGCTGAGCCGATGTCAGGGGTGGTGCCGGGTGGCGAGGGGGCTTTTTACGGAACAACTTCGAACGGTGGCAATAACGACAAAGGTGTGATCTTTCGAGTGACAATGGATGGGACGCTGACGACGGTGGCTCATTTTACCAGCGCGACAGGTTCTCCAGGATTTGCCGGGTTGGTCGATGGTCAGGATGGGTTCTTTTATGGCACGACATTCAATGGTGGCGCGTTTGGTTTGGGAACCGTTTATCGCGTCGCGACGAATGGGGGAATGACGGTTTTAACTTCTTTCACACCAGCCAGCGGTGGCGCTCCGCGGGAGGGGTTGATACTGGCTAACGACGGAGCGTTCTACGGACTGACGTCCACGGGTGGCCCGGGCGGGTGTGGGACGCTTTATCGAGTGACAACGAATGGAGTTCTTTCGGTCGTGGTCCACTTTGCTGTTCCCGGGGGAAGATCTCCAAGCTCCGGTCTCACCGTAGGTAATGATGGAGATTTTTATGGAACGACATCATTCGGCGGCAGCAGCGATCACGGAACGGTGTTCCGCCTGACCTCAAATGGTTTGCTGACGACGTTGGTGTCGTTTCAGGGAACGAATGGAGCGACTCCACAAGGTGATTTGATCCAGGGGAGCGACGGGGCATTATACGGGACGACGGTGGACGGGGGAGATTTCAATGGCGGCACTGTTTTTCGTGTGACGACCAATGGAGAATTGAAGACACTCTTGTCGTTTGGAGAAGCAGAGCCGGGAGGGCATCCGTACGGTGGCGTTATTGAAGGCGCGGATGGAGCTCTTTATGGAACGACCTGGTCTGGCGGCCTCGGACATGGAACGGTCTTTCGTCTCGGGTCGGATGGTAACTGGACAAATCTTGTCGTTTTCAATGGAGATGACGGGCGTCATCCGTTGGGTGGACTGTCGTTCGACCGCGAGGGAAACCTATATGGAACCACTTCCGAGGGGGGAACCAATTATAACGGAACCATATTTCGAGTGACGACAAATGGGGTCATGACGACTCTGTTTTTTTTCCAAGGTACCAATGGATGGGATCCGGAAACGGGTTTGGTGATGGGACGGGATGGGATGTTCTACGGCACGACGTCTGGTGGCGAGGGAACGGTCTTTCGAATCTCCACCAATGGCGATTTTTCGACGCTTGCTCTCTTTGGCACGACGACTGGTACCTGTCCCAATTCCCGGTTGATGGAGGCGAGTGATGGAATGTTTTATGGAACGACTTCTTATGGCGGTGGAAAAAATAATGGCATGATCTATCGCGTTTCCACCAATGGGGTTCTAATCGGATTGGTGTCGATCGATTTCCTCTCCGGGCTTCCTGGCTCAAGGTTAACACAGACCAGCGATGGATCGATTTATGGAACCTGCTCCCATGGTGGCAGCCTTGGAAGTGGGATTGTTTATCGCGTTGATCTGAATGAGATCATGCTTCCGCCACGGAAAGTCGGGCCGGGTAACAATTGGTGGGAAGTGCAGTTGAGCGGTTTTCCCTACACTTCCTATCACCTCGAGCGTGCGACCACCGTGTCTGGACCCTGGACGAATATTTTCAGTTTCACCACCGCCGCCGACGGGATGATTCAATATCTGGACACTGATCCTCCCCAGGACGGCGCGTTCTATCGTGGAAAAAGATGATGGGCGATGCAGCCGGAGCGCCGGAAAGGGGACGTCCACGTCCCCTGAACATTAATCTAACGTATCGGTTTCACCGGGGACGTGGACGTCCCCGCTCCTGTAAATCGCCGCTTTCCAAACGCCCCTCTGTGACGTAACTTCCACGCACTTTTTTCGATGCCGAGTGTTTATATCAAAACGTACGGATGCCAGATGAACGAGCGCGATTCGGAAGCAGTCGCCGCGCAGCTCGTCGCCAAGGGCTATACCCTGGCCAAATCTGAAACGACAGCCGATGTCGTGCTCCTCAATACGTGCAGCGTTCGCGATATGGCGGAACAAAAGGCGTTGAACAAGATGGAGAACCTGATCGGCAACGCCCGCAAGAAACGGCCGAACGTGATTTTCGGTTTCATGGGTTGCATGGCGCAGAGCCGCGGGAAACAACTCGTCGATCAATTGCCCGACCTCGACCTCGTCATCGGCACACAGAAATTTCATCGCACCGCGGATTACATCGACGAACTTCTCACCGGCAAACGCGACAAGATCGTCGACACCGCGGAAGAGCAGGGGAGCGAGGCGACCATTCGTGAACATCTGCTCAATGGTGCGAAAACCAGCAAAGCGGTCTCGGCCTTCGTCAGTATCATGCAAGGCTGCAATCAATACTGCACCTTCTGCATTGTTCCCTATACCCGCGGCGAAGAACGCAGCCGGACGATTGACGATATTGTTTCTGAATGCCGGCAACTTGTGGCCAACGGCGTCAAAGAAATTACATTGCTTGGCCAAATCGTGACGAGCTACGGCAAACGCGACATCAAGGTGAAAGATGGCAAGTCGGCGTTTGTGCAATTGATCGAAGCAGTGCACGAGATCGAAGGATTGGAACGCATCCGTTTTACCTCGCCGCATCCGAAAGGTTACGGCGACGATTTGATCGAAGCATTTGCGCGTTTGCCGAAGCTGTGCGAAAGCGCGCATCTTCCGTTACAGAGCGGAAGCGATCGGTTGCTGAAACTGATGCATCGTGGTTACACCCGCGAACGATTTATCAGCATCATTGAGAAATTGCGCAAGGCGCAGCCAAAGATTGGGATCACGACCGATATTATCGTCGGTTTCCCCGGCGAGACAGAGGCGGACTTTGAAGAAACGATGTCGATCTGCCGCGAGATTCAATTCGATAACGCTTACATTTTTAAATATTCACAGCGGAAAGATACTCCAGCGGCGGAAATGCCCGATCAGATTCCACAAGAGCTGATCGAAGATCGGCATTTGCGTCTGTTGACCAACGTCAATTCGATCGCGGATACCCGTTACGGTGCTTTCATTGGGAAGACCACGCAGATACTCGTCGAAGGCCCGAGCAAGAAGAACCCGGCGCGCATGACAGGACGAACCCGCTGTAATCGTATCGTTTTGTTCGAAGGCAGTCCACGACACCTCGGGCAATTGATGGATGTAAAAATTGAGCGAACCGGCAGCTTCACCCTTTACGGGGACCCGGCGATCGTGAACCTTGATTGAACGAAGCTGTGACCGCGATGTCTGAATCAGCAAAATTAAGGTTGCGTCTTCGCACGTCTCACTGCTGAATTCCGGCCGTTAACGAAATATGCCAGCACTCAAATTATCAACGCTCTCCATTGTGATGGGTCTGGTTGTGGCTTTGATTAATGCCTTCGGGGTAGTTAATCCCAAAGGATTTGCTGCTACGATGCGGAAGTTTCCGCGGTCTTTGCCGTGGGGATACGCGCTCATGTTATTGGGAACCGTGGTGTTTGTCTGGTTCGTGAAAAATGAGCCCATTTCGGATTTCGAACCGTTAAAGCCATACCTTTATACGTTGTTCATCGCAGTAGGTATTGGTTCGTGTCTCTTTATCAAAGATTTTTTGGCGGTGCGCGGTTTGGCGGTGGTCATTCTTCTCCTGGCCAAGGTGATGGTCGACACGGCCCGGTGGCACGACAGTTCGCTGCGGTTGGTAATTACAATTTGGGCCTATACCTTTGTGGTGTTGGGAATCCTGTGGACGATTTCGCCGTATCGCATGCGTGACATGATCTTTTGGAGCACAGAGACCGAAGGCCGCACGCGTTCGCTGAGTGCCGCAAGAATGGCTTTTGGTTTGTTTGTTCTTCTGCTGGGTTTCGTCGTTTTTAAATAGACGGCTTCACTAAGGAACCTTCAGGTAAACTCGTTCCTGCTCAGCGGGGGATTTCGAGAACTTCAGTTTCTCCAGTCGCCGGATGCCAGAGAACTGGTGGCGTCGCAATACTCCTTCAAGGTGAAGCAACGCGCCACAACCGGGACCAGCGGGATGCTATTCCATCATGTTGTTATAACGATTTTCCTCGGTGTATTCCGTTTGGCCGGACAACCATCGAGTTTTCCTGATCCCGATTTCTGGGTGGCGGATGCGCCGGTGCGTTGTGCGGCCTATACCAATAACACGTTCTATATCGGCGGCGATTTTCACTATGTCGGATTCAATGGCGGCGGAGCAACCGTCGTCGGGCTCAACGATGGCCAGGCGGTTGGCCGCATGCCCCGGATCAATGGAATCGTGCAGGCGGCTGTCGATGATGGGGCCGGTGGCTGGTTTATTGGCGGCAGTTTTACGCGGGCGGGAACCTATGCGCGAACGAATCTCGTGCATGTTCTGAACGACTTTACGGTGGATACGAACTGGAATGCCTGGACGGATGGGGAGGTCCGGGCCCTGGCCATGGCGAATGGAAAATTGTTTGTGGGCGGCGCCTTTGGGCTGATGAATGCACAGGTGCGGAAGTTTATCGGTGCGCTCAGTCCAACGAACGGAGCGTTGCTGAGTTGGTATCCGGTGACGGATAATCTCGTCCAATCGATCACGGTTTCGGGAACCACGGTTTATCTGGCCGGAGATTTTCTTCATGTGAAAGGTGCCAATCGAAATAGGATCGCCGCTGTGGATGGGAATACCGAGGTGTTAAGCAGTTGGAATCCTTCCATCGATAGCCGCGTCAATGCCATCGTGGTGACGTCAAATTTTGTCTATGCCGGCGGGGCGTTCAATATTGTCAACGGAATCGGACACAAGCGGGTGACCGCGATCAATCTGGGGACGAATACGGCGCTGGCATGGAATCCGAACATCAATAATACGGTGAATACGTTGTTGCTGCGCGGCGATACGCTGTACGTGGGTGGCGCATTTACGGCGGTAGGAAGTACCGCTCGCTCACGCTTGGCGGCGTTTAACGTTTCGAGTAATACGCTGACGCCCTGGAACCCGGGCGCGGATGGCGATGTCTATGCGATGGCGATAAGGACGAACTCGTTTTATGTCTCAGGCAAATTTGTTTCGATTGCAGGGCAGCCGCGTTTCGGACTGGCGGCATTCGATGCGACCAGTGGGAGCTTGACCAATTGGACCAGTAATACGGGAGGATCGGTTCTGGCCATGGCGACAGACGGCAACAATTTGTGCCTGGCGGGTCGCGTCATCACCAACGGCGTGGCGAGGAATTGTCTGGCGGCTCTGGATGCGACGACCGGCATGGCGACGGCGTGGAATCCGGTGGTAAACTTTTCTCTCAACACCATTACCCTGGCGGATAATTTGGTTTATATCGGCGGACAATTTTCCACGGTCGGAGATCAGTTGCGGTTGAAAGTGGCGGCGATTGATCCGGTGACGGCGGCTCCGACTTCCTGGAACCCCGAAGCGGATGGCGATGTTTATTCCATAGCGGTTTTGCAGGACCGGATTTACGTCGGCGGTGACTTTTCGTTGATCGGTGGGCAATCGAGAAATCGACTCGCCTCGGTCGACAAGACGACCGGGGCGGCAACGACGTGGAATCCCAATCTTGATCGAACGGTTTATACGATGTTCACGGCGAGCAACACGCTCTATTGCGGCGGTTTCTTTACGAATGTTTTTGGACAACGACGCGATCGGCTGGCGGCATTTGATCTGGTTTCAGGGAACCTGACGTCGTGGAATCCGGGTGCGGACAACAATGTCTACGCACTGGCGGAGGGGAGTAATGTTGTTTACGTGGGAGGAGATTTTGATGTCATCAATGGACAGAATCATCCGAAGCTGGCGGCGGTCAATGCCGTGACGGGATCGGTTCTGCCATGGAATGTGAATGCGACGGGATTAGGGGTCTTTTGCCTGGCGCGAGGAGGTGGAAATTGGCTTTACGGTGGCGGCGACTCGCTGGTGATCAATGGCGAGACGCGTCCCTATTCGGGGTTTGATCTGACGACCGGGGCGTCCACGCTTTGGAATCCGGGGCTCGAAGGGGGGCCGATGGATGCGATGATTTATGTGAACGGAACGCTTTTTACGGTAGGGGAATATGTGAGCATTGGAGAAGAGTTGCGTCCGGGCATTGGAGTATTCCGTCAGGTCAGTCCGCCGACGTTGGGAATTACTTCCGGCAATCCGCGGTTGGTCACGGTGTCTGGGGATCTTGCGCAAACGTACATTTTGGAGAGTTCCGGTAATCTTCAGAATTGGGAGCCTGTGGCCACAAATGCCGGGGCCGTCCAGTTTGTGGATTCGGGAACGGTGACGAATAGATTCTTTCGGGCTTTTCAGGCGCAGTAGGGATGAGAATAACGGCTGCGGCTGATTCCGCTGAAGTGGGACACAGCCGCGCCCCATTCACGGCGTTTTTCCACCGAAAATAGCGGGGGACCTTTTCATCATTGCTTCAAAGGGTGACTGTGATTTACTCGGGCGCAACCGCTATGATGGAAATCAAAATAGAGTGCGGGTGCGGCACTCGATATAAGTTTGATGTGGAACCGGTCGAGGGACGCATGCCCAACCCAGTTCGTTGTCCTTCCTGTGGAGTCGACGGCACCGCCGCCGCCAACGAAGGTATTCTCCAAAATCTTTTGCTCGCTGCCCAGAACATGGCGGCGTCCATGCCGGCGAGGACTCCCGCCGTTGCCGCTGCGCCAGCGATTCCTGCGGCTGTCCCGATTGCCGCTGCTCCTCCGATTGCTGCCGTGGCGGCGCCACCCGCGGGTCTGCGCGTGAGCGGCAGCGTCGCTGTCGCCGCGACGCCCCCGCCCATGGCTGCTCCAGCTCCTGCGGTGGCCGGTGGAGGACTGCTGAGTTACACCACCTTTTTCATCAAGGAACGCGCCGGTCTTTTGGCGCTGACCGATACTTACGATATTTTTGATCCCGCGTCCGGTTACCAGATCGGAATCGCGAAAGAAGAGTTGCCGATTTGGTCGACGTTGCTGCGTCTGGTCGTCGAGAAAAGTCGATTGCCAACCGCCGTCAATATCTACGAACAGGAAGGACAACCGCCGGTCGTTTCGATTCGTCGCGGTTTTACATTCCTGAGGCAAAAGATTCGTGTGGTCGCGGGGAATCAACAACTCGGTTATTTCAAAAGCAAACTGATTTCCATCGGGGGCGGGTTTTACGTTTACGATAACCAGGACCAGCAAGTCGCCGAAGTGAAAGGGAACTGGAAAGGCTGGGACTTTCAATTCATCAACAACAACGGACGCCAGATCGGAACAGTGACGAAGAAGTGGGCAGGTTTTGGAAAAGAACTGTTTACGTCCGCCGATAACTACATGATCTCGCTCTCGGACTTAAACGGTGCGAGCCCGGCCGCCAGTGCTTTGCTGCTGGCAGCCGGACTCGCTATCGATATCGTTTACAAAGAGGACGAATAACCGCCTGGACGGCTTAGGCTTTCTTTTTGGTAAAAGTCGTCATTCCCGGCACATCGACGAGATCAAACGGGATGAGCTTGCTCTTTCCGAAGATGGATTCGGGATTTTCTTTGGCAGGGAGCCATTGGCCGCCCACATATAAATCTTCGACACTGCCGTTCACGCATTTCCGCGCGCGGTAACATTGCGCAAAAATAAAATCCGGAGCTGCTCCGCCCTGGCCGCCAACCAACTCGGCCCCGCGACGAACGTTGTCCTGCATCCACGCGGGAATGAGAGTGTGATAAGGATTGCGTTTTACTTCGCCGACGTGGAAGGACGTGGCTGTAATCAGGTCCGCAACATCATTGGAAGTGTACTCCACGAGCAAATTCGGCGACTGCATCTGGCCCCAGAATTCCGTCTCGACGACAAAACAATTCAGTTCCTTGCAGGTTTTGAGAGCATCCATCAGGAGGAAGTGCACGCCGATGTGAGTGCCGTTCCAGTCGTGTTCGTGCGGAAAGAAAATCACGTGCGGCTTATGAGCCTGAAGAATGTCGGCAATGATCTTCACCATTTCCGCCCATTTACCGGGATCATTATTGCGAGTCTTGATGCTCACGTTTTCCAATCCATTCGGCGGGATACTTTCGAGTCCGAAGCCGAGATAATTACAGGCGCCTTTCAGTTCCTTCAGGCGTTCTTCCTGGCGCTCCTTCTTGCTGCCCTGCGTGACGGCGACGTTGATGACGTTCCATTTGCATTCCCGCAACATGCGCAATGCGAGGCCGCCGATGATGGTTTCGTCATCAGGATGCGGGGCAAAGAACAACGCCTTCGGCGCGTCGGGAGCCAGTTGCGGCTTTTTGGCGGGCGGGAAACCACCCATTGGGAACGATTTGCCTTCTTTGGCCAGACGCGCGAACTCAGAAACTAAAAAATGATACGGACTCATAAACTCCCCCGAATAAAACACTGGTTCCGTCGGAAAGAAAAGGGGGTATTTAGAGTGATTCTCAAAAGTAATTTTCCGGAATGGCGGGAGGGATTTTGGTTTTTGGCGAGGCGCTTGGTCGAAGGCGATATCCCTGGTGGATCTTGATGAGACCAACAACGAAGCCAAAAAACAAAAGCACCCCGGTCCCGCTGAGGCGGACTGAATCGGGGAGCCGGACATTGCGTTGTTGCTCGCTCCTTACAGGTCCATCAGGACATGCGCGTCACTCGCGCCTAGCACTGCCCGGTTCACCGTTTCACCATTCCGGAAATTATTTTTGAGAGTCACTCTGACCCGATTTGTGAGTCGTTGATCAGCGCGGCGATGTGAAATCGGGCACAACGAAGGAATAAACGTCGTAGCGGATTTCCGACCACGCGAGGTCTGGAACCGGGTGGCCCGGCACCGGAGGACGATTGACGGGCGTGAACTGGACTTTCACACGAATCGACTTTTTCCCTTCCGTCAAAGGGCGGGGAACTAGGAATTCATCATCGCGAAAGCGGCGGTTGGAGGTTTGCACGTTATGTTCCGTGGCGCCCGTTTCCGGTTTCGGATTCGAATAAACACAGGTATTTCCTCCCGCGAGATACCAAACTCCTGCTTTCTTCCAGCCAGAACGATCTTTTGCATCGGCGATGAACACTTCAGCGCGTTGGTTTGGATATTGGTAATCCAGTTTTCGTCGCAAAAGAACGCCGACATTTTTCTTGTCGATCTTCACCGTGAATTCCGAACTGCCGGTGGTCTTTCGACCTTTGTCCTTGTGGGCGGGATAAACTTCCTGGCCATGCAGCGTGTCGGGACCCCATTCGTAACGTGAGATGATTTCGTAGGGTTCCGAGGCGTCCGGCGAAACGTAATGGTGTGCCTTTTCACTTTTTGTGTCGGCGACCTTGAATTCATCGGTCTTCAGCAATGACGGCGCCGGCAAGCCATACCAATAAGCAACGGTCTGGTAATGTTCCGTGGAATTATTTTCTGCGCCGTGCTCGAGGCGGATGACCGCATTTTTTCCGAAGGGCATCAGGTCCGCCAAAAGAAAACGGTAAGCGGACTCGATTTTGTCTTCCTGGTTTTTCGCTTCCTTCTCGCTGATCGCACCGCAGGGATGACCTGCGAAGGGGAGAGTCATATTGCGTCCGCCCCAATAATCGCCTCCTCCTCCCCATTCCTCGGTGCCAGTGCCTTGTGCTTGTGGCGTGAGAGAGTCATCGAAAAAGAAACGCGGATCCCCTTCAAGCGTGGTCAGATTGGCGCGATCCGAAAAAATGAAACTGGTGCCAACAAAGCTGCCCGACCAATCGCCGCCGCGTTCGGTCTTCCGAGTATCCAGCAAAATCATGTCCTGTCCGGGGTGTGGCTGTGGAAAGTCCTGGTAGGTCGCGTGGAAATATCCGACGTGATTTGGTTTCTCTTCCAACGGCGCGGTGCGAACTGACCAATGAAGATTGTTGATGGGCGTTCCTTCAGTAATCAGCTGAAATTTTGCCGATTTGAAAAAAGGCATCGGAAAATAGCAGGCCAACTTCACCGTTTCTCGCTGGAAACGGATGTTCACTGGAAATGCTTTGACCAGATATTCCCGATCGTCCCGGTTGTAAAGAGTGCCGGCTCCGAAAAACAGCGCCACGGGAGCATCAATTGAAGGTTCGGGGCGGTTGTCCCAGGTGACGCGTAAATGTGTTCGTCCAAAATTGATCGCTTGATCTTTGGGGATGGTGAACTCAATGGCGCGGACAACCGACGGACGGCTTAATTGAAGAAATGTATTGGTGCTTCGTGCCGCGAGCGATGCGTTGCCACTGATGGCGGCGGCGCGAATGCCTTCGGGTTCTTCGCCCAACCGATTGAGCAGGGCTGTCACGTCGGCTGCGGGGACGTTGTCGGAAGTCCAGGAACGAATTGGTTCAGAGGTTGGAATCCCCTCCACGAAACGATGGTAGATATAATACCCCGTTCCGTAATGCGTCCGGGAATATGCCATTTGAAATGATTTTTCGAAAGGAATTGGAACCCACATCAGATCCGCGCCTTTCGTGATCGACCATGTCCAGGTCAAGGGATTCGGAAATGCCGCTTCAGGCAAAAAAACAGAATTTTGTTTTGGATGATCGGGATCGGACGTGCTGCTTTCCTGGACAAGGTAATCGTGTCCATCGATGACGTAATGCCAAGGGCTTCCATGCCAGTGATTGTAGCGAGCGAAGTAAAGAATCCCGGAACCTTCGACATCGAGAGACACGTTAAAGTCATCGGCTTTCTGATAAAGAAAATGACTGGCGTCCGCTCCTTCGTTTCTGCCTGCACGGTCGTAAGTGCTACGCATGTAGGCGCGGACACCGATCCGTTGCCGTGGCCAACGATCCCATTGGCGGTAGGCATCGAGGCCAGTGGGGATTTGCGGAAGCGTTTCCGCGATCAGGGGTGCGACAGTGACTGCGAGAATCGAGCAAACACGCCAGAGCATGTTCGTCTATAAGCAGGGGAGAAAAGTCCTTCGAGTCTTTTTTGAAAAACTTTTGGAGTATTGACACCCGGGACATGCCCGAGAAAAAACTTGCCCGTCTTGAACAATCGGCCAAACTCGCTCAAGTTGTTCCACTAACGTCAAAAGGAATTTATGTCACGAATCTATAATAACATCGTTGAAACCGTAGGTCGGACCCCTTTAGTAAAATTAAATAAAGTGACGGCCGGACTGGACGCCACGATTCTTCTGAAGTGCGAATTCTTCAATCCACTCGGCAGTGTCAAAGATCGTATCGGCATGGCCATGATCGAAGACGCTGAGAAGAAGGGGATTTTGAAAAAAGATACCGTAATCGTGGAACCAACCAGCGGGAACACCGGTATCGCCCTTGCTTTCGTCGCCGCCGCCAAAGGATACAAACTGATCCTGACGATGCCGGAAACGATGTCTTTGGAACGTCGCACGTTGCTCGCCATGCTTGGCGCCAAGCTCGTATTGACTCCCGGAACGGAAGGCATGAAAGGAGCCATTGCCAAAGCGGAACAAATCGCGCGTGAAACGCCGAACTCCTGGATTCCCCAACAATTTGAAAACCCGGCGAATCCCGAAATTCATCGTAATACGACAGCCGTCGAGTTGTGGGACGATACCGATGGAAAGATCGACATGTTTGTTTCGGCCGTCGGAACGGGCGGGACCATCACTGGGTGCGTCGAAGTCATCAAACCGAAGAAGCCTTCTTTCCAGGCGGTCGCGGTTGAGCCGAAAGATTCTCCCGTTATTTCCCAGACTCTCGCTGGACAACCAGTGAAGCCAGGTCCGCACAAGATCCAGGGCACGGGTGCTGGTTTCGTTCCGAAGAACCTTCATCTCAAGGACAGCAAAGGCAACGCCCAGATCGTGGAATGCGTTCAGGTTTCGAACGACGACTCCTTCGCGATGGCGCGTCGTCTGGCGAAGGAAGAAGGAATCTTGGTTGGTATTTCCACCGGCGCAAATGTCTGGGCAGCCATTGAATTGGCGAAGCGCCCGGAAAACAAAGGCAAGATGATCGTTACAGTCGCTTGCTCGACCGGTGAACGTTATCTCAGCACTCCGCTTGCCGCTGAAGCTCGCGCGGAAGTCGGGGGTTGATCATTGGTTTAAGTTTCTCAAGAAGGCGCGTCGCAAGACGCGCCTTTTTTATTTATAAAAAGAAAAATGGCTTAAAGCTTTCGCTCTAAGCCATTGGACATCTTAAAACCGGACGCTGTTAAGCGTTCCGGTTTTGATGAAAACCTCAGAGGTTAATTCCCGCGATATGCGGCGCGTTTCCGTTCGTAATACTGCAATGTGCTTCAATGCCGGTCGCGTTGAGGTCATCAAAAGTGTAGCTTCCCCCGGATGGACACTTCGGCTTGCCACCTTTGAGATACTGTACGACTTCGTTTTCCGCGACAGCGTCTCCCACCTTCTTGCGTTGTTCCAAAGCCCATTGATCGACGGCCTGGTTCATCTTGACTTGATTGCTACAGCAGGTTTTCTGCTGCGCCTCACTCCGCGCTTTCATAAAGTTAGGGATTGCGATCGCAGCCAACAGGGAAATGATCGCTGTGACGATCATGATTTCCAGGAGGGTAAAGCCCTCCTTGGGTATCTTTTTAATGTTCATGTTCTTGTTGTGATCCTGCGATTGCGAATCGAAGCGGAAGGCGGTTAATATAATATGATTCGCGAATTGCCTTCCGCTAAACCACAGAGCCATTCCCTAATGTAAGGGTTTCTCCTACATCGAACAACATAAATGTCCTACATTTTAGGGCTGAGGGCTTGGTCTCTAACATGCCCGTCGGGGCGCATTCGCAGGCATTTAACTTATTGGCCTCCGGCGCTTGCGTTAAATTTGTTTTCCAGTAAAAGACCTCTAATGCTCCATAAACTCATTGAATGGTATTTGGATAAGCTGGATACGTTTGGTTACTGGCTCATTGCTTTTTTCATGTTCCTCGAGAGCACGTTTTTGCCCATTCCGAGCGAATTCGTTATTCCTCCAGCTGCTTACCTTGCGCACAGCAAGGGACGATTTTCTGTTGTGGGAATTGTCATTGCCGGAACGGTTGGTTCGTGGCTGGGCGCGGCAGCAATGTATTGGGCATCCCGTTGGGCAGGGCGTCCATTAGTCCTTCGTTACGGACGTTATTTTTTTGTTTCCGAAGACAAAGTGCACAAGGTGGAACGCTGGACGCAGAAGTTCGGTTCCTTTGGGGTTTTCATTGCTCGTTTGCTGCCTGTGGTTCGTCATCTCATCGGGATTCCGATGGGGGTCGCGAAGATGGATTTCAAATTGTATTCGATCTACACCATCATCGGTTCAGCTATCTGGTGTTCCGTGCTGACGTGGGTGGGTATCTTTGTTGGAAACAACGAGGAACGTCTGAAACATGACATGAAACTTGTGACGATTCTTTTAATTGCCGCCGTGGGCGTCATGTGCGGGATCTACTATTTCTTTGTCCATCGGCACATGAAAGCCGGGCAGAACCCCACGAAGTAATCGGGCCTTCAAGGGACCAGAATTTCCGAACGAAATCTGCCGACGAATTGATTCGGTAGTTTCTGATCAATCGAATCCGGTACGAATGCTTCCTGTCCAACGTGTCCGTCGCAAAAAACCACGTTGGCTTTCTGCGCGTGGCGAAAATGGCCGTGCGCATAATAGCTGCCGGTGTAATTCGTCGGGTCATCCAGGTAATACCATTCTTCGAGCATCGGATTCGCAGACGAAGCAGGCGCCTGAAAATCGTTCACTTGCGCGGAATCGGCGAAGAGAGCGGTCTCACCGAGTTGCCTGATCTGATTGATGCTGATCGGGGGCAGGGGAGGGAACGCGACTTTCGGCGACAGTGCCACGCCGTTGTAGCCGTAGCTGAAGAACACAATATTCGACGCCTTCATTTTGAACTGTGCCCCGGACGAATTCAGAGAAGGACAAAGACGCACATCGCTGCTGTTGATGTAAGGATGCAGTTTGCTGGCGGAGAAATCATAAGCCCGTTCGCCTTCGGGTTGAGTGTTATCCAACCATCCACACCAATGTGTCACGCCGCCGTTGGTCGGCACCGTTCTTGTGGTGAAACATTTCCCATCGTTGTCGCTCCAGTAAAGTTGTGCGGCGATTCCCAGTTGTCGAAGATTACTCACGCATTTCACCCGTCTCGCAGAATCCCGACTCTTCGTCAAAGCCGGCAGCAATAATCCCGCAAGAATCGCAATGATCGCCATCACCACCAGTAACTCGATGAGCGTGAACGCATCTTGATCTGCCTTCCGACTTCTGCCCTCCGGCCTCTGCCGCTTCCCTTCCGCCTCCAGACATTTTGGGCAAAGACAATCATGTCCCGCTGAAGGTGTTATTGGCGCAAACGCAAAACACCAACATTCCCCACGCGCTGCTTCGCACGTGAATTTTGTCCCGCATCTGCCGCAAACTTTGGTTTCCGATTCCATCTAGTTCCGCGTCGCCTTCACGCGGTAAAAACCCGTCACCGGCGCAACATTGTTGGTGTCAGGTAAAAGAATCATTCCACCGGTTCCGTTCGTGCGTGCCGAAACTTCCGTCCACGTAAACAAATTTGTCCCGCTTTCCAAAACATAGGTCCAATTGTTTGTGCTTGTAAATTCCGCGGTCCAATGTGCGTTGGTAAATAACGTGCGCAAATTTTGCACCGGCGACGCGGGGACCGTTATCGTGATGTTATCGACTGCGCCGTGTGCGAGGAGCGAACCGGAATCTCCGGGATTCTGCGCCGCATCGCTGTAACTTTTCACCGCGAAGGTATCGACGCGAAAATCTGTAAAGCTCGCGCTGATTTTCAAATTCTTGATTGTGCCAATCGAAACGCCGTTCGTGGTAATCGTCGTGCTCAACGTTTTATTCGTCGACGTGTAGTTCATGCTGATACGCATCCACACGCCCAATGGCAGATCGATGAGCGTGTAGTCCGAAGCCCCGTTGTAATTAAACGCGCTGTTCGTCGCGGTGAACGTCGGCCACACCGTTGCACCGAAGCCGCTGTCGGGAAAATACGAGAATTCCGCGAGGTTAGGCGTCAATCCTGGATTGCCGCGAAAGAAATTGGACTTCGTCGCACTGCCGAAGTTTTGCATCCCGATGCACAGCTCGAAGCTGTAGGGCTTATTCGGATCAACACCAATCGCGAGGTCATCAATGCGCAGGTCAAACGCGTAACTGAAATCGTCACCTTTGGTGAGCATGGTTCCGAGCGAATGTTGGAAGTAGCTGTTCGTTTTCGAAGAGTCCCACGTCACGCTGAGGTTTTGGTTCGTGCTGTTCCAATGAAAGAGATTCGTATCGCCGAAAGTGCTCCACGCCCGATTGGTTGGATTGCTGGAAAAATCTTCCGAGATGGTCAAGGCACCTGAAGTGGCGGCAACGAAGCTGAACAATACGATCCAGCTGTATTGCGAAAGAAATTGTTGGAGGGCCCGTGAGAAAAACCTGGAGAACCTCACCCTGGCCCTCTCCTTCCCAGGAGAGGGGACATCAGTATAATATTTTTCTAACTTTTCAAACCATTTGGCCGACCACAGCGCTCGGCTCTT
>CBHTTJ010000138.1:0-16872 GCA_966095605.1 uncultured bacterium | reverse complement strand
GGTAAGACTTCCACGAAACGTTCTCGCGCCACGTTGAAGGCGTTGAAACGCAAGCCTCGTTCCGCGGCATCTCATCGCGCCTTGTCGAAACAGGCCCGTTCGGCGGCGCATCGACGCACTCGCGCTTCACGGTCGGCGTCGGCGAGGAAAGCGGCACGGACGCGGGAGTTGGCGGCGGCGTAATTCTAAGCGCGTTTCTTCTTCTTTGCCGGAAGCGATTCCGCGATCGCGAACAAAATTCCCGAGAGGTTTGGCAGACGGGCGAGTTGCCCTTCGTCGACGATGTAATGTGGTTTGGCGCCGGGATATGGCGAGCCCTTTTCGCATTCCTTTTCTAGAATCTGGCTGGCGGGGAGAATTTTTACGTAGAGACGGTCGTCGCAGATCAGGGCGACCACCTTGTCGTTCGCATACAGGGCATATTCTCCAAACATTGGCCGCGCCGAAAATCCGGCATCGCGTCCGAGTTTCTGTAAGAGATAATCGATAGTTTCTTTTTGGGTCGCCACAGGAAGTCAATCGGTTGAATCGCCGGGGAAGGATTTTGCCAAGCAAGCCAAAAGAATTCCAACGTAAAACTTAATTCCTCTGGCTTAATGGTTTGACCGTTCGGGACGATTATCATCCAAGGCATGGTGGCAAGGATTGCTTTCGAGCGGAGATTTTGATACTTTTGCAGGGTCCAATGATATTTAGTCCCAAAACAACACTCCGCGCGCTCCTGTACTTTTTTCTCGCTGGATTTCTCCTGATTTGTCCTGTCCGGGCGAAAATTATGGATGGGGGCGTCGATCCCGCAAATCTCGGAAAAGGAGAATGGATCTACATCCTTTCCCAGGCGACGTCCGGCATGAACGGTCATGTCCCAAGCGTCACCGACCTGACCAGCATGATGACCTACCTGAAGAACCAGGGAGTGGAGCATCTCATCGTCAAGGCCGGCGATGCGGGTTATGACTATCCTTCGTCCGCCAATCCGCAGTTTAATTCTTCACTGGTGAGCGCCGCTCATACGGCGGGCATTAAGATCTTTGGATATACCCGCTCATGGGGAACCAACGTGGCAGCTGAAATTGCATTGGCGGCACGGGTTTATAATCTGGGTGCAGATGGATTCGTCATTGATGCGGAATCAGAATGGGAAAGCGCCAATCTTGCGAATAATACCATCGCGGCGACAAATCTGTGCGGTGGGATCAAGGCGCAGTTCCCGACCAAATTTCTCGGTCACTCGCCGTATCCTTACATCAGTTACCACAGCTCGTTCCCGTATAAAGAATTTGGTTACTACTGCGACGCCGTGATGCCGCAGGATTATTGGAACGAAATTTCCCTCGTCAGTTGTTCTCCTTCGAAAATGGTTTCCGACATGAGCTCGCAATGGCGTACGTGGCAGAACAGCCTGACCGGCATCTGGACGAATGCGATCAAACCGATTTGTCCCGTTGGTTCCGCATGGAATTCGGATTGTACGGTAACGAGTTCTGACATCGTCGCTTTTGTGAATGCTTTGAAGGCCGATTCCAATCCAGCAACGAAGGGCGGATATCATGGCGTCAATTATTGGCGCGCAGAATTGCAGACGTCGGACATGTGGACCGGCGTCAAGAACGGCGACATCGGCACCTCGCCGGTTATCCTGACGCAACCGCAGTCGATCACCGCTACCAACGTAAATCCTACCAATGTGACGTTCACTGTCGGGGCAGCGGGTGGGACTCCACTCCGTTACCAATGGCGTTTCAATGGCGTGAATATTTCGGGTGCAACGAATGTGAGTTATACGCTGGTCAATGCGCAGTTTACGAACGCGGGAAATTATTCAGTTGTCGTGACTAATTATCTTGGTTCCACCAACAGCGCCAACGCGGTGCTCACGATGAAATCTCCGCCGAAGATCACCGTGCAACCGCTCGGGCAAACCGCGGTGGTTTCCAACTCGGCGACATTCAGCGTCACGGCTAACGGGACGACGACGTTGGCTTACCAGTGGAAACTTAATGGAACCAACATCGGCGGAGCCACCACAAGCACGTACACCAAAAGTAATCTGGCGCTGACGAATGCCGGCAATTACACAGTCATGATCACCAATTCGTTTGGTTCCGTCACAAGTTCTAACGCGGTCCTTTCTGTGGTTTCCTCGGCATCGGCTCCTGTGATTACTGCTCAACCGCAACCGAAAATTGCGGTCGCTGGAACTTCGGCGAGCTTCTCGGTGACAGTCTCAGGAACGAGTCCGTTATTTTATCAATGGAAGGTTAACGGAACCAACCTCGCCACCGGCACCACCTCTGTTTACACCATTCCCAACGTTCAGTTGGCGAACGCAGGAAACTATTCAGTCGTGGTGACGAATAGCGCGGGAATGGATACGAGTTTCAGTGTTCCGCTGGCGGTTCATTATGCGTTGAGCATCGGAATCAGCGGGGACGGAACAGTCACTAAGAGTCCCAATGCAGCGACGTATGCTCCGAACACGGTTGTTACGTTGACGCCTTCAGCGAGCTTTACCGGATGGAGCGGCGATGCCAGCGGCAGCGCTTCACCGCTGTCGGTAACGATGACGACGAACAAAACGATTACGGCCACGTTTGGAAATACAGACGTTATCGTTGAAAGCAGGAATACCGATGGTTCAGCGCCTTCGTCCTCAGTCTACACCGATTTCAACTTCAGCAATTCGAGCCTGAAGAGTTCGGCGTCACCGTTGTCCGGTTCCACGAATCAAGGTTCGCGTTACGCCTCTGCGGGCGTGCCTTATTTCATCGTGAAGCCAACTCTCAACGAAGCGGGCGGCATCTACACCGTTGAGATAACGCATGGGCTCGCGTCCTCTATTTCGACGGATATCGTGGTGACGAATAGCGTGACTGGGGGAACGATGTCCTCGAGTTCGACGACAGCGTTTCAAAAAGACGCGGCGGACAACGTCTGGATTTCGGTCGGGAACCTGACGTTGAATGCTGGAGTTTCGAATCCGAATCTGAAGTTTGGTTATTCCAGCGGCACGTTGAACTCTTCGACCGGGCGCTTTTATAGCGATGCGGTTCGGTTCACCCATTTGCCTTTGCCATTTGTGACAACGCAGCCGATGAGTCAAACCAATCTCCCAGGGGCGAACGTCACGTTTGCCGTGGAAGCAGTGCGAGCCACGAGTTATCAATGGAAATTCAATGGAACGAATCTCGCCGGAGGAACGACGAGCACTTACACCAGAACCAACGCGCAAGCTTCTCACGGCGGAAATTATTCCGTGCTGGTATCCGGCAGCAACGGATCCATCCTGAGCAGCAACGCCGTCCTGACGGTTCTTACTCCTCCGGGTGTTTCGACGGGGCCACAAAACCAAACGGTGAATCAGGGACAAAACGCCGTTTTCAATGTTATCGGGTCCGGCACGGCGCCGTTGAGTTATCAATGGCGGTTCCTTGGCGTGAATATCGCCGGGGAAACAAATTCATCCTATACGCGCGTTTCGGCTCAGCCAGCCGATGCGGGGACCTATTCAGTCATCGTGAAGAATTCCGCCGGTTCCGCAGTGAGCAGCGACGCCACATTAACGGTTCGCACACCTCCGATGATCGTCACGGATCCCATCGATCAAACCGTAAATCCTGGGACACCGGTGACGTTCACGGTCAGTGCCTCTGGAGCTGGACCGCTTTTTTATCAATGGGATTTCGACGGTGATCCAATTGCCGGGGCGACGAATACATTTTATTCCATCGGCAGTGCGCAACAGGCGGACGCGGGATTTTATTCCGTCGTCGTCAGCAATATTGCCGGTAGCGTGCAAAGTGATGCGGCTGCCCTGAACGTCAATACGGCTCCATCCATTTCCAACCAACCGGATGATCAATCCGTTGAAACCGGGGAAAGCGTGGTCTTCGCTGTTACGGCCGATGGAACGGCCCCGTTGTTCTATCAATGGTTCTACAACAATTCTCCCATTGCCACGGCGACGCAAAATTCCTATTCGAAATCGAATCTGACCACGAACGACTCAGGAGCCTACAAAGTTACTGTTTCCAACATGGTGAACATGGTGACCAGCCAGACTGCCACGCTCGTGGTAGCGCCGTTGACACAACTGTCACCTCCAGTCGTTTTGCCAGACAAAACAATTCAATTATTGCTCACCTCGAAAGCAGGGACGACAAACATTGTGGAAAGTTCTGCGGATTTGGCCAGCTGGTTACCGATTTTCACCAACGTCGCTACCAATGGAGCTGCTCAGTTTATTGACACCAACAAGAGCTCCACCAATTTGTTTTACCGGGCTTTTCGAGTTCGTTGAGGTTCGATCAGATAAACAACACGGCGGCAAAGAAGAAGATCAACAATGCCCAGAGAGCGAGATCGAGAATCCATTCTTTATCGTCAGGCGACAAGGTTTTCATAAAATGGGCTCCTTCCAGATTAATATAGGCTGGAGTCCGCGAATCGCAACGGGATGGCACCTGTTGTTGCCCTCCTGAAAATTCCCTATCCTGGATTGGTGTTAGTCGCCTTACCGTTTTTGGAGATCTCGTCCTTTGCGTTTTGGGGTGGTTTCATCGCCGGGTTTGTCTGCGTAGTCCGGGATGCGGAAGCCGACTTTTCTGGATTGCTTCTCGAATTCCTTTTCCAATTCGGCGCGGAGTTTGGCCTGTCTGGCATCAACGGCCAAATTGTTCGTTTCGAAAGGATCTTTCCGCAGATTAAACGCTTCCGTCCAGTCTGCGTGGCCAGGATATTGGATCAGTTTGCTGTCCTCTTTGCGCAGCGCGACGACTGTTGGGGTGGCAAAATTACGTTCGAAGAAATATTCGTAAAAGAACGCCTCGCGCCAGTTTTTCACCCGCGCATTTGATTTCCGTTCCAGCAACGGGCGCCAACTCATACCCTGCATTTCTTTCGAAGCTTTGAGTCCGGCGTAATCAATGAATGTCTGGGCCAAATCGATATTCAGCACCGGTTCATCCATGGTGACACCTTTTTTGCCGAGCTTCGGATATCGCAGAAGCATCGGCACGCGGAGACTTTCATCATAAGCAGAACGTTTGTCTCCAAGTCCGTGTTCGCCGAGGTAATATCCATTGTCACTGGAGTAGATCACCATCGTGTTTTCGGCGAGGCCAAGCTCATCGAGAGCGTTCAGCAGACGTCCCAGGTTCTCATCGGCACCGGCGATGCACCGAAAGTAATTGAGGCGGCTCTCAGCCGCGTTTGCTTTTGGACCACCTTTGGCGCGTTGCTCTGCGCTCATGAAAGGCGGAAAGGCCGTCTCGTTTGCGGCCGGGCGACAAACCTCTCCCGCAAACGCATTTTTCAGACGTGCTGGTGGCTGACGAGGATCATGCGGAGACTTGAAGCCGACGACCATCGAAAACGGTTGGTTGCGATTGGTCTTCATGAAAGCGATCGCGAAATCTGTGGAAACATCGTCTACCCAACCGGTCGTGGGCTCTGATTTGCCGTTCACCTCAAAGGGACAGTTTTCATAACGCCCATGTCCGATGTAACTCGCGGAAAAATCGAAACCGGGGCGTTGGCCACTTTGCGAACCCATGTGCCACTTGCCGATGTAAGCCGTTTTGTAACCGCCCGCCCGGAGGATTGTTGCGTGGGTCACGCTGTTGGTGGGAAATGGTGTGTGATTATTCGCGACACCATTGAAATGGGAATAGCGTCCGGTCAAAAACACGGCCCGACTCGGTGCACATAATGAAACCGTGACAAACGCGTTGCGAAACCGGATTCCCTCGGCGGCGAGTCGATCCATGTTCGGCGTTTTGAACCAGGGGAAGCGGGCACGATCGCCCTGTTCGCGTTGGACCACGCCGACCGCGTCGTAACGTTGGTCATCGGTGTAGATGAAAAGGAAGTTTGGTTTCGGTGTGGGCGCAGCTTCGGCCCACGGTGACGCGATTACGAGAGAGAACAGGACAAAACGAATCCAGGATTTCATGTATGAAAACGAGACGTTGGGTAGTCAAAAAGGTTTCGTTTTCCAGTCGACCTGAAAAGGCACTCTGAAAAACAAAGGTTTCTTCAAAATATTTGATGAATTGAGGGGGAGGATCGTCGAAAATAGCCGAGTCCATGCTCACGCGAGTCTCAGCTTTTGTTGGTTGCTTGATGTTATCCGTTGCCGGCGGAGGGGCCGCCGAGCATTCCTCTATCGGGGTGGATTTTGATAAACAGGTTCAACCTGTGCTGAGCCGTTATTGCTACGGCTGTCACAACGATCAAAAACATAAAGGCGGTCTTTCCCTTGAGGCTTTTCGGGACAAGGCGGCCATTCTGCAACAGCCGAAGACGTGGGAATTGGTCATGCACCATGTCCAGAACAAGGAGATGCCTCCGGAAGGCAAGCCGCAGCCGTCGGAGGCCGAACGACGTTTGCTGGTGAGTTGGATCGAGAAAGAAGTTTTTCAATGTGACTGCGAGCATCCCAATCCCGGGCGGGTGACGGTGCATCGTCTGAACCGGACGGAATATAACAACACGATTCGAGATTTGGTGGGTGTAGATTTTCATCCGGCGGACGATTTTCCTCCCGACGATTCCGGGTACGGTTTCGACAATATCGGCGATGCACTTTCTCTTTCGCCGATTTTGCTCGAAAAATATTTCCGCGCTTCGCAGCAAATCCTGCAGGCGGCAATTATCGACACGCCCAACACCAACGGGCCGGTTCGCCGTCTTGAAGCCGAAAAGTTTGAGAAGACGAATGCCCAGGCGAGAAATCAGCGTGGCGGATACATGGGGATGTATCGGGAGGTCGAAATATTTACGAACATTGTCGTAGCGAAGGAGGGCGAATATTTGCTTCGAACAAAAGCCTACGGAGAGCAAGCGGGCCCCGACCTTCCCAAAATGGAAGTGCTCGTGGATGGCAAAAGCCTGACGATTTTTAATGTCAAAGCAGTCCAGGATGAGCCGGCCAATCACGAGATAAAAACTCACCTGGAAGCAGGGAAGCACAAAATATCCGTGGCTTACCTGAACAATTATAACAATCCCAACGATCCCCCGGAACATCACGATCGAAACCTCTTTGTCGATTTTGTTGAAGTGGTGGGGCCTTCCGGCCCGCAGGTCTATCCGGAAAGTCACACTCGGATTTTTCCCAGGTCCCTGGAAACGGTGAAAAATAAATCGACCTACGCGCGGGACATCATCAAACGATTTGCCGAGCAGGCTTATCGCAGGCCGGTGCGCGATGAAGAAGTGGAAAAGTTGGTGGGATTCTACGAAATGGGAATGAAAGGCGGGGAGAAGTTTGAGAACAGCGTGCGGTTGGCGTTACAGGCGGTGTTGGTTTCGCCGAACTTTCTATTCCGTGGTGAGAGAGCGGGGGAGACGGCGAAACTCGATGACTTTGCTTTGGCGTCGCGTCTCTCTTATTTCCTTTGGAGCAGTATGCCCGATGAAGAGCTGTTTGCGGAGGCACGCAAGCGCACTTTGCGAAAGCACGTTGTCTCGCAGGTTCGACGGATGCTTCGTGATCCTAAAGCGACGGCGCTCGTGGAAAATTTTTCCGGACAATGGCTGCAATTGCGTCAATTGAGCCAGGCAGCGCCGGATGTGATGGAGTTTCCGCAATTTGATGAGGAATTGCGCGAAGCGATGGAAAAAGAAACGGAACTGTTCTTTGCCGCCATTTTGAATGAGAACCGCAGTGTTCTCGATTTTCTTCGTGCGGATTTTACGTTCCTCAATGACCGATTGGCGCAGCACTATGGAATCAGTGGCGTCGAAGGAGACAATTTTCGTCGTGTCAGTCTCAAAGGGACGAAACGTGCTGGTTTGCTGACGCATGCGAGTGTTTTGACACTGACGTCGAATCCCAATCGCACCTCGCCGGTGAAACGCGGCAAATGGATCCTCGAGAATCTATTGGGATCGCCACCGCCACCGCCGCCTCCCGATATTCCGCCGTTGAACGACAGGAAAGATGCGGGACAAAAACTTTCTCTGCGCCAGCGCCTTGAGGAACATCGGAAAAATCCTTCCTGCGCGTCGTGTCATGCGCGGATGGATCCGATTGGGTTTGCTTTGGAAAACTTTGATGCGGTCGGGAAGTGGAGAACCGTGGATGGAAAGTTCGCCATTGATGCCAGTGGCGAATTTCCCACGGGCGAAACCATCAATGGCGCGAGGGAATTACGTTCGTTCCTTCTGGAGAAGCGGCGTGAGGAATTTGTGCGCTGTTTCGCCGAGAAGATGTTGATCTACGCGCTCGGTCGTGGCCTGGAAGTGTATGACCGCTGTGCGATTGACGAGATCATTAAAAAGGCTGGAAAAGACGATTTTCGCTTTTCCAGCCTGATAATCTCAATCACCGAGAGCGTGCCGTTTCAGCAGCGCGGCGGCGATGATCCAATGGTCAGTCGAGATTAAGGTTCGATGATTTCAAAGTGTCCCGTTTGACTTGGTCCTTTGAAATAGCCTTCGATTTTCTTCTGCTTTTGCAACACCACACCTTTGAGGTTGGCTCCGGTTAATGAAACCGGGTGACGGAAGCTGCCCGACACTGTTCCCGTTGTAGTGCTGATGGAAAAAGCCAGCTTGTTGGTATTGTTCGTGACCGAAAGGGTGTTGTTGGCCGAGAGGGTCGCGTAGTTGGTGATGGGTGCCGTCAGGTCGCCGTCACGCAAGATGATGGCGACGTTGGTAACGTTGATGATCCGATTCCCCACTGTCGGTGGAGTGTAGGTCGAACCGCTGATCGCCACATTGGTATTCCATCCAAACGCGTAATAAGTGCCGGTATCCCACGTAATGTTACCGGTGATATCCGTGGTAGGCTGGTTGGTAAGGCCGATCCAACCTTGAACGATGCCGAAGCCATAGTAGACCGGGACGAAATAAGGAATTTCGCCGTTCTTCGACAGATACGTGCTTTGGTTGGCTGTCGTCCCGTCCGCCAGGTAACCGGAAATGGTAACGCGGCCCGCTGTGGTAATAGCGATCGTCGCATAACTATCGCCGTTGGGATAATCACTCGAGCCTGTCGTGCCGGGAATGATCATGGTGTACTTCCCGGCCTGGGAAGCGGGATTGCTGTTGGCGTCAAAAGTGTAACGATCTCCGAGCACGGTTGCGTTCAGACTGGTAGCATTGGTAAGCGTTCCCGTCACGCGATCCGTGTTATTCACGAGATCAAGCTGCAAGGTGAGAGTGTTGGTGACTCCTTCCATTACGACTCGCGTCGTGGCAGATCCAGAGGTATCGAACTGACCGGAAAAATTATAGCGTTTTGCTTTCAGACCAACAGAGCCGCTGAAAGCGCCAACGCTGGAAACGTTGAAAGAGAAATTGCCAGCCGATTGTTCATCCACGCCGCCCGCTTGTGAATACAATCCGTTGTAGGTTCCCTTGACGCTGTTAAACGGATTTGACGCAGGAGTTTCGATGGAGAATGTTTGCGACGGTGAACGGTTGGTTCCTCCGTAATTTTTTCCACCGGTGTCCTGGGCAACAATCGTTACAACAGAGGTCCCAAAGTTATTCGTCGAGGGTTTGAAGGTCAGGGTGCCGTTCGGCTGAATCGTCGGACGTGTTATGAAGAGATTGCTGACGCTCAGTGAAGTGGTGACGTACGAAACGACCTGGCTGGTTTCATTGGATGCCCCCTGGAAGCTCGAAGCGAAATTCGAGTAGGTAAGCACTGCGAATTTGTCGGCACGAACCACGTTTGTAGACAGCGTAAAAGTTGGAGCATCGTTAATCGCGAGGACCGTCAGCGTTTGGGTCGCAACAGCCGAATCGTTGGTGCCGTCATTCACCTTAAAGGCAAATGAATCGGTGCCGAAATAATTCGTGTCGGGGGAGTAAGTGTAGCCTGGGCCGGAACCCGTCAGGGAGCCATGCGCCGGATTAGTCACAACACTGTAGGTCAAAGGATAACCATTCAGCTGTTGTGCGGTAACCGTCAGGCTCTTTGGCGTGTCTTCGTAGGCGGTGGTCGCGTTGTTGAAGACAATTGGAAGATTATACAAGAGAATCCCGGCAGCGTTATCGCCGTAGCAAACCACTGCAAGGTCGCTGACCCCATCGTCGTTGAAATTGCTGGCAGAAACTCCAACGGGATTATTTCCAACACTGACCGTGTTCGCCAACGTGAACGAACCGTCGGAACTTCCGAGGAACACACTCAAGTCGCCGCTGTTTTCGTTGGCGACAACGATGTCGAGGACGTTATCGCGATTGAGATCACGAACCACCACGGATCGTGGGGTCGTTCCTGCGTCGTAGTTTGCGGCGACCACAAAATTGGTTCCGAAGCTATTGGTTAAGATCGTAATACTGTTCGAAGCCGAATTGGCGGTGACGAGGTCGATCTTGCCGTCGCCGTTGAAATCTCCCGTGGCGAGAGCGGCAGGTTGTGGATCGCCATTCTCGATAATGGTGAGGTTCGTGTTGAAAACGAAATCCCCCGTGCCGTCACCCTGAAGAATCGTCAGTGTTCCGTTCGTATTGGCGGTAATGACATCCGAGAACGTGTCGTTGTTGATGTCAGTGACGACAATGGCGGTTGGGCCCGTTCCGACCGTAATATTGCTGCGAAGAAGGAGGACGCAGTTCCCTGCATTGGTCAGCACCGTCACGGTGTTTTCATTCAAATTCGCGACGAAAATATCCTGACGTCCACTTTGGTTGGCGTGGCCCGCGGCCATGGCGATCGGGCCCGGGTTCGGCGTGGTGCCGACGACATGATTCGTGGCTGCGCCGAGCGTGTTATTCTTGAGATTCGGAAGAAGACTGATCGTGTTGGTGCCAAAGTTTGCGCTCAACACATCATCGTAATTGTCGCGATTCATGTCGGCGGCAATGACGGCGACCGGCGTTAAATCGACGGCATACGTAGACGCCGTTGAGTTGAAGGCAGCGTCGCGGCAGAGTCGAACGGAAATGGTGTTGTCGTTTTTATTTGCAACGACCAGATCGCGCCACGTTTTCTGTCCGCGAAGATTGCCGAGATAAAGACCGGAAGGTCCATTGCCTGTCGCGTAATTCGTCTGCCAATAATTCACATCCGAACGAATTACCGGAGTGCCAGCCTGAACGGCACCTGCCATTACGGTGAGTAAAAGGGCAATTTGGAGTCTGAAGGAGAAGGCTTTTTTCATGTGAACAATGGATTATCTATTCTTGATTGAGGAGCGCATCTTCGTGAGAGTCCCTCAATGTTGTTCAGGGATAGACTTTCAAGTTTTATCCTACGCCTACAACGGAATTTGATGCAAACCTTTTCAGTTAATTTCCTATGTCATTTGTAAGACACTCCACTGATGTTCAAGCGGTTGCGGTGTCTTTGTTCTTTTTGCCCGTAAATACCCGTGTCCCCCTTAAGTTTGGGCACGAAACGGTTACCTACGTGACCTGCGCCCGAGCAAGTGTCACCGTTGAGGATCGAAAGGGAAAGCGAGCCACCGGTTGGGGAGAAACACCCCTCAGCGTGCAATGGGTCTGGCCCAGCACGTTGCCCTATGAAATTCGGCACCAGGCGCTAAAGGATTTCTGTGTCAGACTCGCGGAACTTTGGAGTTCGTTTCCCCAGCATGGGCATCCGATGGAACTCGGATGGGATTTCCAGGAAGAGGTATTGCGGAATGCGTTAGCCCGGTTCAACCAGGAAACAAAGTTAGCTGAACCGTTGCCGTGGCTTGCGGCGCTCGTCTGCTGTTCGTTGTTCGATATCGCGGTTCACGATGCCTACGGCAATTTGCACGAGCTCCCGGTCTATCAAACGTACAACAAAGACTGGATGAGCCGTTCGTTGGATCAGTTCCTTGTTGCTGCGAACGCGGATGTTTCTTTCGCGGGCCAGTTTCCTGCTGATTATTTCGCCAGAACGATTCCCACCAAATTACCGGCATGGCATTTGGTTGGCGGGCTGGATTTGCTTGAAAGTTCGGAGGCCACAGGAAATGAAGTGAGCGATGGTTACCCGGTCCTTTTGACGGATTGGATCGAACGTGACGGCCTCAAGTGTTTAAAGATAAAGCTCCGCGGAAATGATTCTGCGTGGGACTACGCGCGGCTATTAAAAGTGGCACGACTCGCCGTGCCGCGAGGGGTGCAATGGCTTTCGGCCGATTTCAATTGCACAGTAAAAGATCCCGCCTACGTGAATGAAATTCTCGATCGTCTGCAGAAAGAGCATCCGGACGTCTTCAAATTGATTCTCTACGTCGAGCAACCGTTTCCGTATGAACTCGAACATCATCGCATCGATGTACATAGCGTATCGAAACGCAAACCATTGTTCCTCGACGAAAGCGCACACGATTGGCGCGTGGTGAAACTCGGGCGCGAATTGGGCTGGACTGGTGTCGCTTTGAAAACGTGCAAAACGCAGACCGGCGCCATTCTCAGCGCCTGTTGGGCAAAAGCCCATCAAATGGACCTCATGGTGCAGGATTTGACCAACCCAATGTTGGCGCAGATTTCACACGTCCAGCTTGCCGCACACGTTGGAACGATCATGGGTGTGGAAACCAACGCCATGCAGTTTTATCCCGAAGCTTCCGCTGCAGAAGCGAAGGTGCATCCTGGAATTTATCAACGTCGCAATGGCGAGGTGGATCTTTCGACGATCCACGGGAGTGGATTTGGTTATCGCGTGAACGAAATTCGGCGAGAGCTTCCTTCGCCCGCCGCTGAGTTTGGAAAATAAAAATCCCGCGTCCACTTCAGACAGTCTGAAAGCCGACGCGGGAGATGTGAGAATCTGCTGGTTTATTCGTGAGCGACAATGTCGCCGTTCTGTCCGAAATTGAACGTATAAACCGTGCCGGTCTTTCCATCCCGGACATACCACGCGCCGGTGGAAGGACGGAAAAGGATCTGATCGATGACGCCATTGCCAAAGATGTTTCCGACCGATGGAACGTCACCGTTTTGTCCGAAGACGAAGGAAGTGGTGAGACCAGTGTTGCCGTAACGGACGTACCAGGTGCCGTTGGACGGACGGAAGATCGCGGCATCGCGCATTTGGCCAGACCACGCGCCAATCATTGGAATGTCGCCTGTTCCACCCCAGGGCCCAAAAGTATCCGAGGTGCCCGTGTCACCGTAACGCACGTACCACATCCCGTTGGATGGGCGGAACATGGTTTGGTCAATCATTCCTTTGCCGCCGAAGTTCGCAACCATCGGGACGTCGCCATTGATACCCCAGGAGAACGAAACTGTGTCACCAGTATCGCCGAAGCGGACATACCACATGCCGGTAGACGGACGGAACACCGCCTGATCACGCATCTGTCCGGACCATGCGCCGATGAGCGGAATATCACCAGCTGCTCCCCATGGGAAACTTGAAACGCTGCCGTTCATCAACCGCACAAACCATGTGCCGGTGGATGGACGGAACAGCGCAAATTCTGCTGCCGTTGGCGACGTCCAATTGCCGATCAAAGGAATGTCACCTGATTGACCAAATTGATACGAGGTAACTGCACCGGTGCCGGCGCTGTCACGGATATACCATGTTCCTGTCGATGGACGGAAAAGCGTGTAATCCGTCCGGCCATTGCCCGTAAAATCGCCCGGAATATAAGGCGGAGATCCAGAGCCACCGGAGCTATTCACCATCGACATGTATTTTGTCCAATCCCAATAAGGACCGGGGTCGGTGTGAGTGTTACAATTCGGATCAATACCCAGATTGGCTGAAGCATAGGCAGACCAGCCAGAAACGGCTTTTTGTCCGTGGCTGATGACGTGATTGCGGTCTTTGGCCCAGCCAAATTTCGCGGAAAGATTTCGGGTCACTCCCGCTGACGCTTGATATTGCGCATCCGTATACCACGCCGGGTTGCTGGCAAACCCTTCATGCTCTGTTCCCGTGCAATGACTGTTCCAACAGCGGGCGTGCCAGGCATAATTTGCATCGCGCACCATCTGGGTAACTTCTCCGGCAGGCGCGTCTGAAGAGGCGTCCTGTTTGCCATTGACGCAGTAATGGATACTCGCCGAGGTAAAGCCGCAGCCTTTGAAATAGGAAATGGTGCTCGCGTAATAGCCTTCCATGTCATGGATGACGTGGAATTTATGGCCGTAGCCAGAGGTATTGTAATTGGCGTTGCAAGGCGGATTCCAGATGGCTGGACCGTAATCGGTGCTGGCTTGTGACGTCGACGCAACGGTCAGCGCGCTGCAAATCAGAGCGGAGCGTTTAAGATAAGTTTGTGTTTTGGTATTCATGTTGGCTTTCGGCACAAACTTGCGTGTCGTGAGGCGTCACGGCTCGAAGGTTTATGCGGTGCCATTTTTGTAGCAAAGGAGTTTGCCCGGCGGTATCCCCGCAAGTCGGTGGAACTGATACCCCCGAATGGGGGGTATGGATGGGCTTGGAATGAAAAAAGGTCGCTACGCCTTTTCCGAACTCATATACCTCGCCACGGCTTCGGATCGCGAATGCACCTGCATTTTGTCGTAAATGCTTTTCAAATAACTGCGCACGGTTTCCACGCTGAGGGACAAGCTATCGGCGATTTCCTTGTTCGCGTAGCCTTTGGAGAGCAGGGACAAAATATCTTTTTCCCTTGGGGCCAGGTGAACAATGCTATCGCGTGTTTTGGCGCGATTGCGGAAATAATGAACCACCCTTCGTGCGATCTCGGCCGTCATTGGCGCGCCGCCGCTGAGCACTTCGAGCAGCGCATCGCGCAAGTCCGCTGGCTTGGTTTGTTTGAGCAAATAACCGTCCGCTCCAGCTTCCAGCGCGAGAAAAACCATTTCGTCATCATCCGCTGCGGTGAGCATAACGACATGAACTTTCGGCAACAAGGCCTTGAGCCGTGCCGTGCATTCAATTCCTGACATGCGCGGCAGAAATACGTCCATCAACACGACGTCGGGATTCAAGGTCGGGATCGTCCGCAATGCTTCTTCCGCCGACGTGCAGGTGGCAACACAGGAAAAATCGGGGAAAGTTCCGATGAGACGCTGCCAGCTGGAGCGGATTTCCGGCTGATCTTCCACCAGCACAATTTTCAACAATTCTTTCGCGGGAGGATTAGTGGATGGGTTCACAGTTTTTCGGTTCGGTTGTTTCAGATGGCGACGTCTCGGAACTCGCGGAGGCTGGGGCTTTTTTGAGTCGTGCCCAAAAGTTCTTCACTCCCTGCAATCGCTGTGGTCGCGATAACACAAGCGGGATTCTGAATTCGACGCGACAGCCCGCTCCGACTTCGGTGAATACTTCGCAACGTCCGCCCGTCTCGTGAGCGCGCTGCCACATGTTGGATAAACCATTGCGCGCACTGGCATCAGCTTCGGGGCTAAAACCTTTTCCATTGTCCTCCACCATGACCAATAGTTCTTCATCCGCCCGACGAATGCGCAACCAGAGTTCCGTCGCTTCCGAATATTTCACGGCGTTGTGAACCGCTTCTTTCACCGCCAGAAAAAGATTTCGACGAACGGGTAATTCGAAAATCGCATCCGGTACTTCGTCGACGTCCAAACGGCATCGAATTGGTGTCGATTTCAAAAAGGCCTGTACGTATTTGCAAACATAACCCGTGAAATCCTGCAGCGTGTCGCGCCGCGAGTTCACCATCCAGACAATCTCGTTCATCGACCGCAAAGCCCCCCGTGTTTGCTCACAGAGTTGATCGATCTGCTCGCGGGTCGGAGAACCCGACGGCAATTCGCTCTGCGCCACTTCGCCCAATAAAACGACTTTCGTCAGGCTGGCTCCGAGGTCGTCATGAATATCGCGCGCAATCCGGTCTCGTTCGTCGTGGAGAAGGAGTTGTGCGCGAGACTTGGCGGTCAATTGCACCATCAGTCGAATGCAAATGAAAACGGTGATGCCACAAAGAGAGAGCAACACAATTGGAAACCAGCCGGTTTGCCAAAAACGTCCCGTCATTCGTTGCAGCGGGGGAACTGGATGAATGTTGGCGGTGCGCCACCAGGGAGGCGTTCCGACGGGGCCGAGGACACGAGCCGCCGGCCAACTGGGATCTGCCTGGGCTCTTTTTTCCCAATCATATTCTGAATTCGGAACCACGCGCCAGCTATGGTCCGAGCCCAGATTGATCACGTGCTCATTCGCGAGCGTCATGTGCAAACCAAGGATGACGCCAGCCTCGCCGAAATCACTAAACGCTTCCACGGTGAGAATGTGCGGTCCAGGATCGAGCAACTGGGTTAAATCATATTCCGTCAAACTTTCCCAGATACTGCCGCGCCCCACTTCACGGCCATCGAGAAAAACGCGGTACGAATTGTCCGCGGTAATGCGCAGGTGCGCCGAAGTCAATTCAGACGAATCGGGAATTTCGAACGATCTCCAGAGACGACAGGTTTGTCGATCGAAGGTGTTCTCCGCCCAGATCCACGCGCCGACCTGATGCGTGGTGTCCCATAAGTCCGAGGGCGATGCAGCTGGGCGGCCTTCGCTTTCACGATTCTCCTCCGCATGGGTCAAATTTGAAAAAACAGCAACGCAGCAAAACAAGAGAATCCAGCGATTTGGAAAAACGATCGGCATTGGTGAACGCTTTCATCTTATCAGAACTGTGAAGCTCCTGACAATCACGGTGGTTACTCGGCTCTGAAAAAGATGTTTTGATGGCCGGGATTTTCGGTCCTTTTCTCGCCAGAAATTAGGTTTTCCGGAAAAAAGGAGGACATTTCGTTAACGTTACAAAGGGTTTTTGTCTTTCCGCCAGCGATCAATGTTTCGGAAACCGGGAGTGCCAGACCGAAACATGGTCAAAAAGAGGCATTTTTGACCGATGTTTCGTAACTGGCTGATTTATAGATATTTGGAGACGTGGGGGGGGTGGTGGGGGGGGAGTTGATTGGTATTAAAAAGCTGCTGGACCAGCTGGATGTCTTCCTGTGTAGTATTCACTG
>CBHTTJ010000137.1:0-16957 GCA_966095605.1 uncultured bacterium | reverse complement strand
TCGCGAATAAAAGTCACGGCAATTTAGTTCCATAATCGGCGTCGCGAATAAAAGTCATGGCAATTTAGTTCCATAATCGGCGTCGGGAATAAAAGTCATGGCAATTTAGTTCCATAATCGGCGTCGGGAATAAAAGTCACGGCATTTTAGTTCCATGATCGACGTCGCGAACAAAAGTCACGGCAATTTAGTTCCATAATCGGCGTCGGGAACAAAAGTCATGGCAATTTAGTTCCATGATCGACGTCGCGAATAAAAGTCATGGCATTTTAGTTCCGTAAACGACGTCGGAAATCATCTTTCAGCGAATATTGAAGTGAAACGGAGGCGAAAAACCGTCGTTCTCCTAAAAAAGGACAAAACTCAGTTGGCCTCCCATCCGCGGCCAGGTTTTAATTCCCGATTCCCTTGGAATTTCTTAGCCCAGGTAAGGAATGGTCAACGGTCCTTGCGGCAAGACGGCGACCCGTGTATTCGGTCCGCGTTTTTCCAATTCCGCCTTAACCCTCGCAGAAATATCACGGCACGGGGTGAGAAAACATTGGTGAACGATTTTTTCCGACAAGGAACTATAAATCTCCACTTTCGCACGACGTTGGATCAACGCCTGGATCTGCGCCTGCCATTGCTCGGGTCGAACGAAACCCGGCGTCGACAACATCGTCAGGATTTCCTCTGAACTTTTCGCGCTTTGCAGCAACTTGTCCAACGGACTGTTCGCCGGAACGCCTTCGCGACATTCGCAAGCGAGGATCATCAGCCCATTATCATTCAGGATACGCGCACCGGCGCTCATGCCTTTCACGCCCTGGTAAAGATTCATGTCCAGCGGATATCCGCTGTTGGTCGTCACGACGACGTCGAACGGTTCCTTCACCTTTTGCATCGCGGAACGCCGGACGAATTCATAACCAACCTTGTGCGCTTGAATGATGTCACCGGCAAAAACTCCCGTGATCTGACGCGTCTCATTGAGCGTCACGTTCAGCACAAAACTCTTTCCAACGCGCAACGCGATATCGCGAAGTTCTTCCCAGAGCGGATTGCCTTCGGTAATACCGAACGTCGCTTTGGGACTGCCGATATTTTTATACCCATGATTGCTCATCACGGTTTCCAATCCGGCGCATCCCGGCATGATGCCTTTGATGCCACCGCTGAATCCCGCAAAAAAGTGAGGTTCAATGAAGCCGGTGATGATCCGCACGTCCGCCTGGGCCAAATGACGATTGATCAACGCCGGTGTGCCGTCGTGGGTCGTCCCAAATTGCACGAGAGCCTCGTGATTCTCCGGCTCATGGTTGATCACGCGGAAATTTTTCACGACCTCCGGCGTTAACATCTTTTCCAATTCCGCCTGCGTATTCGGACGGTGTGTTCCGAGTTGATTGAGCAGCGTAATATTCTCGCGGGGAACAAAGGAAAGATATTCGAGCAGCCAGGGAATGATACGATCGTTCGGAGTCGCACGCGTGATATCTGTGAAAGCAATGCAAACTTTGTCGGTTGGTTTGATCGTCTCGCGCAACGGCTTGACCCCGATCGGATTCGTCAGCGCCTGAAGGACGGCTTCCTTTTCATTCGCCAACCCCGGATTGTGTGACGGTTCGATAACCGTGGTGCGATCGTCCGGCAATTCAATGGTCAAATGGCCCTGTCCGTAAGCGAGATTAACTTTCATGCGCACCAACAATTAAACAAAAGCCGACAGCGGCAAAAAGCAAATTATGACGGTCTCAGGGAACTTGTCGCAATGGACGGAATATGCTTTGATCACCAGACAACGCTATGAAACTTCTTCTCCCGGCCCTTTCTTTACTTCTGGCCCTAAACGTTAGCGCGATCGAAGCGGAAAAGAAGGTCACCGACGTGGCACGTCCACAATCGAATTTCGAAAAGACAGGGAGAGACCCATTTGCTCCCGCCAAACCTCGCGCCGTCCCCAAACCCGACGCGGAAAAACTGACGTATCGCCTGAGCCTGAATGGCATAACTCGGGAGAACGGACAACGTCGCGCCCTGGTTTCGGGTGTTTTGCTGCAGGCCGGCGAAAGCGCGTTTGTGAAGACTGGCGAAACCGGAATCAAAATCATCTGCGAGGAGATTCGCGACAATTCCGTGCTCCTTCGAATTTCTGACAACGTTACACCGGTAGAACTGAGCTTTGGCCAATTGCTCAAAGTTGACGCCAAAGGAATTCCCGTTCCCGCCAAATAGGTTCCAGACAAACCTGTCGCACGCACGGCGCCTCGGAGATTTTCCCGATTGTAGAACCATGCAGCCGTCTCATTGCACGGGCAGTGGTTCCCAATAAGGTTTCCATAACAAGGAATTGTTATGAAGCTTTTACGTCACGCGTTCACATCGCTTTGCCTGTTACTCGCACTTTCAGCCTGCACCACAAACCCGGTCACCGGTCGGAAAGAATTTACCGCAGGCGTTTCGCCTCAGGAAGAATTACAGCTGGGCATTACGAGCTTCGACAAAATGAAGCAGGAAGTTCCAATCAGCAACGACGCAAAGGCAAACGCCATGTTGCAGCGCGTCGGCAAGCGCCTCGCAAATGTAGCGACGAAAGATATGCCAAACGCGCAATGGGAATTTGTGGTGTTCGACAGCGACGAAGCAAATGCCTTTTGTTTGCCGGGCGGAAAGGTTGGTATTTACAAAGGTATTCTACCGATCGCGAAGGACGATGCTGGGCTCGCGACAGTGGTAGCGCACGAAATTGCCCACGCTATTTCTCGTCACGGCGCAGAACGCATGGCGACCGCGCAAGCGATGCAAGTGGGCGGACAATTACTCGGTGCCGCGACTCAAAGTGCCAAACCGATTACGCAAACAGCCGTGGCAGCTGCGTATGGATTAGGTGGACAGATTGGCTATCAATTGCCACACAGTCGCAACCAGGAATCCGAAGCGGATCACATTGGTTTGATTTACATGGCGCGAGCCGGATATGAACCGCGAGAGGCCTTGAGTTTCTGGCAACGCTTCTCTGCTTACAATGAACAGCGCGGAGGCTCGAAAGTTCCCAGCCTGCTGAGCGATCACCCGGTCGATTCCAAGCGCATTCAACAGATCCAGGCGTGGCTCCCGGAAGCACAGAAGCAATATGTAAACGGTGGAGTCAACGAACCCGCGGGCGCCCCGCGTGGCGGAGCTCGAGGATCGGATGTGATCAGTCGCTAAACAAATCCTACGCCGACTTCGGCGCGGGAATGTTCACGAAATTGACAGCGGGCTGACCGCTGAGAAGCCGGTCCAAATCTTCACACACACCTTCAAAGGTTCGCGTTTGCGCCTCCTGCGTAAACGCGCCGATGTGCGGCGTTAAAATTACGTTGTCCATGGATTCAAAGGCGCTGCGCGCTTTCGGTGGTTCCACTTCGCGAACATCCAGGGCAGCACCACCGAGCCGATTCGATTGCAGCGCCATCAATAACGCGAGTTCATCCATCACGCCGCCGCGAGAGGTATTTATAAAAAAGGAACCTGGCTTCATTGCCCCAAAGGCCTTTGCGTTGAACATGTGTTTTGTTTCCGGGGTCAACGGCGAATGCACACTGACAAAGTCCGCTACCGCGAGCGCATCTTCGAATTGTGGAGCGAGCGTTGCGCCGACTTCTCCCAGGTGCGGAGAATCCGCTTTCACGAAGGGATCAAAAACCACAACCCGCATTCCAAAAACCCGCGCCCGCGCTGCGACCATTCGTCCGATGCGTCCAAAACCACAAAGCGTCAGAGTCTTTTTATCGAGTTCAATTCCCGTGCATCCTTTGCGATCCCAACCGCCACCTTTCGTCGAGCGATCGGAATAGGGAATTTTTCGCGCGAGAGCGAGCATAAGGGCAATGGTCAATTCCGCGACACTGGTGGCATTGGCGTTAAGCGGCGCGATGACGACCACGTTGCGCTTAGTGGCGGCATCAACCGCGATGTTGTCGAGACCAACCCCAACGCGTCCGATTCCAACCAGCTTCGGCGCGCCGCTGAGAACTTCCTCCGTCAGCTGCGTCTGATTGCGCACCATGATCGCGCGAGCTTCTCGGATCAGTTCTTTCAATCGTGCGGTGTCCTTCCAAAGCGCCGGTTCGCGAACGACGTGATATTTCGCCGACAACTTCTGTATCGCTGGTGCGTCCAGGTCTTCTGAAATTAAAATGTCCATGGTTTGTAAAGTGGTTTGGTTCCAATCTCACGCGCCGCCTCTTTGAATGCAACGCCACACGCCGGGTAAATGTTGTTTGATGAAATAGAAAAACCCGACAGCGTTGGCTGTCGGGTTTGTTGATATTGTCAATTAAGCGCTACGATAGAGCTTCGTGATGGAATATTCGTCGTGACGCAACGTTTCCGCGGCGGTGAGACGTCCATTGATCGTGGCCTGGAGAACTTCCAGAGCATGATCCGCTGCCTGGTCCAAAGTCATTTCCACGCGCAACATGCCGGTGACATCGACGTCGATGTGCTCGGACATTGTTTCGAGCGTAAGTGGATTGCCAGACAGTTTGATCACGGGACAGATCGGATTACCGATCACGTTACCCTGCCCTGTCGGGAAATAATGCACCACGGAACCACCAGCAGCACAAAGCGTCACCATTTCGGCCGCGGCGCTGGACGAATCCATGAAATGCAGACCTTTGCCTTTTGGCTCAAACGCAGGTCCGATGGCAGATTGAATCTTGCAACGCCCGGCTTTCTGGATGTTGCCCATCGCCTTTTCTTCAATCGTCGTCAAACCACCGCGAATGTTACCTTCCGTCGGCTGTGAACCGAGAAGATCCACACCCTGGCTCTTGATGAGATTGGTGTAGTCCGCAAACATCGCGTTGAAATTATCGAGTTCCTGTTTCTTTACGAACTTCGACTGAATGATGTCTTCGCCACCTGTCAGTTCGCTCGTTTCCCCGAAGATCATTGTCGCACCGGCTTTTTCGAGACGTTCGAAAACGCGGCCGACCGTCGGGCAGGAGGACAAACCGGTGGTGGTATCCGACTCACCGCACTTCGTGCTCATGACCAATTTGCTGACCGGGAATGGTTCACGCTGGAGTTGCGTGGCGTATTGGACAAATTCCTTCGCCTTGCGCGAGGCCATTTCGATCGTCTTCAAATCACCAAAACGTTCGATGTGAAAACCAGCGACAGGTTTGCCGGTCTTCTTGATTTCATCGACGACGCGAGCGGTCCATTTCGGTTCGATACCTATGACGATACACGCGGCGATGTTTGGATTGCGGCCAGTGCCGGCGAGCGTACGGAAAGTCAGTTCCAGATCCTCACCGAATTGCAGACGACCGTAGGCATGAGGAATCGCCATCGTGCCGCGGATGAGGTGGGCAACACCTTCTGCCGCGGAGTTGGAGATATCATCCACGGGCAGGATGAGAACGTGATTACGAATACCGAAACGGCCGTCCGGACGGCGGAAGCCGGTTAATTTCAACTTCTTTGGATCGATCATACTGTCCACCTCAAAGTCTTGACGTTATGCGTGTGAACCCAGTCGCCTTTCTTGACGGCAACCACAGCTTTGCCGATCGGGCGTCCGTATTTGTTCACTGGTTTGTCTTTTACGAGATCACGCATGGCGGCTTTGTGGCCGAGCGGAACGTCGTTAAGAAGTTTGATTTTTCCAACAGGTTTGCCTTCGAGCGTCACCGCGCCGACTGTTGTACCTTTTTTCAGGTCCATCACAGCCACGCCGACATCATCATCATGCTCGTGCAAAAGAAGTCCGTGCTTCATAAATGTTTTTGGAACGAGGTCTGGTTTGTTTACTTTTTCATCTTCACCGCAACACCGACTGCGATGAAAAATTTTCAATAAAATTGCGAGTCGACAGCTTTAATGGGCGATTCTGGACACGCAAGGGTTTTTTAAACGAGTTTCATTGTTGCCCGTAACATCTACTGGACCTGAATTGTTTCGCCTTCCAACACCCTACTTATTCCAGGCATTGCTACCGGATAAAATCCATCTTTATCGGGAAGAACAGGAGGCGTCATATTATCAGCTAAAAGCGTCGGCACCAATCTTTGCTTCGAATTGAATGCGTCCTCCCACTCAATTAATTCACCCGAGTAAGCCGCCATGCGTCCAAGGATCGCCGTCATCGTACTCTTGGCACCGTATTCTGCTTCGTTGAAAGATTCGTTATTGCGAATGGCGCGGAAGAAATCGTGATGCTCCTGCTGCCAACCGCTGCCATTCCCCTCGCCTTTCATACGGAACGGCTCGGATCCCTGCGTCTTGATCGTGAAGCCATGTCCAAGGTCAGCTCGACCTTTCGAACCAATGGCATGTTCGGACACATCACCCCAAAGATGCGGGATCTGACTGCAGACACTGAACATGCGCGAACCGTCTTCATATTCAAACTCCACGGAGAAATGATCGAAGATCTGACCGTTTTCCTTGGCATTGCGTACCTGACGGCCACCTACGCCATGAGCACGCACGGGATAGGCGCGCTTGATCCAATTCCCCACGTCAATGTTATGACAATGTTGCTCAACAATGTGATCTCCGGACAGCCATGTGAAATAATACCAATTACGAATTTGGTATTGGATTTCCGATTCACCCGCTTCACGCGGCAATCCGGCACGAGAACCACCGCGCCAGTAAACGCGCAAGGCAAGGATATCGCCGATGGCACCATCATGAATGCGTTTTACCGTTTCGGTGTATCCCTTTTCGTGATGCCGTTGAAATCCAACGCAAACTTTCAAATTCTTTTTCTTCGCTTCCTCATTCGCCGCGAGGATTTGACGCACGCCGGGAGCGTCCGTCGCGAGAGGTTTCTCCATGAAAATATGTTTTCCCTGCCGGACCGCTTCTTCGTAATGCGTAGGACGAAATCCCGGTGGCGACGCGAGCAACACTACATCTGCAGCTGCGATGGCGTGTTTATAGGCGTCAAAACCAATAAACTGCCGTTCCTTCGGAACATCAACCTTGCCGGCATTTTGTTTCTGCAAACTTTGAAGACTGCGATCGATCTGGCTCTGGCGCATTTCCGCCATGGCCACCAGCTTAACTTTTCCCGTGTTCAACGCCTGACTTGCCGCGCCGGTGCCGCGTCCACCGCAACCAATCAAAGCAATCTTGATGGTGTCGTCGTTGGCAGCGTGAACAGCCCTTTCCAGGCCCAGCGTTCCCAAAATGGAAAGCCCGGCGGCACCGCCGCCAGTTGTTTTAAGAAAGCTACGCCGGGTGAAAATGGAATTATGTATTTTCATAGGATGGCAAGAGGGTTTCCAATTGACATTTATTTCGATTTCGAAATATATCTCCACCCGTCGATGGCTTTGCAAGAAAAAAATAAAACCAACAGTCTTCCGGTGATACCGCTAAAAACGAAACAGGACGTTGTTGCCGAGATTGAAGCCGAATTGCTTCGTTGCGTCCGCGCCGATCAGACGATGTCCCGCGTCGAACTCGCACGTCGCCTCACATTGGCTCCATCGACGGTGAGCATTTATGTTGATCGCCTGATTGAAGAAGGTTTTCTCCTGGAAAAGGAAAAAGTAGAGCGCGACTACGGTCGTCCGCCAAAAGCTTTGGGTTTAAATCCGCAAGGGGGTCGTTTTATCGGCGTTGATTTCGAAGCCCGCAACCTGATGGCGACAGCTATCGATTTTTCGCAACGTCCTGTTAAGCAATATCGCGACAGCATTCTTTCGAGCGACTCGGTCGACACCATCCTTAAAAAGATTGAAAAAGCCGTGGCGCAGCTCATTGGTGAAACAAAACCTAAAGTCCTTGCGATTGGTGTCGGCGTCCCGGGATCGATTGATACTGCCCGCGGCATCGCCCTGCATTATCGCCACATCAAAGGCTGGAAAGATATTTCGCTGGGTGAACGATTGAGCCAGCGTTTTAACGTGCCGGTTTTCCTCGAGAACAACATTCGGTCCATGGCTTTGGCTGAATTATGGTTCGGCCACGGACGCGGGCGTCAGGATTTTATCTGCGTAGGAGTGCGCAGTGGTGTTGGCGCGGGAATCGTCGTGGATGGGCATCTCTATCGCGGGACCCGGAACATCGCAGGAGAAATCGCCGATTGGCCCTGCCCTGCCTTCAATGGAAAAGACAAACTGGTCCGACTCGAAGATATCGTCTCCGCCCGTGCGCTCAAAAACGGCGATCTAAAACAGGCGGCCAAAGTTCTGTCCTCAGTTCTCTTTCAGTTAAATCTTGCGTTCAACCCGGCAAAAATCATTCTCGCCGGAGCCATGACGACGATCGGCAGCGATTTTTTAAACCTGGTGCAGCAGGAGTTAAAACTTATTGCTGACGGTTCGGAAATTCCGGTCGTAGCGAATTCAACTTTAGGCGACTTCAATGGTGCGCTGGGTGCTGCCGCCCTCGCTGTGCATCATTGGAAGCCTGCTCGCAGATAATCATTCAACACACAATACTATGGAAATATTCATCGACAGTGCAGACGTAGAAAAGATCAAGGAAGCCTACAGTTGGGGAATCGTGGACGGCGTCACCACGAATCCATCCCACGTCGCCAAGACCGGTCGCAAACATCTCGAAGTTTATAAAGAGATCTGCGACATCGTCGACGGCCCGATCAGTCTCGAAACGGTTTCGCCGAACGCACCTGACATTATTAAAGAAGGCCGTGATCTCGCGAAGATTCACAAAAACGTTGTCGTCAAAGTCGTCAATACCCGCGAGGGCTTGAAAGCGGTTAAACAACTGACGAGCGAAGGAATCAAGACAAACGTCACGGTCACGTTCTCACCGCTCCAGGCGATGCTCGCCGCTAAAGTCGGCGCGACCTACATCAGTCCGTTCGTAGGGCGTCTCGATGCAGTGGGCCATATCGGAATGGATTGCGTCCGCCAAATTCGTGAGATTTACGACAACTACGGTTACGAAACCAAGGTTCTGACCGCCGCCGTTCGTCATCCATTACATGTTCTCGAAGCCGCTCTGGCCGGTTCGGACACTATCACGATGGGTTTCGATGTTCTCGAGCAACTCTATCACCATCCGCTTACCGATATCGCGATCGATATTTTCAACAAGGATTGGGCTAAAGTTCCAAAAGCCTGATCGCAATGAAACTGCGTTTCGGTTTTCTCGGCCTCGGCGCGATGGGGTTCAGTCATGCGAACTCCTTCGCCCGGCTTTGCAATGACCGGGTGGAAATCACCGCGGTTTGTTCTTCGAACGAAGCCAACATCAAAAAGGTGCGTGATATCGCGCCGAATGTTGCCGTTTGCAAAACCGAAGCAGAACTCATCCAACTACCCCTGGATGCTATCGTCGTTTCGACACCCAATTTCACCCATGTCCGTCTCGCGTTGGAAATTCTGAAGAACGGGAAACATCTCTTTTTGGAAAAGCCTTGTGGGATTACGCGGAATGAATGTCGTCAACTCCTGGAAGCTTCCACCAAAACAGATCGCATCCTGATGATCGGACACGAACTTCGCTACTCAGCCTTCTTCCTCAAGATGAAGGCGCTCGTTGAGGCTGGCGAGGTTGGTCAGCCGCGGATGGTCTGGACCCGTGAGTTTCGCGGCCCTTTTCAAAAGAAGTCACAGGACTGGATTCAGGACGAGCGTCGTTCGGGCGGCATGCTCGTTGATAAAAACTGTCATCATTTCGATTTGATGAACTGGTGGGCAAATTCCAAACCGAAGCGTGTCGCTGCCTTTGGTGGAAACGCCGTCAATCGTGTTATCGATGGACCACACCAGGTGAACGACCATGCCAACGTGAATTTCGAATACGAGAATGGCGTTCGTGGCAGTTTGCAAATTTGCCTGTTTGCACTCGACTTCCCAAATGAAGATCTTGAGATGGGCATCGTTGGCGACGGTGGGGTTCTGCAGACACGCATTTCGCAAATCCAAATTCTTCAATGGAAGCGTGGACAGAACAAAAAAGAGCCCATCATCCATGAGGTTTCCGCGAAATTCGGTGAAGGCTGGGGAAATCACCTTGGGTTCGATGAGATTCATCTCGATTTCGTGAACTGCATCCGCGAAAAGCGTCAGCCCTTGACGAACGTTGCGAACTGCGTTGATGCAACCCTGCTCGCTATTGCCGCAGAAGGATCCATCAAGAGCGGCCAGGTTGTTGCAGTGTCTTAACTCTCCGCTGCCGCCAAAGCAGGCGTGGCTTAGAAGATATTTTTCTTGAACCAACGCTCTGACGTTTCGAAACTTGCAGACGATGGAACTCCCACAATTTGAGAAGCTTAAGCAGTCGATCGCGCAGTTCGAAGCGTTGCAGAAAAAGTACACCGAATTTGGAGCCGACAGCAAAGCGACGACGGCGCAGTTCCAAGCCGGGATCAAGGAAATGGTCACACGTCAGGCGAATATCTTTCCGCTTACGCCCGCCGATTGGAAACTTTTCAAAAGCATGCCGGATTGCCCTAAGGCAGCAGACGCTTTGAATCAGGTGGCACACGACACCGCCGAACAATTACGGGTCATCGACTGGAATTCCCCGATGGCGGAAGTGATCAAGACGTTTCTCACCGAATATTGTCCGCAAGCGAATCTATTTCCAACGACGCCCTCGCCGAAGTCGAAGCTTCATTCAATGCAAAGCTATGCAGGCGTAAAATGGATCCACGCCAGCAACGAAGAATTCGATCCCGCAAAGAGTTGGGAGGAAAACTACAAGATCCTCGAAGCGCGTTATGAACAAGAAACGGCGCATTTAATTAAAAAGGTGCGTGAACTCGCTTCACATCTGCCGGAGAACGCAACCCTTTCCACGAAGACAATCAAGTTGATCAAAATGCCGGATGGCAAATATGCAAAGGACTGGAAAGGCAGTCCCGGTGCAATTGAAATCACGACTGTCTCCGATCCGTTCGTAGCGTTGCATTTCCCGGAAAAGAACCTGGAGGAAATTTTCAAAACCTATTTTGCACCCAAGGGAGGAAAAATCGTCACGATGACGATGTCGCTGACCTTAGCGGATAAACCCGCGGCACGCACAGATACGGCGAAGACCGGAACGGATCGTTTCGTGGAAAAAATCGTCAAGAAGTTCAGCAAATCATCCGTGATCAAAGCCTTTGCCCGCGCAACTAGAGAACATGTACGGGAGTAACCACAGCCTTTACCAATAAAAAAGGACGGATCCGAAGATCCGTCCTCTCGTTGAAATATAAATCGATTATTTCGTTTCGCCGCCAGTCTCTGCTGGTTTTTCTTCCTTCTTTTCCACCATCAAAGCGGAGCGCGGTTGAATGACATTGTCTACGTTGTAACCGGGCAACATATAAACCCAGTTCTCATAGGACTTCTCCTGTTTCAACTTGTCTTCGAGCTTCTGTTTCTTTTCCGCAAACTCCTTGTCGAGTTTGGTTTTGTCTTCCGGCTTTTCATCTTTGCTCGCCACACGTTCCTTCGGGATATCGGCGCTCACGACGAAGGTGAAGTAATGATCATCACCCGGCTTGCGGCCAATCTTCATGGTGTAGGTGAAGTTATCGAACGTTTCAATCGTGACGAGAATCGGGTGATCCAAGAGGGTTTCTTCCGGCTTGGGATTCATTGCGAGATCACTGAACTGAGCTGATGACATGATATAGCTCAGGTTGGAAAGCTTGTTCGTATCCACGTTTTCTCCTGGCTTCGCGTCCACAAGCTTCCATGCGCCGGTTTCTGATTCGCGGCTTGCTGTCCACGAATTCGCCGCATTCGTCGAAACGGACGTAATCTTCTTCGGCTTCTCAATGTGGAAGAATTCCTTGTTCAACCAACTTGCTGGCTTGGCTTCCAAATCCTTGAACGGTTCGGAAATAGTTTTCACCGTGTCAGGCTTGTCGGAAACGAGAACAAATCGGCCATCGGGCCATCCGCCTTCATTTCCGCCCCACGCTGTCGCCGTTTCCGTTGGCTTTACATGAAACTTTCCAAGAATGATGTTCCCGAGCGCTTTGTCCCCTGCCCCTTTCAAATCGACGACCATTCCAGACGGCGTCGCTTTACCGGGAGCCACCAATTCCATGCGCGCCAACTGCGAGGCGCCGATCGGTTCACTCTGTACCACCTTGGCGTCGTGAACTTTTTGCACAAAGTCACGAATGGTTTCAAAGTTGGCCGGGTAATCATTCCGTTCCTTCACCACCCAGATGTCATTCTTTTTCACCAGATTCACTTCGGCAGAATCCTTTTTAAGGCCAATGTGAGTCACATCGTTCACCTCAAAGTTGGCCAGAAGCTTTTTGTCGGTGGTCGTCTCTGATTTCCAGGACGAGCTGCTCTTCTTGTAAGCCACCAGACCAATTCCTCCGATGATGAGCACCGCAAGCAACAGTTTGATAAATTGTTTCTGATTCATGTTTGGCTGTATTGAAGTTATTTCGCGGCCGTACGTTTACGTTTCACCACGGCGAGGGTAATGCCGGAGATAGCCACGATAATCGGCATGGCGAGAATATTCGCCCACTTGAGTTTATTCTCGAGCGAATCGACTTCCTGACGATATTCCTTGCGCAGCTTCTTGAGCTCCTTGTTGGTTTCGGCTTCTTTCTTGCGGAAGTTTTCAATTTCCTTCTGTTGTTCCGGAGAAAGAATGAAGCGTTGCTCCTTCGATTTGGATTGCTGCAATTGATTCACTTTCTGTTGTGTTTCCTGCAGCGTCTTTTCCATTTCCTTGATCCGGCCCTGGAACTTCTCCTGCGCCTGGGCTTCCATCTTCTTCACGAGAGTGAACGGACGATTCAAGGTGGCGCGACTGCGGACAGCGATCAGGTTGTTATCGCCCGCAAGTTGTTCAACGCAGTTCTGCACGAACGGCAGGTTACCGTTATGCATCATCATGATGCGCTGACCGAAAAAGTTTTGTTTTTCGATCTGCGCACCTTCGTCCGTCACCATGTCGGCATCGGCAATAAGAACAACCGACGTTTCTTTCGATTCTTTCAGGCTGTTATCCGCGGGCGCGGGTTTCTTATCTTTGTCCTCAGCTTTCTCGTCTTTGCCCTTCGGTTTGCCTTCCGGGAAAGCCGTCTTGAATTTCCCGTTCAAACGAACGGCCAAAGCCAGTTCCTTGCCGGACGGTTTGAGGTCGTTAGCGACATTTACGCCTGAAAGTTGCGCCATATAAGTATCCACGAGATCAGCCCTGGTGGATGACTTCACGAGGATGGTTTGCGTCAGACCTTGCGCAGGCGTCCCACTGATGGCACCGGCAAAGGGAAACAACATGTTGTCAATCTGACCGCTGACGGGATCGTTCTTATTGATCGCGTCTGCATTCAACGACAACACCGTTGGAATGTTTCCTTCCTGGATGCGCGTTGGATAGGTCAGGTCGCCGATGACCTTTGATCCATCAAACGTCAACCCCCACGCCTTGATCAATTTCTCCAGATTCGAACTGCTGAATCCACCACCGAATTGGCGGTCCTGGCGATTCGGATCGAAGTAGCAATTCGGATCCACAAACGCGAGCACCTTGCCGCCGCGCATGATGAATTGATCGATCGCGTATTGGGTCTGGTCCGAAATTCCCTTCGGGTGAATCAGGACAAGCACCTTCACCTTGTCATCGATCGATTCCGCGTCGATCTCAACTTTTTGCACGTCGAAATCGCGCTTCAATTCGGAGATGAACACCCATGGATCACTCGCCTGTTGTCCCATGCGTGCCATCATCGGGCTCTGTTGTTGGCCGAAAACCACCATCGAACTCATCACGCCAACAACCGGCTTTTCGGTTGTCTGCACTCGAGCGATGGCCCGCGTAATGTCGTATTCGAGAAGCTTTTCACGCGTTGGCGAAAGGAACGGCACTGTTTCACGTTGATCGAGCATGTTCACCGAAAGGCCGAGATAAAATTTCTCACCGTTCGACAACATCTGCCCTTCCACGTTGGCGAGGCGTGCTGAATCTTCCGCGTCCGAATCCGGTTGCGGATCGTACTTTTCGATAACGATCTTGCCTTTACCAACCTGTTTGTATTCCGCGAGCAAATCTTCCACGTGGCGGGCATAGTTCTTCAGGAACACCGCTTCCGCCGCGCTGCTTTCGCCCTGCGTGCAGTAAAAGCGAATTGTTACCGGCGTATCGAGCTTGCCGAGAATCGCCTTGGTGCCGTCAGAAAACGTATACGCCTTTTCCTGCGTCAGGTCCGCCCGATAACGCACCTTTGTCGCAATGAAATTAATCGCGAGCACCAATCCGAACAGCAGGACCACGCCCACTGTAGAATAGAGAACTGTTTCAAATTGTTTACTCTTCATGGATAAATTCCTTTCAATTAGCCAGCACGATGACTGCGGAGAATCACTCCAGTGGTGAACAAAGAGAATCCGATCACTGAGAAGAAGAAGACCAGGTCACGGAAATCCAAAATACCTTTTTGAAAACCATCGAAATGCGTCATGAAACTCAGAGACGCGATGGTTTCGATTAATCCCTGCTTCAATCCAATATCGCTGAGGAATTCCGTCACGGGAGGAAATCCGCAAAGGATCAACAGGAAACAAATGACGCAGGAGAGAATAAAGCTCACGACCTGATTGCGGGTCATGGCCGACGTCATGCAACCGATGGCGAGATAACTCCCCGCCATCAAAAAGCTGCCGATATACGCTCCAAAGATCACACCGTTATCCGGACTGCCCAGATAATTCACGGTGATCACCATCGGGAACGTGCAAATCAGCGTCAGGAACAAAAAGGCCCAGGACGCCAAAAACTTTCCAACAATCGCCTGCCATGCGGTGATCGGCATCGTCAGCAACAATTCGATGGTGCCTAAACGACGCTCTTCCGACCAGACACGCATTCCGATCGCCGGCACCAGGAACAGGAAGACCCATGGATGCCAGGTGAAAAACGAATCCAGCGTCGCCTGGCCGAGCTTAAAGAACGGCGCGCGTCCAAGCATGAAGGTGAAGAATCCGACCAGCAGCAGGAATATAACAATAAATACATACGCCACCGGCGACGCGAAATACCCTTTAAGTTCGCGCTTGGCGATCGCCATGATGTTTCCGAGAGAAGATTGGTTCATTTCGTTTCCTCCGTCTTTTTGGTGTCAGGCAAAGTGATACTGCGGAAGACCTCGTCGAGGCGGCCTTCCTCTGTGTGCAATTCTTCGATGCGCCATTTTTCACGGGCACCGAGGTCGGTAATTTCAGCGGCCAGGGCGCCATGGAGACATTGCGCTTTGGGGAAGACCCGCACGACGACGCGGGAAGAATCTTCCTTCACCACGATGCTGCGGCGAGCGCTGTTCAACTGACCCAGTTTGTCGGTCAGAGTCGCCGCTGGAACTCCAACCACGCCGAGCGTGACCACGCCAGCGCTGTCAGCTTTTCCTTTCAGCTCCGCTGGGGTGCCGTTCGCCACGATCTGTCCGCGGTCGATGATGATCGCCCGGGAGCAAACCGCTTCCACTTCTTCCAGGATGTGCGTGGAGAAAATAATCGCCTTCTTTTCGCCCATGCGTTTGATGAGCTGGCGCACTTCGAACTTCTGGTTCGGGTCGAGACCGTCCGTGGGTTCGTCGAGAATCAGGATTTCCGGATCATGGATGAGGGATTGAGCCAAACAGGTCCGGTGACGATACCCTTTGGAAAGCGTGTCGATGCTTTGATACAGCACGTTCTCCAGGAAACACATTTCCACGACGCGATGGACGGCTTTCTTCGTATCGTCGCCGCGCAAACCACGCACTTCGGCGCAGAAACTCAAAAAGCCATGCACCGTCATATCTATATAGCTCGGTGCGTTTTCGGGGAGATAACCGATCAGGCGCTTTGCGGGGATCGGGTTCTCGACCATGTCGTGGCCGCCCACGAAAATCTTTCCGTCCGTTGGCGGGATGAATCCGGTAATCATACGCATGCTCGTTGATTTGCCGGCGCCGTTGGGTCCGAGGAATCCAAGGACCTCACCGCGCTCGACCTCGAACGAGATGCTGTTCACGGCCACCTTTGGGCCGAATTCTTTCCTGAGTTTTTGGACTTTTATCATTCCGTTCTCCGATTTTTTTGCCGCAACAATGTACGGTCTCGGTTGTTCTAAATGCTGTTCGACAGCAAAATTCTCCGGGCGACTCCTGCCCGTTACTTCGGGAGTTGCGATTTCGACTGCCATACGCCACTTTGACAATCCTCTGGAAAAACGTTCAAAAAAAATTCTAAACTTTTACCAGGCAACGGGAATCGCGAAGACATGAAACACAAAACCAAAAGCTCTGCACGGAAAAAATCTGCATTTTATTCCGGTCTTTTGCTGGCAGCGACGCTGTTTTTGGCCTCTGGTTGCCGACTCGCACCACGCCTTCCGGCCGTTGACCTGTCGTCAACGGGCTGGCGCGTGCAACAAGGTCAGGCGGTTTGGAAACCTTCGAAAACGGCGCCAGAACTTGCGGGCGACCTCCTTATTGCGACGAACGAAAAAAAGAACCATACCGTCGTGCAATTCACCAAGACCCCCATTCCTTTTGTCATCGCTCAAACGACCTCGAACAGCTGGCAAATAGAGATTCCCGTGCAAAAGAAGTTCTATTCCGGTTACGGAAAGCCCCCTGCTCGCCTGGCCTGGTTTTATCTGCCTTCGTTATTGCGGGGAAATCCGCCGCCGAAGAATTGGACCTTCGAAAAAGCTGGAGAAACGTGGAAACTCCAAAAGCCCTCGGGTGAATCCATCGAAGGATTCCTGGAACCTGAGTCTCCGTGAAGAAAAGGACGGGAATTCCCGCGATGCAGCCTTTTTCGCGTTAAAAAAGTTCAAAAACCCGCCGAAACCGAGATTTTGACTTCCAAAACGTCCGATTTCCGAAAAGTCGTTAACTTTCCATTCTTGAAATTCCAATATCCGGCGAGATCGTTAACTTTCCATTCTTGAAAACCCGATTTCCGGCGAGATCGTTAACTTCCTATTCTTGAAAATCCAATATCCGGCGAGATCGTTAACTTCCTATTCTCGAAAATCCAATATC
>CBHTTJ010000136.1:0-17000 GCA_966095605.1 uncultured bacterium | reverse complement strand
CTGCTCGGAATTGCGTTTCATCCGGGTTATGCCACGAACCGTAATTTCTACCTGTTTTATACGGGTGTGACGACGACCACGAACGCCGATCACTCGCTGAACGTCGGTCGACACGATTGTTTGTCGTTGTTTCGCGCGACGGCCGGGAATACGAACCAGGCTCTCCCAAGTACGGAAGTTCCAATCATTCGCCAGATTGATCGCGACACTCCGCACAATGCCGGGGACATTCACTTCGGTCCGGATGGATATTTGTACGCTTCCCTCGGTGATGAAGGCGGAGGATTCGACAGCTACAACAATAGTCAGCACATCGATTTGAACTTTTTCTCAGGAATAATCCGCATCGACGTCGATAAGCGGTCGAGTAATCGGGTGCCGAACATCCATCCCGCAAGCACCTCCAATTATTACGTGCCGCGAGACAACCCGTTTGTTGGTGTGACGAATTTCAATGGAATTACGGTGAACTCCAACAATGTCCGAAGTGAATTTTGGTGTGTAGGACTTCGGAATCCGTGGCGATTTAATTTTGATCCGACCAACGGAAAACTGATCTGTGCCGACGTCGGGCAGGAAAACTGGGAGGAGATCGATGTTATCAGCAAGGGTGGGAATTACGGCTGGTCTTTCCGCGAAGGCACCCACGACGGACCGAAAAGTGATTATACGCCGGGCGGGTTCAGCTCTCTATCTCCACTGTTGCAATATCCGCATGGAACGGCGGCTTACGAAGGCAATGCAGTCATTGGTGGAGTGGTTTACACGAGCACGCGCATTCCGCAGCTGACCAACTCCTACGTTTTTGGGGATCACATTAGCGGGAACATTTGGCAAATGCGCTACAGCGGAACAAACGTTACGCAATGGCAACGGCTCTGTTATGAGACGCCGACGTCCTTCGGCATTGATCCGGGCAATGGAGATGTCCTCATCGTGAAGCACACGGAGAACGCGATTAAGCGGCTGATCTATATTACAAACTCCATTGGCACACCCCTCCCGCCGACCCTGGACCAAACGGGGGCTTTCAGCAACCTGCTCACGTTGCAACCGCAACCGGGGATCGTGCCGTTCGATGTGAATTCTCCCTTCTGGTCTGATAACGGAAAGAAGACGCGGTGGTTTTCACTGCCGAATTCCAATGCGACGGTTACCTTCAGTCCCGAGGGCAATTGGGGTTTTTCCACGGGAACGGTCTGGATCAAACATTTTGAACTGGAGTTAACCAACGGTGTGCCTTCATCCGCTCAACGCATCGAGACCCGCTTCCTCGTGAGGAACTCCAGTGGCGTCTACGGGATGACGTATCGTTGGGGTGGTTCAACCTCGAATGCCACGCTGGTTGCTGACGAAGGAATGGACGAGAACTTTACCATTTATGATAATGGCACACCGCGCATTCAGACCTGGCATTATCCCAGCCGCTTCGAGTGTCAGATTTGTCATAATAGCGTTGGCGGTTGGGCGCTTGGGTTTAACACGCACCAACTGAATCGCGATTTTAACTATGGGGGAGCGGTAACGAACCAGCTGCGGGCACTGGCGCAGGCCAGTTACTTTTCCACTCCGGTGACAAACTTTGTGAGTCTGCCCGCTTTGGTGAACCCGACTAACACGGCATACAGCCTCGACTATCGGGTTCACTCCTATCTCGCGGCCAATTGTGTGCATTGTCACCAACCGGGAGGCGTAGGGCTCGGATATTGGGATGCGCGCATTTCAACTCCGTTATCCGCATCGGGCGTCATCGATGGACAGTTGGCGAATGGCTTCGGCATTGAGAGTTACCGGGTGATCGCGCCGGGCTCACCGGGGGATTCGATCCTTCTGCAACGGATTGGGACGCTCGACACGATTCGTATGCCTCCGTTGGCTTCGCATCTGATCAATACGCAGATGGTGAATTTGATTTCGAATTGGGTAAACACCCTTACGAACTATGAAACGTATCCAGCCTGGCAGGTGCGAATGTTCGGAAGCACCAATTCCGTTCAGTCTGCCGCTGATGCTGATCCAGATCATGACGGTGCGAATAACTATTTTGAATTCCTCACGGGAACTGGCCCGCTGAATCCCGCGAGTGTTTGGAAAGCGCAGATGCAGAAGTCCGCTACGACCGCACAAATTGTTTTTCCACAGGTCGCCAATCGTGGTTTCGAAGTTCAGTATTCGACGAATCTAATCCCGCCTCTCTGGTTGCCGCTGGATCGACCTGAAAACCGTGCCACATTTGCTGCGACCAACCTGATTGGAACCGTCAGTGATCTTCTGACAAACAACAATCGTTTTTACAGAGTGCGAGTGTTGGAACCTTGAGGACGCGTCAATGGAGAGGCCTGATTTTTCATCAGAACCCAAAACGATAATTTAAAACAATGATCAAGGCTGGTGTTTTTCGGGGACTACTTCTTCTCGGACTTTGGGCAAGTTGCTCTTTCGGCTCTGCGCCGTTTGCCTGGAACTTCGTCGCACCGTCACCCATCAAACGAATAGAAGGGGCAGGGGCTGTCGCGAATGGAAAGTTCTATTTATTCAGTGGGTTCGCCAACAGTTCCTTGAAGATTACCAATAGAGTGGATGTTTATGATTTGAATTCGAATGTCTGGACGCGAACGACCGATATGCCAGTGCCGTTGACGCATACGGTTCCAGCGGTCGATGGACACATTGTTTGGTTTGCTGGTGGGTTCGCAGGGGACAATCCAGGACCGGCGACGAATGGCGTGTGGAAATTCGACACTATTGCGCAGACGTGGAGCGTTGGGCCGTCGTTGCCACAGGCACGGGGTGGAGGAGTATTGGTGAAAGTTGGGAGGACGCTCCACTATCTCGGAGGTTATTTGCCAGACCGCCAAACGGATTCAACGAATCACTGGGTGCTTTCGTTGGATGGGGGGACGAACTGGATTAATCGGCCTGCGCTGACAAGCCCGCGCGGCCATGTCAGCGCGGCGGTCGTGAACAGGAAGATTTACATGATCGGCGGACAACAAGGGCATGACTTGAGCGGCACCGATCTCAGCCGCGTTGATGTTTTCGATACGCTGACCGCCACGTGGTCTATGGCGGCCAGTCTACCGGCGCCGCGTTCTCACAGTGAACTGGCCACCTTTGTCTGGAATGATCACATTTATTTGATTGGCGGGAAGAACGGAACCGCTGGGCAGATCGCATTGACGAATGTGCTCGAGTTCGATCCGCAGGCGAACATTTGGTTATCTTTGCCTGCATTGCCGGTTCCATTGGTTTCGTGTGCGGCCAAAATCATTGGCGGCCGAATCCTCGTCACATGCGGTGGCAACGATCCGAGCAATCCGAGCACTAATGCCATTAGCGGGTCGCTTGAAGAAAAATGGGAGCTGGGACCACCTTTACCACAAACGATTGGGGAAGAAGTCGCAACGGGGATCATCAGCAACATTCTTTACGTGGTTACCGATACCAGCACGAGCACTTACGCGTTGAATCTTTCAACGGCTGTGTGGAGTACGCGAGCGGCGCGTCCCATCTTTGATAATCATTGTGCGGGAGAGGTGGTGAACGGAAAATTTTACGTCATTGGTGGTGTTGGTTCCGGCGCGGGTAAAGTGCAGATTTATAATCCGGCGAGTAATTCCTGGACGATAGGAGCAAATTCGCCTGTGGCTGTTGGTGGCGCGTCATCGTGCGTCATCAATGACGAAATTTATTATGGCGGTGGAATTTTCAACAACGTCTACACCACGAATCAGCACGCGAAGTACAATCCCGCAAGCAATTCGTGGACGGTATTGGCTCCGATGCCACAAGGGCGCAATCACGCCCCCGGGGGAACGGATGGGAAACGTTTCTTCGTCTTTGGAGGGCGCGGACCAGGCAGTGGCGACAACAACTCGTTGGCGAATGGTTTCAATACGGTTCAGATCTACAACCCGTCGAATAACACCTGGATCTCCAGTTTGGACCCGGGTTCTACGCTCGCGCCAGTGCCACAGGCCCGTGGTGGTTGTTGGAAGGCGCCGTATTACAATGGTGAGTTTTTCGTCATGGGCGGAGAAACTTTAAATGGCGCCAATGCTACGGTCGACGGTGTTTACGATCGCGTCGATATTTACAACGTAGCAAAAAATACATGGCGGCTGGGGCCGACGATGATTACGGGACGACACGGCATTGCGCCTCAGATTGCAGGAGGTCGGATTTATGTTCCAGCCGGTGCATCGCATTCCGGATATAGCAGCCTTTCTACGGCTTGTGAGATTTTGAATCCGGCAAGTTGGGCTTCTCAGCCGACCAATCAGATTGAAATTGTAAATAATACGCTGTGGTTGCGATTCTCTACAGTTTCGGGACGAAATTACGTTGTGGAACAATCGACCAATTTACCAACGTGGCTGGTTTTAACCAACAATCTACCGGGCAATGGTGGTGTGACGGAGATAAGTCAGCAGAAAACAAACTCACACCAGTTCTTCAGGACGTCAGTTCTTCCTTGAGAGGAAAGAAAAACTCAAGGGGCCGCCAATAATTCGACACAAAAAGTACTCCCTTTGCCCGCTTCCGAGGAGACGGTGATATCACCGCCGATTCTTTCAACCGCCTTCTTAACGATGGCGAGCCCGATGCCGGTGCCTTCGTATTCGGCATTGAGACGCTGGAAAATGCCAAAAATCTTATTTTGATAGGCGGCAGGAATGCCAATGCCGTTATCGGCGATGTAGAGTAAAACTTTCTTCTCTTTTAGTTCAGCCCAAACACGAATCTGGGGTCTTGCTCCAGGCGCCACAAATTTAACGGCATTACCCAGCAGGTTGGAAAAGCATTGGGTTAATCCAGCTTCATTGCCGAGCACATGTGGTATGGGCTTTTCGATGACAATAGTTGATGCTGAAGAATGCAGCTGTGGATACGATTCAACAATTCCCTCTAGAAGTTCATCGAGATCGATTGGCGACAGTTTCCATTCTGTCCGGGAAACGCGGCTGTAGGTTAGAACGTCCTGAATCAGTTGGTCCATCCGAGTCGCGGAGCTCGTGATACGGCGGATATAATCTTTCCCCGTGTCATCCACTTTGTTCGCATATTCCTCAGCGAGCAGACGGGCGAAGCTGTTCATCGCCCGAAGTGGGGCTCGCATGTCATGCGAAATGCTGTAGGAGAACGCTTCGAGTTCCCCAATGGTTTCCTGAAGCTTCGCGGTGCGTTGAGCGACGATGGTTTCTAGTTGAGCCTCGGCGGTTTTATGATCGTCGATGTCCGTACTGGAGCCAATCCAGAGGCGAATCTTTCCATCAGCGTTACGCATTGACCGAACACGCGTCAAATGCCAGCGATACATGCCGTCTTTCCGCCGAACGCGATGTTCCATTTGGAAATAATTTCCAGTATCGACAGAATGCCTCCAGTTTTTGGTGTATTCTTCAATATCCTCGGGATGCATGAATTGTTCCCAGCTATCGGCACCCTGGGACAGTTCCAGGCCGGTGAATTCAATCCACTGCGCATTGAAGTAATCGATGCTGCCATTTGCAGTTGCTGTAAATATTTTCTGGGGCATGGATTCTGCCATGAAGCGAAAACGCTCCGCGCTTTCCTGCAAAGCCTGCAAATGCCGAGAGCGTTCAATGGCGATCGCCGCGGTTTTGGCGAGTATTTCAACAACCTGCCTTTCAAAGGAACTCGGCTCGCGCTTTTCTCGAAAGTAGGTGCCAAATGTACCAAGGACACGACCATCCGTTGCATTGATCGGTTGACTCCAGGCCGCACAAAGGCCCAGCCCAAGTGGCAGTTGTTTAATCGACGCCCAATTTGGATCGGCGTCGATATCCTGTGTAACCACCACACGATTACAGGCCGCAGCTACGCCGCATGTTCCAAGCGTTGGAGTTGCCTTGATGCCGTCGATGGCCCTGACATAATACTCCGGAAGAGTAGGGGAAGCGCCGTTGCGCAAGCAGCCTTCGTCATCATACAGCAGAATCGACGCAATTGCCGGAGTATCGGCCTGACTTTCCACGACGTTCGTCAAATAGGACAAAACTTCGGCTAATGATTTCCCGCTGACCAGCATTTCCAACGAACACTTTTGCGACTCGATCAGAACTTCCGAACGACGCACCGCAGTCATGTCGCGACTGATAATAACGCCGAGTATTTGCTTGCCGTTCACATCGCAGACGGGCTGACCGCTAAACCGAATCAACCATTTTCCGGAGGTCTCGGGACGAAGCACCCACAATTCCTCGTCGACAAACGTCTCTCCCCGCAACAAGCGAGCGGTCGGCCATTGGTCGAACGGAATAATTTTGCGATCCTGCCCCAGCAACTCGAAAGTGTTCCTGAACTCGTCGATATGGCACATCATCTCACGACTGCTCTTGAAACCATATCGAAGCGCCTGGCTCTCATTAATAAAAACGATTTGGCCTGAAACATCCAGGACAACGACGCCTTCGGACATTGCCTGGAAAACTGCTTCCATTTGACCGCTTTTGCGCATGAGGCGATCGGTGACATAAGCTCTTTCAATGCTTTCCCAGCAACGCGTTGCCACGGCCAGGACCAATTCCACTTCGTCAGATGTCCAGTGACGAGGCGTGGTTGAGTGAACAGCCATCGCGCTGACGAATTTCCCCGCCTTATGCAGCGGCGCGCAGATCACTGCTTGAATTTGTGTGGCGCGATAGGCGGCCCGGTCCTTCACAGGAGGGTAGTGATTGTCTATGTCGTCGACCACGTAAGGACGATTGGCTCGCATTTGCGCCAATACTTCTTGACCAAAGTCCGAGAATTTCAGGCGTCCGACTATGCTTTTGATCTCAATTGAACGCAGGTAGTTACCCGCAAGATTCATTATGTCCTCGTCGGCCTCGACTGTGGCATAGGCACAACGATCGACATGTAAATATTCTCCAAGCAAACGAGCGGCTGTGCGGGTGATGGTGTCGGGTTCAGTCAGGGGGGCAACGGCATCGTTAAGCCGCACCAGGAAGGCGTTTTTCTCCTGGATAATTTTTTGATCATGAATGTCTGTATTAGTGCCGAACCATCGAAGAATGATTCCGTCACTATTACGAATGGGAACGGCACGACCCAAGTGCCAGCGCCACGCGCCGTCGTGACGACGTAAACGATATTCGATTTCGTAGGGTTTTCCGGTGCGAAGCGATTCCGACCAGAGACGGCGGACTTTTTCTAAACCTTCCGGTTCATGAACACATCGCCAGCTGTCGTCTCCAGTAGCCCCGTTATTCGGTAAGCCCGTGTATTCGTACCAGCGGCGGTTGAAGTAGTCGACGTGTCCATCCGGACGCGCGGCAAAAATCATTTGCGGCATGGCATCTGCCAAATGCCGAAAGGAATCTTCTGTGGAACTTTCCTCGACTGAAGAGACGTCCGATTTGGAAGCGATTGAAATCACAAAACTTCTGGATTCTAGTTGTCCGTCACGACACTTTTACCAACAGAGATTGAACGAACCTTTTATTTTTTCGTAAACGCGAGAATTACAGCAGCAATAGTCCCGGCGTCGGAGAATTAGTTTTGCCGAAAAAATAGATTAAGTCTTTCCTAAGCAGCAACCTGAGCAGATTGTTTTTAATTCCCTGATGTCTGTTCGGGGTAAACCTTGGTGAACCTCATGCCTCGCCCCGGCGAAATAAGACGAAAGTTTTTTTCGTTAACTTTCAGTTGGACGTTTAATCTGTTACGGCTTGCGCAAACGGAAAAATTGCACCGTTCCATTTAGTCGATAGTCACTGACGCAGAATCGCCACTGGTATTTGGCGTTCTGGAAATGTCCTGCGCCGTGGGGGCGATGAGATCCACCGCTGATTGAAACACCCCGGCCTTCCAAAGAATACGCGATACTGAAAATCGCCACCAATCCCCTTCGAGGATCAGTACTGCGTCAAGTGATGGAACCAGACTCATAAAGTCCTGAAAAATACCCCGTGAAAATCGCGGTCGATTGTGTAAAGACTCCGTTGATCGCGACTCTCTTATGGGTGACCGATATGAGACTCACCTTTTTGCCAAAGGACAATCGCAATGCAAACGAAACGGTAGCATCATTAATGCCTTAAAAAAGCGATCTTTCGTTTCCTGAAGCGGCTTCGATTTTAATCAGGGAATGCGGCACCCATTCAGAGGTGGTGGAGCAGGGGTGACTCGCCGCCCATTTGTTAACTAATGCGCGTAGAGCCGTGGCTGCCCGCCAAGACCCCGGCAAATTTTAATTGTCCTCAAGCTTCTCGCTCATTCGTCGTATCTTTGACTGCACGAAAACCATCAACGAAAATCCACACAGAATATGACCACCACTCGAAACGAACCCGCAAAGTCGAAAGTTGTCGCCATCATGTCAATGTCGCTCGACGGTTTTGTTGCCGACCGCAACGATGGCGTCGCCGAAGTTTTCGACTGGTATTTCTCTGGCGACGTTGAAATCCCTGTTGGCGGATCGGACCCCATGACGTTTCGCGTCTCGCGACCGAGCGCCGATCACCTTCATGGACTCATCGCCGAAATCGGTGCCATGATCAGCGGTCGACGCACCTTCGATAAAGCCGAAGGTTGGGGCGGAAACCACGCCTGGGGACCGGCCTTCGTGCTCACTCATCAAATTCCCGACGGATGGCCACGTCCAAACTCAACCGTGCACTTTGTCACCGATGGGATTGAGTCCGCTGTCAAACAGGCCACAGCGGCGGCGACCGGGAAGGCCGTTGGTGTCCACGGCGCCGATATCATTCAGCAATGCCTCAACGCTGGACTCCTTGATGAAATCCACGTCGACATCGCCGCGGTTCTTCTCGGCTCCGGCATTCGACTCTTCGACCGCCTCGCCGGCACGCCACTTGTCCTCGGCGATCCCAAAGTGATTGCAGGGGTCGGTGTGACACATTTGCGCTATCCAGTCCGCAAAAGATAGTCTGATGCCGAGCCCTCGGTCATCGACTGAGAGAATGACACCCCAAACCGAACTTAGTCGAAGGGCGCTGCTTCGAAGGGGCGGGTTTCGTTTACATTGTAAACCTTTTTTCGTTAGCGAATTCCCAATTTCGTGAGCCAATTGATGGTGTCCGTGGGCCACTCGCGGGCGTCTTTGGTGCAATGGAGGCCGTAGCCGTGGCCGCCGGTAGGGTAGAGTTTAAATTCGTGCTGGATTTTGAGCTCGGTCAGCGCGGCGTCGTACAGCTTGCTGCCAACGATAAATTTTGTGTCGTCGTCGGTGTGAACGATCAGTGTCGGCGGGATTTTTGCCTTTAAATTCAGGTCGGATGCGATCTGGCCATTTTTGTCTTCGAGGTAAGCGGGATAGACGAGCACGGCGAAATCGGGCCGGCAACTTTGCTTATCCACTTTGTCCACCAGCGAGTAAGTCCGTTCATTAAAATGTGTGCTCGCTTTCGCTGAAAGATTGCCGCCGGCAGAGAAACCGATGACGCCGAGCCGATGCGGATCGATGTTCCATTCGGCGGCGTGCGCACGCGTGAGACTCAATGCGCGTTGTAAATCCTGCAACGCACCGTCGCGGTTGGTGGGCACGCGATACTTCAAGACCAGGGCGGTGATGCTACTCGTGTTCAACCACTCCGCGATCTCCGTTCCCTCTTTATTCATGGCCAGGATACTGTAGCCGCCACCGGGACAAACGATCATCGCAGGTGTGGCGTTTTTCTTCGATGCGTGTGCGCGAAATAGCGTCAGGGTGGGGCGGCTGACATTGGTGAGGCGAATCACATTGTCGTTCGACGGCTTCACTGTTTCGGGTTCCGTGGTGTAATTCCCGGGCATGGCGCCTTCCGGCCAGACATCGACCACGGGTGGGGATGTCGATTTACCGGGAGCCGCAACCTCGGCCGCGCCAACGCCCGCCAGGAAGAGAAGAACGAGCACTGTTGTGACGCAAGCTGTTTTCATTTGAATTGAAACCGTTCAGAATTCAAGCCGGGCAGGGTATAATTGGCAATCCGTGATTTGAAAACCGGTAAAGGGAATCAATACGTAATATTCTGCGCCTGGTATTGCGGCACGCGAAGGTCGACGTCGTTGTTGATGTCTGGATACGCCTGATATTGCGCCGTGCATTGGTCACGCAGTTTGGTTCCCGAGAAGACACTCACACTGCCATCGCATAAGGCAGCCGCACCTTGTTTCTGATGACGCATGGTGCTGACCCAATCGTAGCGGGGGAGGTTTGCTTTCTTGACCTTCAAACTTTCCGGAGGACTCGCCCCGTAAGCGAGAGTTCCGTTGAAAGAAAGATAGTTGTCTCCCACGAAAAACATCATCGGCCGATCCGGTTGCGCATCGGCGCAGAAGAAATAACTCACACTTTTGCGCAACTCGAACGCGGGCGTCATTTGTGCCCAATTCGTCATGGGTGTTCGATTTTTGTCCGCGGGGCACATCAGCATCGTTGGGTTCACCAGATGTCTTTGCAATGTGGCCCAATGATCGCGCCACGGAATGAGTGGCAACGAAGCAGGTCCGCCGGAATTCCACGGATATTTGCCTTCGTTGTTTTCATCGCCCCACATCGTGAAGGCGAGGGTGATTTGTTTCTGATTATTGATGCAGCTGGTCTGTTGCGCCCGGGCTTTAGCCTTGGAAAGGGCAGGGAGAAGCATCCCCGCCAGAATGGCGATGATGGCAATGACGACCAGCAATTCAATTAAGGTGAAGGCTCGTGCGGTGTTTCGGATTTCGGGCGAGATGGAAACGGACAATCGGCTCATGTTATCGAACTGGCTCATGACAAACAGTTTCTGTGTTGTCAGGGGATGGTTCCATCTTAGAGCAGAACCGGAATATCGAAATACCCTCAAATTGAGGAATTTGCAGGAGCGCGGCACTTATGACGCTTCAAGGCAGAAAGATGCCGAAGGATTCGTTTGGTTTGATGCTGGAACATGGATGCAGCGTGAAGAGCCTGTGTGAAAATTCGCAATCGCCCCGGAGAGGGGACGTCCACGTCCCCTCAAGCTGTTCGATTGTTTTAATCACTGGGGACGTGGGTCCCCCACACCAATGCGACGTGAAACGCCGCGCCCCTTGCGCATTATCAGGCGACCAGTTCTGGAATTGGCTTCCCGTAGCGGACAATCATCACCGGTCGGCCGCTGGGGGTGTGATATTCTTTGCGCGAATCAATGCCGAGCGATTTGTAGAATGTCGCTGCGACATCGTCCGGTGTAATCGGCCGATCTTTCGGACCTTCACCTTTGGCGTCGGAGGCGCCAACAACCTGACCACCCTTCATGCCACCGCCGGCGAGCAGGCAGAACATCGCGCGCGGATAATGATCACGACCGCCGCGCTGATTAATTTTCGGTGTGCGCCCGAATTCGCCGGTCACAAAAACGCTGGTTGATGCGAGTAAGCCCTTCAGTTCCAGGGTGAGGAGCAAGCCCGATAAACCGGCGTCGAGCGTCGGCAGGTTCTGCTTCTTGAGTGTCTCCCAATTGTTTTGATGCGTGTCCCAGCCGCCGAGGTTAACCGTGACAAAACGGACACCGGACTCAACAAGTCGCGTCGCGAGTAAACAACTTTGCGAGAACTGATCGGTGCCAAAGAGTTTCGTGACTGATTCGGGCTCCTTGCTGAGATCGAAAGCGGCGCGCGCTTTTTCGGAACGCATCATCTCGTAGGCCTTTTGCCCAAATTGATCCATGCCTACGAGCAGTTTTTCGTTCCTCGCGAAATCACCGAAGGCAGTGTCATAACGTTTCACAAGGTTCTGACGGCGATCGATGTCGGCGAGAGTGACACCATGACGCAAGGCGAGACCGCGAACTTCCATCGGCTTGCCCGGCGCGGGTGTCTGGCCGGTTTCAAACGGACCGTATTCTGGTCCCATGAAACCGGTGGGATAATTGCCCTGGCTGGGGATCGCGACAAAGGGTGGCAGCTCGGGTGTGCCGCCAAATTCACGCGCGACCACGGCGCCATAAGAAGGAAAACGCAACGATGGTAAAGGGCGATTACCGGTCAACAAATAGACGCTGCCGAGTTCGTGCGCTGCGAGCGTGTGACTGACTCCACGCACGATGGCGTATTTGTCCGCGCATTGGGCAAGTTTCGGGAGATGTTCGCTGATACGAATGCCTGGAACGTTGGTGGCGATCTCCTTGAATTCGCCGCGATGCGTGTCCGGCGCATCGGGCTTCATGTCGAAAGTGTCGAGGTGACTCGGGCCGCCTGCCAGCCGAATGTAAATCGCTGATTTGCCTTTGGCGGGTGTGACCGCGCCCGCTGCTTTCAATTCAAAAAAACTTGGCAGACTCAAGCCGATGCCGCTGAGAAATCCCACGCGAAGAAAATCGCGACGAGTCAGTCCGTCGCAGAAGGTTTGTTTTGGCATAAGTTCCTTTCAGGATTAATCAGGTCAATGGTTCACCATGAATTCACGGGTGTTCAGCATGGCCCAGAGCAAATCGCGTAATCCATTCACGGGATCGCTGCAGCCGGCAATATCTTCGCGAGCTTTGGTGATTTCTTCCGTCGTGGGGGGACGGCTCACTGTGCGGAGAAAAACTTCGTTGATCAACGATTCGGTATTGAACGCAGGAGGCTTCGGAAGTTTCTCGAGAGCAGCTGAGATCTCCGCTTCTTTGTCTTTGAATACAGCCAGCTGTTTATCCATCTGTTGAAGTTCCTTCGCGCTGGGACGAGGAGGTTCCTGTTTATTCCGACGCAGTTGCAACTCCCCCCGCATTGCTCGAAGTTTCTTCAGCTTCGCTTCCAGACCCGCTGTTTCTTTGCTCGGTTGGTGAGTGCGACGCACTTCATCGATCCACGCGGCACCCTTCCCGCCATCGACCCGGGCCAGCAACTCGGGATCATTGCGCGTGAATAATGTTTGCAACAGAGTTGGATCGGCGGTGCGTTCGCAGTCGCAATTCGCCACGCGCGCTGGTTTGCCGAACGTGCTCAGAGCATAACCGCCGACGCGCTTGTTGTTACTACCGGTGGGCGGACCAATTGCGCGCTTCTCGATCTCGCTCGCAAATTGTGGAAGCTCGGCACTTGCCGCCGTGGCCTGGGTAATGGCATCCAGCGCCACTTCCGCAGGCAGGCGTCGAAGCACCATGTGGCTGAAATTCTTTTCATCCAATCCATTCGTATCGTTTGGCCGCCAGGTTCGCTGATAGGCGTCACTGTTCAAAATTTCGCGATGTAACCATTTCATGTCGAAGTTGTGCGTGACAAAACCGGTGGCGAGATAATCCAGGAGTTCGCGATTCACTGGCGGATTCGCGAGATTCATGTCATCCGCGGGTTCCACGACGCCACGGCCGAAGTAAGCGGCCCAAACGCGGTTCACAAACGCGCGGGCAAAATAAGGGTTCTCCGGGGCGCGCATCCAATCCATCAAAGGTTGCCGTGGATCCGGATATTCATTGAGAACAACTTCTTCGCCACCGAGAATTTTTGGAGTGATCACACGCGAACTCCCTTTGACGTCCTGTTTGTTTTTCTTTTTCGGCGGCGCGTTGCGTTTGGCGTCCACGTAAACTTCATTCCATGGCACGAGTTCGCCGGCGCGAATGCGTCGCATTGCTTCCAGTTGGTGCAATTTATTCGCATCCTTTTTTACATCGCCGGATGATTTTTCGATGTGTTCGCCCGCCGTTTTCTCTTTGATGTCCTCCGTCAAGGATGTGTAGGTGACGGTCTCTTCTTTTCCCGATCGATTCGGTGCATTAACAATGGAAGTGAAAAATACCTGGAACTGTTCGAAGTCCTGTTTTGTCCATTGATCGAACGGATGCTTGTGACATTGCGCACACTCGATGCGCACGCCCAACCAGGTGTGGGCAAAAGCGAGCGCCTTTTCCTCGGGTTTCGCGACGTTTCGGCGCGACCAATAATACGGCATGGACGGCCGTGCGGCGAAATCGGCGGAATTGTTCGTGCGATAATAAGCGGCCATCTCCCTGGCGAACTCTTCGTAAGTCTCGTCCGGCGACGTGCGGCTGGTGGCGAGAACAATGCCGGCAGAAAGTTGATCGTACGGCGTGTTCTCCGCGACGCGTTTATAAATCCATTCGTACCAGTGACGCGATTGTTCTCCGTTGAGATTGCGAATGAGACCGCCGGCATCGTTTAACTGTTGTGGATTGTTACCCGTGAAATCGCAAAGCAGCGTCGTCCACCACGCGGCGTAACCGGGGGTCGTCAACAATTCATCAATCTTCGCGGCCCGCTTGTTTGGCGATTTATCTGCGAGAAACTTGGTGATTTCATCCGGCGCTGGCAGCGTGCCGGTAACGTCGACACTAACGCGTCGCAGAAAATCCGCATCGCTACAAACTTCCGATGGGACCACTCCCAGCTTGCGCAATTTGTTTATGACCAGTTCGTCCACTTTTGTTCGCGTGGCGACTTTCGGATACTTTTTCCCGTTCTTTTCAGACACCGGCAAGATGACTTGCACCGGCACGACACCATTGTCGTAGAACGCCACGATATGCGTGTCGCCTTTTTCTTTGGACTTCACGAGACCGGTGTCAGACACATCGGCGATCGATTCATCATTCGTGCGAAACCGCGTCAACTCCGTGACATCTTCCACCGTGTCATCCTTCCAATGCGCCAGCACTCGCATCTGCGCGACTTCGCCGACTTTTTTAAAAACGATCTCTTTGGGAAAGACTTCGAGGCGATCAAATTCGCCCGTCTGCTCGGCGTCGTTTTTTGCTCCGCTCGCGATCCACTTCAGTAACAGGTTATATTCCCAACTCCCTTTCTTGATGCGTTCTTTACCCTTGTGATTGACCTGTAACGTTGGCTTCTGGATCACCAGACTTTCTTCCGGGTGCTCTTTATCGATGCGGATTTCATCAGGGTCGCTGGTGATTTCTTTATGATCGTGATCGAAATCGTAACCAAAGAGCGACAGTTGGAAATCGCCCTGGCCTGAAAAGGCGCCATGACATTCACGCGTGCTGCAACCGACGCGGCTGAACATGGGAAGGATGTGTCGACGGAAACTCGGTTCCGCGGCGGTCTTGAGATCGGAAAAGCGTTGGCTCGGAACGGGCAATTTGTCCGTGTCGCGGGAAACTTCGGTTGCCGACACAACCATGGCAAAACTTTGCAAAATCAAGAGCAAGAGTTTCATGGATAAGTTGCTAGACGGGATGGAGAACGAAAAGATTTCACCAAAAATAAGCTTATTTGGCGACGAAAAAGCCACTCCCAGTTTCCGGGGAGTGGCTTTGTGACTGAATGCAGTGATTAAGATTATGATTAGGTTAGGATTACGAGTAAGAGTTCATCGTCCTAATCCCGCTTTAATTCGTAATCTTAATCCTTCGTCTGCTAAGACTGCGTTGCGATCGTGATCACATCCGACACTGGCGATTCACCACCGTTGTTCACGGCTGTGACGACAATGTCGACGGTCGAATTCGCAGGCAGGTCCTCGATCGTGAAATCAAGATCCGCTGGCGAACCAACGGACGAGTAATCCGTCGTCGAACCATGCAGCTTCATCCAGATGCGGTAATAGGATGCGCGAGCTGCACCTTCCCATTTCACCGCCGCAGCCGTGGGGCCAATCAGCGTGACCTTCACGCCTGTGACCTGATCCGGCGTTTCATCCGCGCCCGGCATGTTGAAGCCGAACTTCAACCAGCGCGGGTCGAGCGGTGCCAACTGCATCCGCAACTCCTGGTAAACGCTGCTGATGCGTTTACACAAGACGTCGAACTTCTCGTCACGAATGCCCATCAATGACGTGATCTCGGCCTCCTGCGACATCACTGCATTCTTCGCGGTCACCATCGCATCGAACAACGTTTGCGCGCGGGTCGCCGTGAACATTGGCGGCAACTCCTGGGTCGGATTCGTCGTCAGTTGCGCCTTGATCGCCTGCAACATGCCTTGCAGAGTTTCCGGATCGTCGGGCACGACCAGATTTTTTTGGAAACCAAGGGCAGTGAAGCGTTCCGAGTAATCATTACCCCAGCTCAGCTTGTAGATTTCGCGTGTGCCACGGATAAGCTTTTTCGCTTCGTCCATGGCCGCAACGAACTCCTCGCGACGTGTCATTTTGATTTGCTTGGCCTGTTCATGGTTATTGCGTGCCGTGATCAGGTTAACCAGGTCTGTATTAATATCCGCTGTCGGATTATGCGGCAGCGTGACGGTGGCACCGACCTCCATGATGCCAGCCACAATCGAATGCACCATGTCAGTGGCGGCATTGATCGTTAGTATTTGTTTTTGTTTCATATATTATTTTTCTTTCTGTCGTCTTCCGTCTTCAGGCATCAGTCCTCTGACCTCTGCCTTCCGACCTCCGACTTCTGTCCAACCGACGTGGTCCAATTCCCGGGTGACCAGACTTCCTCGACTTATTGGTATGCGAAGAATCAATCTTTTTGACGTGCAACCAGGAACACCCTGGTTCAACACGGGCCATTGTCCGGTAACGAATCCGAATCAATCGAACGAGGAACAGTTTTTCACAGATCGAAAAAAAGTTTTAGGTCACGGAATGGGCCCATTCCGTGACCTTTTTTGTAAACGATTGATTTTGTGATGGTTGCCGAAGGTAAAATTTTTGATTTTTTGTGTAAAATGACGAACGGGAAGAGGTCCGTTTTGAGGTGAAAACGTCGAATGCACAGAAGGACACAGAAGATGAAGAGAGTTGAACCACGAAATACGCGAAATACACGAATTTGGTAGGGCGCGAACCCAACCGCGAGCGGTTCAAGCAACTATATAGTTCTGACTCGAGCGCGCCGCGGGTGAGGACAAATTTGCGGGCTGGCGAAATATTTCATTGTCCCCGATGCAAAATACTTTGGAGCTCTATTGGTATTTCAACCACGGCGCGCTCGGAGATCGCGCCCTACCACCGAAGGTCTTTTTCCCTTTTCGTGTATTTCGGGTATTTCGTGGTTAATACTTTTTTTCCCTTTTCCCAACAAATTCCGCTGACACCTTGTTTCGTCCCCGTATGCTCCCGGCCCGATGGAACAACAACAAATCAACCTCCA
>CBHTTJ010000135.1:0-17312 GCA_966095605.1 uncultured bacterium | reverse complement strand
CAGCGACTCTCCCTCATCTCAATCCTCTCCCGCAGAGAGAGGAGAGGCGTTGATCGCCGCCCGGGCTTAAAAACTCAAACCCTTGATGGATGAACATTCACGAGCGTTAGATTCTTTAAGCCCCGGCCATCGATATTTCCTCTCCAGCGGGTTAGGGTGAGGGAGAACGCGTCAAATTTATTTTGGGCTTTCGCGATTGGCACCCTGCCTGGTTCATGTCTAATGCCGCGCTCTCTCATCACCTTGTCTCGTTACGTTTAAACGAGACTAAAATTCTTCACTATTCGCAATCAGCCCGCGAACCGGAATTTCCAATTGCGAGATATCTTTGTCGTTTGTTTTGAGCACAATCGAGCCCTTGACCGCGCCGGGAGTAAATTTTTTCGGATCCACCTCAACCTGCAACTGACAACGATCGCCGCTTTCTGCGCGCTCTAACGACAATTTCAAAAATGGAATCTCCGTTTCAGCGCTGACTGTGAAATCTGTCCCGCCAGTCTGGTAAACCATCAGTGTCTGCGAGAGTAATCCCGAAATCTGTTCGTTAGCTCGAACGTCTTTTAAATCGATCTGCCCAAAGTCGATACTTTCGGGAAAAGTGTAAACGTGCTCCCGAACCAACGTGTTCGCCATAATTTTCAGAACCGGATGCTTTGGATCGGAGGTCGTGACAGTGATGGGTTCCGCTAAACGGCCCGGAGCCGCATTCGTTTTCATCTCCAACCCGAGGATATAATATTCCCCTTCGGTAATCGTTGTGAGTTTGAGATTAAACCGATCACTCGGACATTCCGCGCCTAATAATTTAATCGGACCGTGGGTGCGATTGAAAATCTCGAGGGCTGCCGATTTCGATTGTCCTTTTTGTGTTGCGACAAAGAAAGCGGGCAAGGGAGTGACTTCCAATGCTGCAATAAACTTTCCATTCACGTTGTAAACGACATTTGAGACAGCCTGGTTCTTGAACTTAAGCTGAATGGAACCTTCGTAGTCCCCGATCACGCGCGGTTCAGCACATGTGAAGTCGACATGTCCGACTTTGCCCGGGCGTACCTTGGGCGTTGCAAAAATAAAAGCGATGGGCTCGGTGACGGTGACGTTCGTGATTTGTAAGGTCTCCGTGGTCCAGTTTGTAAAATAAAAGCTGTGGGTTATTGGCTCGTCTCCAACTGCACAAAATTCAAATTGTTTTTCGCTGAGTTCGATCGGCTCGTGCTTTTGCGGCTGTTGCGAATCGAACATGGAAAGGAGAGAGAGACCAACTGGGATTAATCCGGCACCGATATTCATAAAATAAAAAATTGTTTGGGAGAGAAAAAGTGGGACGGCGTGTCCGGACGCCGTCCCTTATGGTGATTAAGGCAGGGGTAGTAGTCGGTCAATTCACCATGTAGAATCGCAGCTGGGCAAGGCGCAAACCTTTGTTGTCATAGTTCCAGAAATAATCCTGCAACATAGGATCAAAGATGTTGATGCGTGTATCACCGTTGCCGTCGCCATCGGTATCGAGCAGCATCGTGGTTAATTCAGTGGTGACGTTGACGAAACTCGATTTGCCTTTGTAGCGAGAGATCACAGCGTTTTCGGTCGAGCAAACGATTTCATCGTCCGCAGTTCCGAGGACACCGTCCAAACCAGCGCCAGTAGCGCAGGTTGTCATCGTGGCCGCACCACCTGGTTTGCCAAGTGCCCGGGCGAGGACTGCATAACCACCAGCAGGTAATTGGAATTTAGCGCCATTCGAGTCACAAGCGTTTCCATCGAGCACCGCAAAATCTCCGGGAGCGAGATAGATCTTGTTTACTTTCGAGATGCTCGTCGCAAGCTGTCCGTTCAAAGAGGTGGCGCTGTCGCCGCCATTCAGCAGGACCTGGATGTTGTGACGATTGCTATCCGTCAATGGTTCACTGGTGCATTTGGTTTTACCAATAATGTTGAGGTTGTAATGGGCACCGCTGAGAGAACCATTGCCTGTTGTTTGAGCGAATACGGATGCGGCACTGACTGTGGCGCAGATCGCGATCGTGAGGATTGCTTTCATGCTTTTTTATTTCTAACTTGGGAGACTCCTCTTTCGCCCGCGCTGGACAAGAAGTCTCGGATTATGTGTTACCAGCGCGGGTAACGAACATGACAATCGCATCGCTTGTGCCAACGGCCGCCGTTTTGTAAAAAAAAGAAAATTGAAGAGCGCCGGAAAATTTAATAGATTTGAGCTGTTCTTCCAGGACTTGATTTCTTCGATGATGAGCTTCGCGGGGCTGTAAACAGAAAATATTTTTTATTGCCAAAAGTGTTTTTCGAAAAAGAAGGTCAGCTGGGTTTCGGTGCTTCTTTGGAAAGGAAAATTGATGCCAGCGATTTTTAGCCCGTTAAATAAAGGCGATAAACGATCTCCCTCTCTTCGCAACGAAGTGCGAGGAGAAGGTAAGGGTGCATCGCCATTTAGTTAAGACGACTAGACTTTTGGCTATCAACCGCATGATTGGACGAAAGCGTAGCGCCGAGTGGTAGTCGGCTGTATCGCCGGTTGTCAACCGGCGGGCTGCGCAAATCACGACGCTATTCAAATCAATAACACTGGCGTTGCTGTCGCGGCGACTGCGAGTTCCAACTCGCGATACGGCCGATTAATAATCGGCGCTACAGATCTGGCCCGTCACGGGCTCACTCCGTCCGATACCGATTCATTCTATCACGCTAAGTTCTTAACTAAATAGCAGTGGGGTAAGGGTGAGGGAGAACGGTTCCGATTAACTCACGGAGTCGCCTAAAGCAAAATTACAGAAAAACAATTCCACTGAAACCGGTGAGAACCGCCTTTCCTGCGTTTACTTGTACATCAGGAACGGTTCCCGGCGCATTTTGTAGGTCAGGAGGTCGTGCGCCCAGCGGCGTTTGATTTCCGAGAGCGGCTTATTCGCCTTGATGTCTGCGATGGATTCTTTGTCGAGGAGAAGATGCTGGACCTTATCAATGGCGAAATCGCTCGGGTATTTCTTGTAGAGAATTCTCGCCAGCTCGATTCCCACATCGACGGAATTCAATTTGTTCCGGTCCGTGACGACCATGTAAACGCCGCGACATTCCTTGTCTTTAAATGTGCTATACGTCGGAGTGAAACGAATGGGAACAAACCGAATGCCTTCGAGCCCTGCAGTATTCAGTTGTTCCGCAAGCCACAAGTCGTCGATGTAAGGAGCACCGACAATTTCAAACGGCGTATCGGTGCCGCGTCCGACGGACAATGCGGCTTCATGCAAACCAATTCCGGGATAAAGAGTCGCTTCGGTGAGATTGCGCATGTTCGGCGATTGGTTCACCCAGGGCAGACCGGTTTCATCGAACCATTCGTCGCGAGTCCAATTTTCCACCGGCACCACCACGAGGTCAGCGCCGAACTTTCGTTCCGCGTTATACATTTTCGCGAGTTCACCCGGCGTCATGCCGTAACGCAACGGACGCGAATGATACGCGACAAAATTATTCGTTCCATCGAACACCGGTCCTTCGATGCTCGTGGCGTTGATCGGTTCCACACGATCGAGAACAATGTATTTGATGTGCGCTTTGGCTGCGGCTTCGAGGCAAAGACCAAGCGTCGCCGTGTAAGTGTAAAAACGGCAACCAATGTCCTGAATGTCAAAGACCAGCGCGTCCAAATCTTTTAGTTGTTCTGGGGTCGGGACCGTGCGTGCGCCGTAAAGACTGAAGACAGGCAACCCGGTTTTTTCGTCCGTGCTGTCGCCGATCTTTTCATCCATGGCGCCGCGAATGCCGTGTTCGGGGCTGAACAAAACCTTTAACTCCACATCCGGAGCATTTTTCAAAAGATCGATGGTGGAGTTCCGTTCGCGGTCCACGCCGGTGTGATTCGTTACCAGTCCGAGGCGCATTCCTTTCAAGCGCGCAAACTTTTCTTTCTTTAAAACATCAATTCCATTCAGCGCGGGTTTGAATGGACGTGAGGAAGACTTTGAAGAAGATGATTCTTCCGGGCGTTCGAGTGCACCGGGGACGTAGGAGAAGTTATAATCGGTGATCGCTTCACCCGCGAGTGTCGCCAGCTTGCTGCGCACCAGGCCAACGTTGCCACTTTCGTCCGGGTGATTGCGATTGGAGAGAAAGATCAAAAAGGTTTGGGAAAATGGATCAATCCAGATCGACGTGCCAGTCCAGCCTGTGTGGCCATAGGAACCGACCGGGAAAATCTTTCCACGGGGTCCGCTGTAGCTGGTGGAAATGTCCCAACCGAGTCCTCGTTTGCCCGCCAAGTTCGGCGGAGTTTGTACGCTCGTCATGAGCTTCACGGTCTCAGGTTTGAAGATCCGCACACCGTCGAGTTCGCCGAGGTTCAACAACATTCTGGCGTAACGCGCCAGATCCGCCGCCGTGACGAAAAGTCCCGCGTGTCCAGCAACACCGCCCATGTGTCGTGACGTTGGATCATGCACGACGCCTCGGTAGGGAACACCATGTTCCACTTCAGTAGGCGCGATGCGTGGCAGCTTGGAGGCGGGTGGCAGGAAACCAGTGTCCACCATTTTTAAAGGCTTATAAATTTCCGTGGTGACGAATTCCTCGAGCTTGCGGTGCGTGACCCGTTGCACAATTTCGCCCACGAGGAAGAGGTTGATGTCGCTGTATTTTATATCCGCACCGGGTGCGAACATCAGTTTCTCTTCGCACGCCTTTTGAATGGCAATTTCCTGGCCCTTCCAATCGCTGCGCGTTTCGATATCGCCGCGCAAACCAGAAGTGTGCGTCAGGAGGTTGCGAACGGTGACCTTCTCTTTTCCGTTCTTCGCAAATTCCGGGATATACTTCGCAACCGGCGCGTCCAGATCAACCAATCCGCGTTCAACGGCCAGCATCATTGCGGGCGTCCCGGCGGCGACTTTGGTGACAGACGCGGCGTCGAAGATGGTGTCCTCAGTCATTTTCTCCACGTTCGGCACGAGCGCGCGATTTCCGAAAGCTTTGTGATAAACGTAGCCGCCGTGTTCAAACCAGAGCACGCCGCCGGGACATTTTTTATCGGCGATCGCCTGGTTGATGACTGCGTCCATCGCTTCGAGTTTATCTGGACGCAGCACTGGCTCTTTCTTGGGAGGCCGACCGGATTTTGAAAGTTTCGGTTCAGCGCCATAAGCAAGCGAACCGGAGAGGGTGGTACAGACTAAAACGGAACTGAGAACGGAACCCAGGCACATCCGAAGGGTAATCATAGAATTCGGTGAGAGTAGAAAATGTAGAACCTATCCGACAACCGTTTTTTTCCGAGAGGCAAAGCCGTTCACTCAAGAGCTTGGGAAACAAACGAGCGACCGTGGTGAACACCGTAGCGCCGACGGTAGTCGGCTGTATCGCGAGTTGGGAAGTCGCTGGGGGTTGGCTTTGGAAGGGGCGGTCATGGTTTCTTTCGGCGCTTTTTGGCTCGTTCACCCCCCCTGCCGATTGACAACCGGTGATACAGCCGACTGCCAGTCGGCGCTACGAGCTATGGTGACACAAAAAAGCTCTTTTTGGCGGCGCGGGAACTTCGGTCATAGCAACCAACCGTATTTTCCCTCCGCAGGAAATTGGGCGATACGCAAGAATCTCTTTTTCCGGCCGCGGAAAAGTTCCCTTTACGCGTAGAGGACACTTTTTTCCCTCACAATTTTTCGCCCTTTACCGAAGTAATCCCGATTGGATCCACCTTAGAAACAGAGGTTTGCGACATGGGGCTGGGCTATAGCCGGGTTTTGGGAGTTTGGCTACGTGTCGTCCCGAAACATTTCTTCAGATATTCCAGACTCCGGGTAGCTATAATCTCAGGCCCTTCTTCGAAATTGAAGACCTCCACGGAAACGTATCCTTTGTAGCCGACTTCCTTCAGCGTTGCAGCGATCGGTTTAAAATCCACGTCGCCAAAACCCGGAGCTTTTAAGTTTCGATCGTTGGCGTGGAAGTAAGCGAAGGCCGGCGACGACGCTCGAATGATTTCCGGGATCGATTTCGTCTCGGAGCACATGGCTTTCACGTCGAGGATGATCTTGAAAGCGCGGGAATCCAAGTGCTTCGTAAGACGAATCGCCTCTTCTGCGGTATTAATGAAATTGGTTTCGCCGGGAGCGAGCGGCTCGAAACAAATGATGACGCCGCGCTGTTCCGCCAAGGCAACGGCAGGTCGGAAGACTTCCAGCGCCCAACTCCAGGCCTGTTCAAAGGCAACTCCCGGCAGCAGGTTTCGTTGCTTCGGCGAACCGACCACCATGACTTTGCCACCGATGTCGGCGCAAAAATCCACGAGAGAACAAAAATAGGCTGCGGTTTTTTCACGCACCGCCGCTTCCGGGTGAGTGAGATGAAGTCCTTCGGTCTCCACCAGGACCCAGTGAATCCCTGAAATCTCAATGCCGATGCTCCCGGCGATTGCCCGGATTTGTTGTCGTTCGGAGGCGGAAATGGTGTGTAAATCTTTTGCCAGAGTGAAGGGAGCGATCTCGATTCCATTATAACCCGCGGTCTTCGCAAAGCGCATGGCGTCTTCAAGTTTCCAGTTTCGGAAGATTTCGTTGCAGATCGAGAACCTCACCCGCGTATTCAGGCATAAGCTGATTCTTCATAAAATGAAATTCTGCCGATTGCTTTAAGCGGCTTCCCTCGTAAATTACTGGCAAGGAGAGCCTATGAGACAAAAACTTCTGTTTGTGGTCGACCTCGGCCATTTCAAATGCTTTCGAATTGTTAAAGATGAAACCACTCCACAACCCAGGGTTATTTTGTTGGAAAGCTTCGTTCCTTCGGGCTCACATGGAAAAATTTCGGACAAGCTGACCGATCAGGCGGGACGATTCCGGGAGGGCTCAGGGTCTGGTGAACGACATAATATTTCACTCGAATACGAACGACGGACAGTGCAGATGCTGTCCGACCGAATTGCTGACACATGTGAGCAACAACAGGAGTTGCCGCTGATCTATCTCGCTGCGCACAAAGAAATTAACCATCGCCTTATTGAACGATTGCCCGCGAGAATACAAAACAACGTGGTTAAAAATGTGATGGAAGATTTAGTGAAAGTGCCACAAACGGAATTGCTGAATCACTTCCGTGAGGTCGAAGTGGAAGCGGCGGCGAGGGGTTGATCTTCATCACAATACAAATTGGAATCGCGAAGTGCCTCTCGCAGATAGTCGGGTAATCTGTCGCCCTCATTTTCTCATTCTCTGGTTCACCAAGGCTTTCTGCCGTCTTTCCGGTGGGAAATAGCTGTTCCTAGGGGTGTGCCTTACCGCGCACACGCGTGAGTTTTTTCCGGGTGCGTGAAGTTCACGCGTTATTTTCACGCAATGCACGTTTGCAGCCGTGTTTTAAGCTTAAAAACGGGTTGGCACGGTCAGTGCTAAATAGTCTGTCAGTGGTGAATCGGTTATGAAGCTGACATTAACAAGCTACAGGGTAACCAAATTCAAACCTAAGTTGCTTCAAGCAAGGGAGGTGATTGGGAACACGATGTCGTCAGAGCTGAGTCACCTTGATCGAATGAAATTGGAACGTTCTGCGCGTATCGCAGACCGGGCATCGGCGTGCGGTGTGAACCGCAACCGATCACTGCACGCCGGGCCCGGCTAATTAATTTAACCCGGACAACAACAACCAACCAACAAACCATGACGAGGCCTCGTCAATCCGGTCCGAGTTGGGGGTTCACTGCGAGGGAGCTAATAATCGTGGTCGCCTTGGTTGCCGTGTTCGCTACGATTCTTCTCCCCGCGTTTAGACCATCCCGCAGTCGCAGTCGAGCTAACTGTGTGAACAATCTAAAACAGATTGGAACTGCTTTTCGGATGTATGCCAACGACTACGATGGCAAATACCCGTCCTTCCATTTTACCAACCAAACGTGGCAGTGCTTCCAATCGGTCGGAGAATATCTTCAGTCGCCTTCTTATCTCCTGTGTCCTGACGATCAGGAGCGACCGAACTCATCGCGCGCATCCGATTTCAATTACTTTGCCAACTCCAATAGTCTCTCGAGTCCGTCGCGACGCAACCAATCGGTCAGCTATTTTTACGGGGCCGATGCTTCTCCCGCGAATCCTGATCTCATGCTGGCAGGAGACCGAAATCTCGCCATCAATCATCAGCCATTGTCCGGATGGGTGAAGATCGGCACCCGCTCCCCAATCTCGTGGACGAAAGCGATTCATCAAGAGGCAGGAAATATTGTGCTCGCCGACGGCAGCGTCAGCCAGGGGCAGGCAAACGAATTGCGATTTCTGGTTACTGCTGTTACAAATCAAACCCAACGCCTGATATTTCCATGAAAATCCGATCCCAAACACGAGGGCGTCATGCTTTCAATCTCATCGAGCTTTTGCTCGTGATCGCCATCATTGCGATGCTCGTGGCGATGTTATTGCCAACGCTGGCCAAAGCGCAGGCCCGCTCGAAACGCATTCAGTGCCTTGGCAATTTAAAGGAGCTCGGTACGGCATTTAATCTCTTCGCCAACGATCATCACGGCAAGTTTCCGATGTCGGTTCCGGTTAACGACGGAGGGACGCAGGATTTCACCACCAACTTTGCACAGTTCGGAGCGAATACGTATCGCCATTACCAGGCGCTCTCCCGGGATCTTAGTTCGACCAAGATCGTGACGTGTCCGATGGATACACATTTGCCCGCCACCGATTGGTCGTCACTGTCCAACGCGAACGTGAGTTATTTTGTCTGGCTTTCGGCAGCGCCTGCCGTCACCACGGATCTTCTTGCCGGCGATCGGAACGTCGGTTGGACCGGTGTTGTTCCTCCCGATCCCAAGACGCTCGGGGACACCTGCTATTGGGAAACAAATATGCACGTCAATTGTGGCAACGTCGCTTTTGCTGACGGTCACGTGGAATTGCAGGACACTCCCAAACTGTCCGCGGCTATCAACCTCGCATTGCAGAAATGAAGATTTCTCTCTCAACCAATTATTCTGCAGGCTTTTCCCGGATCAAACTGTTCGCCTGCATTCTGGCGGTTTTGATCCTGGGGGACCTTTTGTTTCGTAGCGGGTCGGGTTTCAAAAGCATTCTGCAACTCAAGGACAAAGCAGCGCCGACTGCCGCGACAAACCATATTACGAAGATCATGTCGAACCAGCGCTATCCGCTGGAAGAACCGACTAATCCTCCGGCAATTGTTCCGCCGACGAACAGCACGCCGGTGGTGACAGAAAAAAAAGTTGCTCCGAGAGTAGGGGACGGCGGTCAGGCCGGGGATCTTTTAAAAGGGACCGCTGACACAAAAAACGTTAAGCCAGTAAACTTTGGTCGTAAACGAATGACCAACCCTCCGCCGGAATCGGTTCCGTTACCGATTGCCTTGCCTAAATAATTTTAACGCTCATCCGCGAAAACCTCACTAGAGCATTTTCAATAGGCCGTAAATACCGATGCTGAGAGCGGCCAGGGAATCGCCGCCGATCAGACCACCGCCGAAGAGAGACATCGTGCTCATATCGCCCGGCACTTCGCCTTCCGCCGGACCTGACTCCGGTTTCTTTTTGGTGAAATGTTCGAAGAGCGACGCAAAAACCCCGCCGCCCGCAAACCAGAGGGTCGTCGGCAAATTCACAAACCCCCCAAAGGAAGAGGCGTAAGGACTTGGAATGATGACAGCATCGAGCAGGAAATCTGTGACTTTGCCACCAGTCGATCCAGTGGCAAATGCCTTATAGCCCGCCTGCCGTTTAACAATCTTGCGGATGAGTTCCGTTACGAACCCAATGCTGATCCCGATCAAGAGCGCCTTCACCACGTACGGTTTCGGATTCGTCAGACCTTTCAACGCGCCGACAAATTTATAAGTCATGGCGGATTGCCATTGTTCTGCGCCCGGTGTTTCGGGATGTGAGAAGGTATCAATAGCGAGGACGGGATAAGACTTCATGAAAACCTTCGCCAGGACGACGGTCAGAATGGCGCCCATCACGACACCAATGACCTGATACCGAAATTGATTTGTTCGATTGGTCCCAAGGCGCCAGCCCGTGGAGCGATCTTGCTGCATGTCAACGCCGACACTGCATGAGATCAGAAGAATCGAGGCACACATCAAACCGACGCCCGGGTCTTTTAAACCGAGCAAGGCCATCAGGAATACCGCCACGACGAACGCACTGGAAATCGGGTTGCTGTCTGAGATCCCACTGGAAATGCCGTTAATCAGGACGAAGATGAAGACCAGGCCAATTCCGATGGTGACGAAAAACACAGGTTGCTGCAGAAGTTTTGTGGCGATCGCGATCAAGGCGATACCCCAGACCGCCACCCAAAGAATAAGTCGTCGGGTGCTCGTTTTCTTCCAGGCCTCGGTTTCCACCGGTTGGCCTGTTCCTTCGCGCAAACGGGTGATGGCCTGGTAGGCGATAATTGAAAGGTCGATAACGGCAGCACCAAGGATCATTCCGAGAGCAAAAATAAAACCGACTTTACGAAACGGATCTTTTGGTCCAAGCCATCCGAGGCTTTGGAACCAGGGAGTCATATACCAACCGGCCACACCAACCATTAACGCTGGAATGACAATGCGAGCTCCGACCACCATTCCGGCTCCGAAGGTGGATGTGGATAGGCCAATCGCATCGAACGCCGGCATCTTTGCAGAGGCGAGTCCGCCAACGATTCCGACAAACGTTCCACTTCCCAGCTTCGCGATGGAACGCTTCAACAAAGTCTTGTCGGTCAACGCGCGCAAAATGTTCGCGACAGCGTAGCCGGACGGATAACTCAGTTGCATCTTATCCACGAGAATCGGCGTGTAGAGCATACCGACGCCGACACCAAACATGCCAATGCACATGAAGAACAAAATCAATTGCCAGGTGGGCGGTTGAGGAAGGCCCAACCATGTCATGGCCTGGACAAGCACCGCCATGCCGGACATGCTTGCGACCGAAGCTGCCATGGTTTGCATATAGTTCGCGCCGTGCTTGCCCTCCGCGCCGTAACCGTAAGTAACCACGCTTCCCAGGATTCCCGCGAGCACCTGGCCTCCCACAAAAAAGCCGAGCGAGAAATTCATGTAGGCCGCGGAAATACCTCCGAGTGGTCCGAGGATGAAAATCGCCACCGCGGCAAGAAGCATGTGATACTTCGGCGATTCAATCGGTGGTAAAAAGCTTTTGGCTCTTGTTTGAGTGTTTGCGTTTGCGTCCATGGTCAGTTAAGTAGTTTCACCGATTCCGTTTCCGTTTGGATCAATAAACAATAATTTGCTTAAGCGTCTCCTGCAATAGATGTTGCACGAGACGAAACGAATCGAATGAGTCTCCGGAAATGCACGATGATTGCTCTGCTGGTCTGCACCGGCTTGAGTTTCATCGTCTCAGGATGTGGCAAGCGGCAAACCCGGGTGGAAGTCGGTGACCGTGAGCAAATCCTGCATGTCAGCAATGGTGGTGAACCCTCCGACCTCGATCCCCAAACCGCAGTGGGCCAAATCGAGCATGACATCATGATCGGGCTCTTCGAGGGGTTGATCAATGCGAACGCCAAAACGCTTGAGCCCGAACCGGGCGTCGCCGAACGCTGGGACATTTCCGGCGACGGCAAGGTCTATACCTTTCATCTCCGCAAGAATGCACGTTGGTCCAATGGCGACCCAGTGACGGCACAGGATTTCCTGAAATCCTATCACCGCATTCTTCTACCCAACCTCGCGGCGCAATATGCGAGCATGCTTTATCCGGTGAAGAACGCGGAGGAATTTAATACGAGCAAGATCAAGGACTTTAACGAAGTCGGTTTTAAAGCGGTGGACGATCATACCTTCCAGATCACATTGCATGATGCTGCGCCTTATTTCCTCCTTACGATGATTCATAACTCCTGGTATCCTGTTCATCTTGCCACGATCGAAAAGAATGGCCCCATTGATGATCTACGCAATCGCTGGACTCTACCGGAAAATATGGTCTGCAATGGCCCATTTCGATTGAAGGAATGGAAGGTCGGATCGCATATCGTTCTCGAAAAGAACCCCATGTACTGGAACGCAGCAGAGGTAAAGCTTCACCAGATTTATTTTTATGCCGTCGAAAGCTACGATACAGAGGAACGAATGTTCCGGGCCGGCCAGGTCCACACGATTCGCGTTTGTCCTCAGCCCAAAGTGCATTACTACCAGCAGCGTCATCCCGACCTCATTAATATTTATCCCTTGCTCACGACTTATTTTTACCGTTGCAACGTGACCAAGCCGCCCATGAACGACAAGCGAGTGCGACAGGCGCTCGCCATGGCCATTGATCGGAGGGGAATCACGGAGAACGTCGCGCGTTCAGGAGAAATTCCCGCATACAACCTTACCCCTCCGGATATGGCAGGTTACACTGCGAAGGCCCAGATTAAAGAAGATGTGGCTGCGGCTAAAAAACTGTTGGCGGAAGCCGGTTATCCCGACGGCAAAGGTTTTCCCAAAGTCGAAATTCTATTCAATACATTGGAAAGTCATCGCGCCATCGCCGAAGCCATTCAGGAAATGTGGAAGAAAAATCTGAACATCGATGTTGTTCTGCGAAATGAAGAATGGAAGGTCTATCTCGATTCAACACATCGCCTGGATTATTACATCGCTCGAGCAGGATGGGGTGGCGATTACATGGACCCAAACACATTTCTCGAATGTTTTGTGACGGGAAATGGAAATAACGATACCGGTTTTTCCAATCCCGAGTACGATCGCCTGATGCGGCTCGCGGGCGCTCTTGCTTCCAAAGAGCAACGGTACGAAGTTTTTCAAAAAGCAGAAGCGGTCCTGATGGATGAACTGCCGATTCTGCCAATTTATTTCTACAGTCAGGCGCGTTTGATTCGGCCGAGCGTGAAAGGCTATTACGGCAATCTCCTCGACCAACATCCTTTCAATGACGTGTACCTTGAACCGGAGTCAAAGCGAAACTAGAGGCTATGCTGCGCTTCATTACACGTCGACTGTTGGAAATGATTCCGGTGCTTTTCGTGATCGCGACTCTGACCTTTTTCATGCTTCGCGCGGCTCCCGGCGGCCCCTTTGACCGGGAGAAACGTCTGAGCAAAGAGGTCAAAGCCAATATGGAGAAGCATTACGGCCTCGATAAACCTCTTTGGGAACAATACGTCATGCAAATGAGTCATCTTGTTCGCGGCGATCTTGGACCTTCTTATAAATACGCAAATCGTTCCGTCAATGAGCTGATTGCGGCTGCCTTTCCGGTTTCGTTGGAACTTGGATTCTGGTCGCTCCTGGTTGCTCTAACGTTTGGTCTCCTGGCGGGCGTTCTTGCCGCGGTTAAACAAAATACCTTTTTGGATTACTTGCCGATGTCTTCCGCCATGATTGGTATCTGTTTTCCGACGTTCGTGACGGGGCCCATCTTGATTTTGATCTTCGCGTTAAACAATGACTGGTTCAACGCATCGGGCTGGTTTTTTCCCCGTGACCGAATTCTTCCGGCTCTAACATTGGGAGCATATTACGCAGCATACGTTGCTCGGCTGGGAAGGGGGGGGATGTTGGAAGTTCTTCACCAGGATTTTATTCGCACTGCTAAGGCCAAAGGTGCCGCGATGCCACGTATTGTTTTCAAACATGCTCTGCGTGCCGGAATCCTTCCAGTCGTCTCGTTCCTCGGCCCTGCAGTTGCGGGGTTGATTACGGGATCCTTTGTCGTTGAAACGATTTTTCAAATTCCCGGGTTAGGCCGTTATTTCGTCACATCTGTTTTCAATCGCGATTTTACCATGGTGATTGGAACAACGTTGTTCTACGTGACTCTCATCATGGTACTGAACCTGATTGTCGACCTGTTGCAGATTTTGCTTAACCCAAAAGTGCGAATTGAATGATCAAGGCTTCGCCAAAAGTTGACCCAGTAATTGGAGCTCAAACTGAGCCGTTCGAACAAGGCACGTCTTTGTGGGCGGATGCGTGGCATCGTTTAAAAAAGAATAAGTTGGCGGTAGGTAGTGGGATATTCCTCATTGTCCTAGGCACGTTGTGTGCCCTGGCTCCAGTCCTCGCGAAAATTATCGGCTTCACCTATCAGGAACAGAATCTGGATTTAGGACCGGTGGGATCCAATGCGCAGCATTGGCTGGGTACTGATCGACTCGGGCGGGATTTGTTGGTTCGCCTTTTATACGGCGGCCGGATTTCTTTAATGGTTGGATTACTTGCCACCTTCGTTTCGCTCACCATTGGCGTGTTCTACGGTGCCATCGCTGGATTTATTGGAGGGAAATTGGACAGCGTGATGATGCGAGTCGTTGATATCCTTTACGCACTCCCTTTTCCCATCTTTGTTATCCTGCTGATGGTTTTCTTTGGCCGCGATATCGTTTTGATTTTCGTGGCCATCGGAGCTGTCGAATGGTTGACGATGGCCCGCATCGTGCGCGGACAAGTGCTGTCCCTGAAACGAATGGAATTTGTGGAGGCGGCGCATTCACTTGGCCTGAGAAAACGGCGCATCATCCTGCGACACATGATTCCCAATTTGCTGGGTCCGGTCATTGTTTACACGACGTTAACAATTCCGGGCGTCATGTTGCTGGAAGCGTTTCTGAGTTTTCTTGGTTTAGGTGTGCAACCGCCAATGAGTTCGTGGGGTGTGCTGATTAGCGAGGGTGCGCAAGTGATGGAGGAGTATCCCTGGCTTTTGTTTTATCCCAGCCTCAGTCTGGCCCTGACCTTGTTCTCGTTGAATTTCCTTGGTGACGGTTTACGTGACGCGCTCGATGTACGCTCCTCGAAAGATTAAATGCCTCCATTGCTCCAAGTCGAAAACCTGCATACCTCATTTCATACGAGGCACGGAATCGTGCGCGCGGTGCAGGATGTTTCGTTCTCCCTGGAGCGAGGGGAGACGCTTGGCATTGTGGGCGAATCGGGTTCGGGCAAGTCGGTAACCTGTTACTCGATGATGCGGTTGATTCCACAGCCGCCCGGAAGAATTGAGAAGGGCAGGGCGATGTTTGATGGTGTTGATCTGGTTTCCTGCTCAGAAGAAAAGCTTCGCTCCATTCGTGGAAAAAGAATTTCAATGATCTTCCAGGATCCAATGACGTCGCTGAATCCGTACCTGCGCGTCGAAGACCAAATCATTGAGCCCTTGTTGATTCATGAGAAAATGAATCGAGCAAGTGCCGCGAAACGCGGTGTTGAGATGTTGAAAATGGTTGGTGTTCCTGCGGCGGAAGAACGGATTCGCCAATACCCGCATCAATTTTCTGGCGGGATGCGTCAACGCGTCATGATCGCGATGGCGTTAATCACCAAACCAGATTTGCTGATTGCCGATGAACCCACTACGGCGCTGGACGTGACGGTACAGGCGCAAATTCTCGATCAAATCAAAGCCATGCAGAAAGAACTCGGCATGGCGGTGATTTTCATCAGTCACGATCTCGCCGTGGTTTCGGGATTTTGCGACCGAGTCAACGTCATGTACGCCGGGCGTATCGTGGAAAGTGGAGCAACGCAGGATTTGTTTTTCCGCACGACGCATCCGTATACGCGCGCGCTCCATAAATCGCGTCCGGCTTTGCAGGCTAAAGGAGGCGATCTTTATACGATTCCGGGAATGCCACCGGATTTATCGAAACCAATGGAAGGTTGCCCATTTGCACCGCGTTGTGAATTTGTCGTCCCTTATTGCACGCGCGAGCCTGTAGCACTGAAAGAAGTGGCGCGGGGCCAATGCACCGCCTGTTTGCGAGTGCAGAAAGGAGAGTTGAAATTGTGAAAGTCTCTGCGGACGGCGGGTGTGTGACCCGCAGCAACCAACGAAGTTTTGCAAGCCAGTTCAGAATTTTCAACAGGCTGGCGAAACGCATGTCGCTGCGGGTCATAAACCCGCGATCCGATTTAGGGTCACTGTCCCCAGTTGCATATGCCCGATGACTTTCTCCAAATTCAAAATGTGAAAACCCACTTCCCGGTGGAGAAGGGAATGCTTTTCAAAAAACACGCGGGCACGGTGAAAGCGGTCGATGGCGTGAGTCTCACCCTGCGAAAGGGAGAGATCGTCGGTTTGGTTGGTGAATCCGGCTGCGGAAAATCGACACTTGGTCGCACAATTCTTCAGCTGATTCCGGCAACCGAAGGCGCCGTGATCCTTGAAGGGAAAAATCTAAACGCGTTGACCAAGTCGGAATTACGGAAAGCGCGTGCCGACTTCCAAATGATCTTTCAGGATCCGTATGCGTCTTTGAATCCGCGCATGACCGTTTACGACACTCTTGCCGAAGCGATCGGAACGCACAAAAAAGTTCGTTCGGAAGAAATGCCAAGGAGGGTCAGTCAACTCATGGAGAAAGTCGGACTTTCGCCTCGATTCATTCGCAAATATCCTCACGAATTTTCGGGAGGCCAACGTCAACGCATCGCCATTGCCCGAGCCCTCGCAGTGGAACCCAAATTGATCGTTGCCGATGAACCTGTCTCCGCTCTGGATGTTTCCATCCAGGCGCAGATCATCAATCTCCTCGGTAAATTATCGCGTGAAATGCAGCTGACCTTGATTTTCATTTCGCACGATCTCTCTGTAGTGAAACATATTTCTGATCGCATCGTGGTGATGTATCTCGGGCGCATCGTGGAAATGGGGCCGGCGACACAGGTCTTTCAGCGACCGTTGCATCCCTACACAAAAGCGCTCGTCAGTGCTGTTCCAATCCCTGATCCCGAGCGTGAGGCGAAGCGTCAGCGGATTGTTCTCGCGGGGGATCCTCCGTCACCGCTTAATCCGCCCGGCGGTTGCCCGTTTCATCCCCGTTGTCCATTCAATGATCCGCAGCGATGTCCGAAGATTGTTCCAGGATTCGAAACTCTCGATACACCCGAACAGGTTGCTGCTTGTATCCGAATCAAAGAGATTCATTAGAGCGCTTGTCGGGGTAATTTCCAATCACGGTCGAGCCCACGGTTCTGTGGGGCGCAGACAGATCTGAGCTCTGCACCGGAGCCACTGGTTTTTGGCACAAAATCTGAAACCTGGCAGCGCCCCAGCTTTCAACTTTAAGCCTGAAACGTTGAGCCTTTAGCCTAAACAACTGAACAACAGCCTCCTGCAAAAATACCCTATGCGTATGAGACGCCTTTTCCGCTCTGGGAAAACCATTTCATACGAATATTCTCGAAAATTCCGGAGCAGAAAACTCCCGCATAAGTTTATGGAGCCACTTTCCGCTCTAAAAAATGACCTCATACGCGTATGAACCCTTTTCGGGCTCCAGAAAATCGCCTCATACGCGTAAGACGCAGTTTTCCCGAGTCCGCAAAAGGCCTCATAC
>CBHTTJ010000134.1:0-17509 GCA_966095605.1 uncultured bacterium | reverse complement strand
GTCATGGTGTAGGACCGATTTTGGGTCGATCGGAAGGGGGCTGCACGGTGTCGGATAACATTTTTTTGAGAAAAAATTGGCCCTACAGCGTGACGGACACATTTTTTGGCACAAAAACACTTTCCGTCACCATGTCGGACGGATTTTTTGCGGCAAAATTTCTTTCCGTCATGCTGTCGGACGAATTTTTTGCGGCGGAAAATTTTTCCTGCACGGTGACGGAAAAATTTTCCGCGCCAGAATTTTTGTCCGTCATGGTGTCGAATTGATTCCACGTTGTTGAATGATAGCAGGTTGCGGATGATGTGCTGAAAAACAGGGCTTTGAGAGACAAAAGATCGGTCGGTCGGTTATGTGATTGGGGCCTGCCTTTTCTCCCCGTTGGCGTGCGGAGCGTCCTTCACATTGGCTTCCCCCGTAATGTTTCGGGGACCTTGAGGTTTTACGGCCCAGAGGCAGACGAATAATCATCCACTTCATTTCGTTGACAGCGGCTGTTGGTTGCTTAAGGTCTCGGCGGTCCCTGGCTTCCCGGCAACTCCAAAAATCCAATATGAAAAAAAACCTCGTCCGATATGTTTCGGCATTGTTTGCCGCTACTGCCATTCCGCTGGCATCTGTAACTCCGGCCTCCGCGCAACTCGCGCCAGGACCTCACGAAATCCTTCCGTTCCAGGATGGATTTATCATTGAAGCCTTCTTCGATTTATACACCAACACCACGTCGATCGCCGACTGGAGCGGATTCTCAGGCAGTTCCTGGGTTTCTCCTGACGCTTACAACAATCATATCGGCAGTGATTACTCCGTGCAGACTGGAACGCCGGTTTTTGCAACGTGCACCGGTACGGTGGTGGAAGCCGTGGGCGGTTTCCCGGTGAACGATCACACGACGTATTACGGAAATTTCGTTCATATCGCGGTCGATGCGCCGGCGCCGAACGGCGAAGCGATTGATGTTCGCTACGCGCACATGCTGCAAGTGGTGGCAACAGTTGGGCAACGAGTGAATCCGGGCGATTTCCTTGGCCTCTCCGACAACACGGGAAATTCAACGACCGAACACGTGCATTTCCAGAGCGAATTCCGCAGCGATCAACGCCAGCTGTGCCCATACTACTGGGGTCATTACAAATATCCGATCGTGATGAATCCTACTGGCACGCTCCAGGTCGGCCGAGTCGTTCGCGTGACGGCTCCGAGCACGCCGATTCGCAGCGGCAATCTGGATTCCGCCTCGCAGATCACCACGGCGTATTCGAACCAGCTCTTCTTCTGCAGCTTCCCGAAGCGCGGTTACTATCAGGTGTTCATCCCGGCCAACACCACGTGGCGTTCCGGTTGGATCCGTTCGACCGCGGTGGAAGAAGTGATGACCGGCACCGTCATCCAGGCGCTGCCTGATCCGGGGCTCTACAATCATACCGCTCAATTAACGAACAAGTTTGCCATTCGCGCCACTCCGAGCGACACCGGCACGCAACTCGGCCAGATCGTTTACGGCGGCGGACGTTTTGTCGCGGACCAAATCACGAACGGTTTTTATCGCATTCCTCTCCCGGGCGCGGCGGCGACGTGGGGTTGGGTCAAAGCGACGAATCGCATGATCGTCTATCCGCAGTTGTATAATCCGAGCGTTCCGCTGTTGGATCACAGTCTGCCGGTGAGCGAGAACTTCACCATCGTCGGCACAAACACCTTTGGTCGTCCGAAGTTCAATCACGCGATGGTGAAAACGTTCAGCCCGGCGGCTCCCGGTGGCGACGGCAAGGCGTTGTTCATCACCGACAAAACGAACTTTGGCCAGGGCACGTCCGACTCGATCAGCGTCGGCATGCAAACCCACACCAACTATTTCGTGCAATGCGCCGTCTACTTTAACTATCGCCCTTCGTATGTGACTGCGAAGAAAGAAACCGAATCTTATGGTCTGTTCATGCGTGACGACGGTTTCGCTGGACTCGACACGACGTTCGAAGGTTCGGGTAACAGCTACACCATGTTTTATGACGCCTACAGCGGTCGTCTCTATGGTGGTAAATTCGTGAACGGCTCTCTGACCGACTTGTTACCGTCGACGAAAACGGTGGCGGCAAGCGGCTGGCACACACTCCGTATGGAAGCGGTGGGCAGTCAGATCAAATACTTCCTCGATGGTGTGTTGTTGGCGACCGTGACAGACACGACCTACCACGCCGGTTTGTGCGGCATTGGTTACAGCCAGCATTTCTCCACCAACCCGGCGGCACGCGGCGCGTATTTCGACAACTTCAGCGCCGGTCCGTTGCCTTGATAAAAGGGAGTTCCTCTTAATAGTTAGATTCTCATTTCGCCTCGCTCGGATACCCGGGCGAGGCGATTTCGTTTGTTGAGACACGAATGACACGAATTTTCACGAATTAAAAAAACAGCGTTCGTGCATTTCAAAGCTGACAATTGCTCGGAGCATTTGGTGCGCTTGAAGAAGAAGCTCGCCTCTTCTCCTTCTTCCGAAAAATTCGTGTTAATTCGTGTCATCCGTGACTCACCTTCTGCATCGTTCCGGCTTAGAAACGATGATTTGAAATAGCCATTGCCTGCAGAAGCTGAGGGCGGCACACTCGCGGCCGTCTTATGCGGCAATTGATTTTCCCGAACAACCGGGGTGGCTACACTCGTTTCCTGTTGGCGTTTCTTTCGGTGCTCTTTACGACGATCACCAATTACGCCCAGACAAATGTTCAGTTCGAAGAGATTTATTCTTTTGTCAGTCCGCCCAGGCATCCGTTCAGCCTCGCGGCGTCGAGTGACGGAAACATTTATGGGACGTCCATCTTCGGCGGGAGCAACGGGCTCGCCCGAATATTTAAAATCACACCGGATGGAACGTTGTCGACGGTCGTGACGTTTCCCGCAGCCACGGAACGCTATCCTCTTAATTTGATCGAGGGCGGCGACGGGAAGCTCTATGGCACCACGCTGCTGGGTGGATCGAGTCAATCCAGCACCGTTTTCCAGGCCACACGTGACGGCGAATTCCAGACGATAGGAGAGACTTACATCGACGATTTTCCAGCGATGATCCGTGGGACTGATGGCGCGATCTATTTGTTAAGACCAAGCAGGATTGACCGCATCGACACGACGGGAACGATGAGTCCTTATCAGGAGTATGAGATGACGATCTCTTTCTCCTCCATGTTGATGCAGGATGCCGCGGGGAATTTCTTTAACTTTTCCACTTATACGGCGTCGAATTCCATCTATGACGGCATGCTTTTCAAAACCACTCCGGGCGGGGACGTCACGAAGGAGTTTACTTTCGATGGCGATGTCTCCGGTTCTTCGCCCCAGAATGCTTTGATGTTGAATGATGGGAGCATGTTTGTGCAGGCGTATGGCCCGACCTCCATCAACACGATGGTGATCGGAAAAATCACGCCGGATTACCAGTGGAGCATCCTTTTGACGAATGCTCCGAGCGTGTCGCAATGGATCTTGGGCAATGATGGAAACGTTTACGGAATCACGAGCGCGAACACTTATAACCTTCCGCAACAACTCTTCTCCATTACACCTGCGGGATACTTTACGACGTTGCACATTTTTACAAATGACGTTCGATCGATGAACCTTTATGGCAGTTCCGATCATGACAAGGTAATCGCCCAGGGTGCGAATGGTCATCTTTACTGCGCATTCATGCAGAATCCCGACGCGCCGGAAGGTGTGGTGATGGAATTTACGACGACGGGGCAGTTGGTGCGGACCGTTTCATTGGGATCCAGTTCGCTATTCTACGGCCAGATGACGGGCGTGGATGTGGAAGGACCTCTGCACTTGGCTTCCAACGGGTTTCTTTACGGAACGACCAGCGCTGGAAGCACCAATCTCTTCGGGACAATATTCCGAATCAGTCCCGAGGGGGTGGTATCCAATCTGGTATCACTCAATTACGAACAGCAGATGCCAGTGACGTCTCCAATTCAGGGCAAGGACGGTTATTTATATGGTGGCGGCCGGAATCTTTTGAGAGTTGGAGCGAATGGATCTATTACATCGCATTCATTTTTTAGTCCCAATACGAATCCTTATCCCTCGTTCAAGCTCGTGTATACCACCACGCCTTATGTGGCGGATGCTGAGGGGAATTTATACGGAGCGAAAAGGGGTTATTATTTCCTTGAGGAAAACGACGAGACTTTGCCCGCGATCTTTCGAATCACCGAGGGAGGAGGATTCAGCAATCTTCACGTCTTTACCAATAAAAGTCTGATCGTCACTACCCTTGTCGCGGGAGACAACGGAGACATTTACGGAATTGCGAGCACGAACAATTATTATTACCCGTTTGCCACGAACTGGGGAACTTTCTTCAAGGTGGATCGTGCAGGGCATTACACGGAATTGAGCACAATGACTCAGTCGACCAGTGAATTGATCCGCGGGAAGGATGGTCACTTCTATGCGACACAACGGTCGCCGTGGTATTACTTCGTCGAGAGGTTTAGTGTCTCCGCGACATTCCCGCGCGCCATTCGAATCGATACCAACGGTGTTGTGACGGAGTTGGCAATCTTTACCCGAAATACGGGATACCAGGCGCGAGGTCCTCTGCTCCAGGCGAACGACGGTAACTTTTATGGTACGACGGATTCCGGTGGTGCCTTTGAAGCTGGCGGTATATTCAGGCTGACCCCGACGGGGGAGCTCACGAATCTGTGGAGTTTTCCTTCACCTGATTTCTCTTACAGCGACAGCGGATTGGCACAAGGCGCGGATGGAAAGCTATATGGCTTTGCGCCGGCGGGTGGATTGGCGGTGAACGGATCCATTTATCGGCTTGATGTGGGATTGCCTCCGTTGATGACGAATCTGTTAACGAGCATTCCCGCGGGAACCTACAACGGGACTTTGCGAAAGCAGGTTGGGAAACGTCAGCCGGTCGTCGGTTACTTCACGTTTCGCCTCGCCGCAGATGGGAAATACCAGGGACGCGTGTTGTTGAACGGTTTGATTTGTCCTTTCAACGGGACATTCGATGAGACGTATCAAAGTATTGTGACGGCAAAGAAGCGTGGGAAACCGTTGATCTTGAACTTCAACTTGTCCAAAGGCGCAAATGCTGTCGAGGTGCATGGCAGTGCGGACCTCGACACGTGGCACGCGATGATTGTCGGTCGCAAAGCGAATCGCTAAAGACCGTGCCGTTCACCAAAACGGGCGTGCTTCGAGGCGCTTAATATTGCGCCACGCCGGGAGTTACTTCGGCACGATGTTTTTCAAAGGCTTTGGTCAGTTCGGCAACAATGTCCGGATGATCGGCGGCGATGTCGAAACGTTCCGAAGGATCATGTTCCACATCGAAGAGCAGGGGAGGATTATGTTTTTCCTCGGGTAACTTGGAATAGCCATCGTGGGTGATGAAGTGGGCTTTGTAATTGCCGATACGCACGGCGTAGGCGTCCGCGCAGAAGTAATAGAACTGTTCATGGCGCATGGACTTGCCGTTGCCGAAAAGAATCGGAGCCATGTCATAGCCGTCGAGCGGACGATCTTTTGGGATTTCGGCGCCCGCTAAATTCAAACAGGTCTGATACAAATCGATCGCGCTCGCCATTTCGCGAGTGACCGCCGGCTTAATTTTTCCAGGCCAAAATGCGATGGCCGGAACACGGTAACCACCTTCCCACGTGCCTCCTTTACCGTCGCGAAATAATCCGGCTGAACCGCCGTTTAACTTGCGAACGAGCCATGGGCCGTTGTCACTGGTGAAAAAGACGAAGGTATTTTTGTCGAGGTTTTCAGCACGTAGCGTCTTCAATACTTCGCCGACACTCCAATCGACCTCCTGCACGGCATCCCCGTAGAGACCGCGAGGACTTTTTCCTTTGAATGCCGGAGAGGTGAAGAGCGGAACGTGTGGAAACGTGTGCGCGAAGTAGAGAAAGAAGGGTTTCTTTTTGTTTTCTTTGATGAACCGGATCGCTTCTTCCGTGTAATTCTTCGTTAGTTTGGTCTGATCGACCGGGCGTTCGATGATATTAGTGCCGCGCATGAGAGGGACGTTGAAGTTATGCCAGTCGGGAGTCTGGCTATCGACTTCCCTGGCGCGGAGTTTCTTTTCGAGGACTGGATCGCTGTCGTTGGAATACGGCAGGCCGTAGAAAGAATCGAATCCGTGACTCGTCGGGAACGATGTTTCGTGATGCCCGAGGTGCCATTTGCCGACAGCGGCCGTGGCGTAACCCTTCGTCTTCAAAGCGCGAGGAATGGAAATTTCATCCTGCGGCAGGCCGCCGGTGTTTTCCGGGTAGATCACATGTTTCTGATGGCTGCCGGCCATGCCGGAGCGTAAGGCGAGTCGACCTGTTAACAGAGCGGCCCGGCTCGGCGTGCAAAGACAGGCGCCGGAATAGAATTCCGTGAAGCGAAGGCCTTCTGCTGCCATGCGATCGAGATTTGGCGTGTGGATACCGGGATTGCCGTAACAACTCAGATCGCCGTAACCCAAATCATCCGCGAGGATAATAACGATATTCGGTTTGTTTGCGGCGTGGCTTGTGGATCCACCGCAAAGGAGGGTCACTAACAAGAGAATGAATGTGCGCATAGGATCGTGTTGCAACAAGAGAAATTGTTAATACTGCGGTTTGCCCGGAACGATGCTGCTCCGATGTTTTTCGAATTCCGTTTTCAGGTCGGCAACGATGTCGGCATGATCCGCGGCGATGTTGAATCGTTCTGAAGGATCTTCCTGCACGTTGAACAAGAGAGCCGGGTCGTGTTTCTCCGCGGGTTCTTTGCTGTAACCATCGTGCGTCGTGAAATGCGCTTTATATTTACCTTTACGCACCGCGTAGAGCTGGTCTCCGTAATAGTAGAAATGCAGATCGCGTTTTGAAGGACCCGTCTGGAACAGAATCGGCGACATATCGACGCCGTCCTGCGGCCGATCGGTGGGAATGGACGCACCGCCCAGGGCGAGACAGGTGTTAAACAGGTCGATGCCGCTGGCAACTTCATGCGTGATACCGGGTTTAATTTTACTGGGCCAACGTGCAATCATCGGTACGCGATACCCGCCCTCCCATGTGCCGCCTTTACCATCGCGCAAGAGGCCCGCCGAGCCCCCGTTGAGTTTTCGAACCAGCCACGGTCCATTGTCGCTGGTGAAAAAGACGAGAGTGTTTTCTTCCAATTTCTGTTCGCGCAACGTCTTCAACACTTCACCAACACTCCAGTCGACTTCTTCCACGGTATCGCCGTAAAGACCGCGATCGCTTTTTCCTTTGAACGCTTCGGATGCGAAGAGCGGGACGTGTGGGAAGGTGTGTGCAAAATAAAGAAAGAACGGCTTCTTCTTGTTCTGCTTGATGAATTCAATCGCTTCAGCGGTGTAGCGCTTCGTCAAAGTGCTCTGGTCGGCAGGACGTTCAATAATGTTAGTTCCACGCATCAACGGAACATTGAAATGGTGCCAGTCGGGATTTTGACCGTTGCTATCTTCGTCACGGAACTTTCGACTCGTCGCGTCCATGTCATTCGAATACGGAAGACCGAAAAAGGAATCAAAGCCGTGACTCGTCGGAAGAAATTGGGGCAAATGTCCAAGATGCCATTTCCCGACAGCCGCAGTGACGTAACCTTTCGTTTTCAAGGCACCTGGAATGGTGATTTCGTTGACGGGCAGACCGCCTACGTCGGTGGGATACAACACATGACGCCCAGGACCGCCAGCCATGCCGGTGCGAATTGCCAAACGTCCCGTCAAAAGTGCCGCGCGACTTGGCGTGCACAGGCAGGCGCCTGCGTAGAATTCAGTGAAGCGAAGGCTTTCCGACGCCATGCGATCGATGTTTGGGGTGCGGATGTTGGGATTGCCATAGCAACCGAGGTCACCATAACCAAGATCATCGGCAAGAATGAGGACAATGTTCGGTTGTTTAGCGGCCAGGGCGTTAGCGAACAAGCCGAGAAGAACGATCAGGACAACCAAGGGTTTCAAACACTTTCGGAGGATCATGCGACTATTATTAAAATTCTTTTCGTTACGACGAGGGAAATCTGGGGTGAAAAAGGCGGACAGAGTCCGTGATTGAAAGGTTTGCGCGTTGCACTTATCGTCGGACGATTGTCAAACGGCGTAAGTTACTCCGAACCTGATTAATTTTCCGACCAACGACTCGCTTCCGCGTTATGAATTATCACTTGAATCGAAACGGCCAGAACCTCGGCGTTTTCCCATTGGAAGAATTGCGGCGACGACGTGCTTCGGGGGAGTTGACCGGAAATGAAGCTGTTTGGTGCCCGGGAATGACACACTGGAGAACATTGGACGCGGTGCTCGGAATTGCACCGGGAGTTTTGCCTCAAACCCCCACGAACAAGCCGCCGAACGTTGTGCTGATTGTTTCGGTTATTGCCGGGATTTTAGTCCTGTTGACGATTTGTGTCGTGCTGATCTTTCGTCCGGCCTTTAAAAAATTGGAACGAGTCGTGGTGAGTTCGACCACCAATGAAGTCCTGAAGGTGGACGATGGCATTGATGCTTCAACCAAGCCGGTAAAGGTCAACCCCAAGGCGAAGACTTCCAAAGAAACGCAAAAAGTGGCGCGAGAGTTTCGGATTCGGCAGTGGCTTGAAGGGTATCAAAAGCGTGGTGAACGTCATGATTCATACGATAAGGATGCAGTGGGTTTCCTCAGCAACTGGATCGCCTGCAACTTTGGAGGGAAAGTGAATACGAATCTTCCGTCGCTCTCGGAGTTGAGCGACAAGCTTGCCGCAAATCCGGAATGCAGAGACCCGCTTCTCTTGACGGTAGCGGCAATTGAATCGGTGGAACTATTTGAAGCCAATCACCGATTGGAACGCGCGCTCGAGAATTTTGAGAAGTCGAAGCACAAAGCTTATCCGAAATTTTATGCGCATGTCACGTTGGCGACGAAATTGACCAAAGATACCACGTATCGAGTGCCGGTGTTGGATGCAGCTGCCCTGCAATTCTTCAAAGAATGTTTTAAGGATGGCAGTTTTGTCCCCGAGGATCAGGAGGAAATCGCCGAAATCTTTATTGGAGGAGCCGCCGAAAATTTTTTCAGCCGTAATGGCACAGCAGTCTGCGAAGCCGTCGAAGCACAAGGGGAAGCATACAAGTGGCTGAGTCTGGTTTTGAGGGGCGATGCAGCGATTGATGCGGCGTGGAATGCAAGAGGCTCAGGTTATTCCGATAGTGTGACCAGCAAAGGGTGGGAAGGGTTTACGAGAAATTTGAATCGTGCCGAAAAACATTTCACCGAAGCATGGCAATTAAGGAATGACCTTCCCCAGGCGGCGACCGGCATGATCCGGGTTTCATTAGGGCAAGGCAGCATTGATAAAATGCGCATGTGGTTTGATCGCGCTGTCGGAGCACAGTTTGATTATCCCGGAGCATGGTCCCATCTCCGTTGGGGGCTCCGTCCCCGATGGTACGGTGATTTGGATTCGATGCTGGCTTTTGGGGTTGTCGCCGCAGAAACGAAACGCTACGACACCGATGTTCCGAGGATGTTGTTTGATTCTATTTCCGATGTGGAAGCGGAGATGAATCTGTCGAATGGAGAACACATTTACGGTCGCCAGGATGTCTGGCCGCATCTGAGCGAGATGTATGAGGGATATCTTGCCGATCCTTCCCAGGCAGACCGCAAAGATGGTTGGCGCAGCACGTATTCGGTCGTTGCTTTCCTGGCTGGGCATTATGACGTTGCGGCAAAGCAGCTCGAGGCGATCCATTGGGAACCCGGTTACATCAATAGTTGGGGATTAGATCTTTCCTTGATGCCTTACGAAGTGGCGGCACGAACCGGTAACCAAAGCGCCAAAGTAAAAGAGGCAGAGCAATTGCGCGCGCGCCGAAAGATCAACGAGGCTCTTCGCATTTATTCTGACTTGAACGAAATGAAAGACCTCGACCAACGCACTCGAGTGTTCGTTCGTGATCGGGTTGCCACTCTAACAGTCGAAAAACAATTTGATGCGGGTCAATGGGTGTCGATGATTCCGGCGAATACCAATCTTGTAGGCTGGTGTTTGTCGCGCGGAACATGCCTGAAGGCTGGGGATAATGCCGTTGAAATCCAATCGGGACCGGAAGGGCACATCCTGTTTTCCCGGGCACGACTTGATAATGATTTCGAAATTAAAGGAAGTTTTGAAGTCGTTAAAACATCCAATAAATCTTTCCAGGGCGGTCTTGTGATGGGTTTGCCCGAATTTGAAACGTACGGCTGGAACGCCTTTCGTATCAAACGTAATGCTGACGAAGGGGAGATTTCGACGTTCTCCAAACATTGGACCAGCAAGCAAATTGCGAGTCCCGTGTCGCTTTCTGAGAGTAACTCTTTCGTGCTGCGATGTAAGAACGGCCGTGTCACCGCCTCGGTAAATGAGAAAGAAATCTTCAAACAAGTGACGCCTCCAGAAAATCGGCATTTGCCTTCCGGAGACTTTTTCCTTGGCCTCGGCGCGTTCAACGACATGAACACGACAACGATTCGCTATCGAAATGTTCAGGTGAAAAAACTTTAGGACCTGAACTATGGACCGCCTGCCGCCACTGGTCTCGGGGCCGAAGCATTGGTTGTTCGGTGTTGGTTATTATGCACAGCGAGCCCCAATGGAATGGATTCCAAAGTGGGTGCGGGAGCATGGTGATATTTTTCGTATCAAATCTCCCTTTGGCGAAGCGACCGTGGTGGCTTCGCCGGAACTTGCTCGCCAGGTCCTCGTGGATCGATACGCACGTTACCAGCAAAAAAGCCGCTCTTACATTGTCCTGCGTATCCTCATGGGCAACGGATTGGTCACGAGCGAAGGAGAGTTTTGGCGCGGTCAAAGAAAACTGGTCCAACCCGCCTTTCATCGAAAACGTCTCGACGCACTTTTCTCGATGATGGTAGACCGCACCAGGGATTGCTTGGAGCAAATGGAAACGGAAAGCAGGGCAGGGCGGGCAATCGATTTTGCTCCGCTTTTGTCGCAGCTGACTCTCGATATCATTTCTCGCGCCATGTTCAGTTCCGATGTCCAGGGATCGGCTTCGGAAGTGAGTCATCATATCGCCGTTTTGAACGAATACGCTCTGCACATGTTGCGGCATCCCTGGTTGTTCCTGTTGCCACGCACTATTCCGACTCCGTTCAATTACTCCCAATATCGTTCGCTGAAGTCATTGAATAATATTGTCACGGGGATCATCCACGCTCGTCGTCGAGAACCGCACGCACCTGATGATTTATTAAGCATGCTCCTTTCGGCCTGTGAAGAGGGCACGGGACGAGGAATGACCGATGAACAGCTGCGCGATGAAGTGATGACTATTTTTGTCGCGGGACACGAAACGACTGCCAACGCAATGGCATGGTTGATGTATTTGTTGTCGCAGCACCCGGAAGTCGAACAACAGTTGCGAGCAGACATTGATGCACATTGGCCGGCAAATGGATTAACGATGGAAAACCTCTTCACCTTTGGTTACGTGAAGCAGGTGATCGAAGAATCACTTCGGGTCTATCCCACGATCTGGTCGATCGGTCGTCGTTGCGGCGAAGCGGATGAACTCGGTGGATTTCAAATCCCTGTCGGAATGAACGTTATTATTCCCATTTTCCATTTTCATTGGAATGAACGGTTTTGGGAAGAGCCGAAGAAATTCGATCCAACACGTTTTTCTGCGGAACGACGCCCGCCGGCGGATAAAATGATTTATTTTCCTTTCGGCGCTGGCCCTCGTAGTTGCATTGGAAACCACTTTGCGCTCCAGGAATTAATGATCATGACGATTCTCTTTTATCGCCGATTCCATTTTGCTGTGGAGACGGGTTTCAAAGTTGAGCTTGATCCATTGATTACGTTGCGCCCGAAGCACGGGATGCGCATGAAGGTGGACCTTCGCTAATACTGTTTTACAATGATTAAATCTGTTGTTTCCGCATGGTTGCTTTCAGCTGTGTGCTGTGTTTCTGGAGGCGTCGCTCTCCAAAATGAATATCTGAAAATCGACTTCAATGAGAAGTCAGGCGCGCTCACTCAGATCTCCAGTCCAAAACAACAACACACATTTTTGAATTCAGCGACCGGCGCCTTCTTGTGGGAACTTCACTGGCGGGACAGCACGGCTGGTTCGTCTGGAAAAGTCAATTCCTCCGATGCGAAGTCGTTCCGGTTTGACCCTGTTTCGCGCACCGAAGCACAGTTAACGTGGCAGGATTTCAATGTTTCAGCGTCGCCAAAACTGTCAGTCCAGGCGACCGTGACTCTGGATAGTGTCTCTGCTCTGAGCCGTTGGAAAATTTCCATCAAAGGCGCCGGGACCCTAAAATTCCAGGAGGTGCGGTTCCCGTGTGTTTCCAATCTTTCGCCCCAAACCAATGAGTTCCTGGCCGCGCCCATTTGGATGGGGCAGCTTGCGATTGATCCTCGTGATAAATTGAACGAAGGCGCTAAACCACACGATTGGCGATACGAATATCCCGGTCACGCCTCGATGCAATGCTTCGCTCTTTATCAAAAGGATGGCCCGGGGATTTATTTCGCCGCCGATGACACTAATGCATTCCATAAAGTATTTACGTTTTCTGGTGATGGCAAAGGTGCTGTTCATTTTGCGCTGACACAATTGCCCGAGAACACGACGGAAACATCGGGTGACTATTCGCAGAGTTATCAAGCGGTCGTGGGTGTGTTCACGGGAGACTGGTTAACGGCCGCTGAAATCTATCGTGGTTGGGCGACGAACCAGTGGTGGTCGAAAGAAAGCCGTTTGCAAAAACGGGAAAAGAACTGGGCGCGTGAGACGGGCCTGTGGGTGTGGAACCGCGGGCGATCCAGTGAAGTCATCGAGCCAGCGCTTGCTTTGCAAAAGAAATCCGATTTTCCGGTTTCGGTCATGTGGCATTGGTGGCACGGCTGCAGTTACGACACCGGTTTTCCAGAATATCTGCCACCTCGTGAAGGAAACGAATCGTTTGCGAAAGCTCTCGAGAGGGCCCACAAAGGCGGCGTCCACGCGATCGTATACATGAATCAACGACTGTGGGGGATGACCACGAAAAGCTGGACCGATCTCGCCGTCACGAATTATGCCGTGATTGATGCAGCCGGGACAATTCATCCGGAAGTATATAATACGTTCACCAAAGCTCCTTGTGCTTCGGTGTGCATGGGGACTTCCTTTTGGCGAAATCATTATGCGGGCCTGACGGAAGCGGCGTTTGGTCTGGGGGTAGACGGAATTTACATGGACCAGGCGTGCAGCAGTCTCGCCTGTTACAATCCCTCGCACGGACATCCTCTTGGTGGTGGAACCTATTGGATGAAAGGGTTTCGAGATATGTCGATTGACATCCGAAATCGTGCGCATCACACGAAATCAAGTGCCATCGATCTCGCTGGCGAAGGCGTGGGCGAATCGTGGCTTCCTTATCTCGATCTGATGTTGAGCTTGCAGGTCAGTCGCGAGCGCTATTCCGTTCCGGATGGATGGGAACCGATTCCATTCTTCCAATCGGTTTATCATCCCTACGCGATTCAATATGGAAATTACGCGTCGCTGACGATGCCGCCTTACGACGAGCTTTGGCCGAAGGAATCTGCGCCCAAGGAACCGCTGAAGCTTCTCGACCGAAAGTTTTCCCAGCAATTTTATCTCGAGCAGGCGCGGGCCTTTGTCTGGGGACAACAACCGACACTCGCAAATTTCCAAGAATCGCACTTGCGCGAACGGCCTGAGGAAATTGCTTACGTGTTACAGTTGGCAAAGATTCGCGCACGCACGCTGGTGTTCTTGCAAAGCGGAATATTTCTACGTCCACCCTCCTTGAACGTTCCGGCAAAGACGATCGATATGTCGCGGCTTTCGATTTATGCCGGACAAAAGGGTGGTCTTACAGAATCCAGCAAAACGGTTGCTCTGGCGATCGCGGGGGCATGGGAGGCCGGAGACGGTTCGATTGGAATTCCCTTGGCGAGCATCAGCAACGAGTCTTTGACGGTGCCATTGAAACTCAACCGATCGATGTATCCTTTGCCGGCGCGCGGAACGATTTACAAAATCACCGCTACGCAACGAAAGAAGCTTCATCGCTTCGAAGGCGATATCGATTTAACTCTGACGCTTGCGCCGCGCGAAGCCTGCCTGCTGCAAATCGGTCCGTAAATCATCTCGACTCAAGTTTCAGCAAGGCTCCTTGTCCGGCGACGAGCCAAAGGCCATTCTTGTCGTCAAAATCCGAGAGGGAAGCATCCGCGGTGGAGACGACTTTTACCGCTTTTTCTTTTTGCAGCTTGAGAAAGAATTTCGCCGAACGTTCCAGGCTGAGGTTGACGACCATGACGTAGGGATTCCCGTTATCGTCTTTGAATTCTCCGATCATCAGCGGCGTATCTGACGTCACCGATTGCACGATGTCTCCCGGCAACAACGGCAGTTTCTCATAAGGCGGCTTGCTGAAGAACACACCCGTCGAATTTAAATGACTCAGAATCGGCGCCAACGTCATGATTTGCCGGTTCATTTCGCGCAGGTAAAACCACGTTTGGGTTTTCTGTCCGTCATCATCAATCGCCGCGTAGTGGTAACCGCGTTGAAAATAAGTGAACCAGGTGATCCCGCGATATCCCGCCGCCAGGGTGGTGTAAACCTGAAAGGCAAAGTTCGCTGGCGAAGGTGGTGTTGAATATGGACGAATCTGGTTCCCTGTAACGATGTTCAGATGTGGTAAATGATATTTCTGCGCCACGCGACGTACCTCGAGAAGATTTCGAAAATAACTTTCGGCTTTCTCCGGGTTTTTAAAGTCTTCCGAAATTTCCACGCGGTAATTGTCATAGCTGATCACCTGCGGATGCACTTCGTTAACGAATCGTTCGAGGTATTCCGTGTAATTGTCCGTGCCCAACTGCGATTTATCCGGTGAACCGATCGTCGCGTAATCAGGATAAAGATTTATATAAGCCAATTTACCAGGCGCATATTTTTTCACCGCCGCCACAACTTTTCCCAGTGTGGGGAAATCGCGAACGTTCGGTTCGTCCGTGATGAAATACCCCATGAGCGCCGGGCTTTTTCCTGCCTCATTCACCATCCCTTTTACTTTCTGATCAATTTCCTCATCGGACTTTTTGCTCCAAGAGCGTTTATTAAAGTCCGATTCGAACGGGAAATACAGTGCGCCCAACCCAAGCTTTTTGCAGGCATTCAGATCTTCCCGTCGCACAAACCCCGCCATGTTGAAATTACAATCGGCAATACTTTGCAGGCCATTTCCGGGACGCGTCTTCATCTCGCTCTTCACCCCATGCAACCAATCCCACGGCAGCACCGGGAAAAATTCCCGCTTCGAAATGTCACTGTAGGCGAAAGGTGAAGGTTCCGACGCTCCACACACTGGTGCAATCAGGACAAGGCTGAGCAGGGCCAGCGCGGCCTTCTTAAAAATGAACATAGGCGTGCCTTCACTTGAGCAAGGCGCCTGAAGTTGGTCAATGGCAACTGTTCCCGAAGGGTTCTCGATTAAACTTCCACACTTAAACCGGGTTGCGGCTGAATAATTTTGATGTGCGGCCAACGGGCGCGGATTTGTTCTTCGAACCAATGCCGGGCGTCGTCTTCTCCATGTCCCAGCAGGATCGTTTTTGGCGAAACCCGACCCACAAACTCCAGCAAATCATTCCGGTTCGCATGCGCGGTTAAATCAAAATCTTCCAATTCGCATCGACGCGTCACTTCGCCGCCGCTTGGGCTGAAGACAAACGTCTGACCCAACTGCGCGCGCTTTAACCGCCCGCCCGGCGTGTCTGGATCAGCGTAGCCGACAAAGAAAATCGCGTGACGTTCGTCGCCGATGATCCGCAACGCCAATTCATGAGCGTGCGTGTTTTCGCTCATCATCCCTGCGGTCACTACGAAGATGCGTCCATTCAAACGCATCTGTTCGCTTTGATTGCGTTCAAGGACAATCAGGTTCAAGGCCTCCGTCAAACGCAGATCCGGATGGGAACGATAGGTGCGATGCGCCTCGAGGTCGTAGATTTCCGTGAAAACACGACCGAGTCCACCGATGTAAACCGGTTGATGCTCCAGTTTTCCATCGCGCATGAGCATGGAGAGTTGTGCCAGGATTTCCTGGGTTCGACCCAATGCGAACGTCGGGATCAATACGGAACCTTTCCGTTCCAAAACCTTTTGAATCGCCTGCCCAAGTCGTTCGACTTCGGCTTCGCGACTGAACCCGGGGGGAACTTCGCGGTTGCCACGCGTGGTTTCCATAATCAGCACGTCGGCCTTGACGTTGTCGAAACGCGCGCTGCGCAAAATGGTCTGGTCATGGAAGCAAACGTCGCCGGTGTAGAAAACCGATTGTTTCTCACTCTTCACCAGCACACCGGCGGAACCGAGGGCATGACCGGCATCGAAAAATTCAAGGGTAGGGGAAGGGAATCCAGCGCGGTTCTTCAGGTGCGACGCCCATTCGACTTCGCGATTGTATTTGAACGCCTGGAAAACCGGCGCGATGTCATCGACTTCGTCGTGGGAATAGAGCGGGTACTCTTTAATTCCTAATTCATCCCGCTGCCGGGTCATCACGTTGACGGAATTGTGGAGCACCCGTTCCACGATGAAGTAGCTCAATTCGCTCATCATCACATGCGCCTTCGGAAAATGCCTCATCGCCACGGGTAACGAACCGACATGATCGTGATGACAATGGGTGATGACGATTGCTTCGACATCTTCGCGCTCGATTTTGGAATACAACGGAAGACTGGAGCGTCCCTCGCGCTTCGGGTGCGTCCCGGCGTCGAGGAGAATTTTGCTTCCGTCGATGTCGACGAACCACGAGCTGGCGCCGATGTCGGTATCTGGATTCAGGTTAACAATCCGCATGCAAGCCTGTGACTGAAACAAGTTAACGTGACCTGCGAAAGTTAAAAATGCGAGAAGGGGGATGACTGATCGCATTTTGACCTCTAATAGGTGTCAATTGCCCGGGGTTTCCCGCCCCGGTTTGCGACTCGTCGGTAAGATCAATCGCCAAGCGTAATTTGCCCCTCGGTATTTACTTCTTTGTAAGACGTTGTAGTCAGGTTTCTATATCCGCGCTCAGAAGAAGGCCAACGCGTTTGATCCAAATACGCAAAATTACGTCGTTTTTGAGTGTATCTGCTCTTCTTTTAAGGAATTGAGCCCTTACACTTGGCTGATCAGCGGGGCCGCAGGGGACGAAAGGCAGCAAACTAGAATTTCCAAATTTTTTAGGACAAAATGTGTAAATGTCTGAGTTACAGGGTACTGCTACAGGCGCAGCGGTTCCTCGCTGTTTTCAGTGAAAAAGATTCAACGCGAAGGGGCTTGGAGTAGCTCTCCTCTATCCAACCAGCGAATTTTGCTCCAAAAACGTCCGAAAATCTAGAAAGACACTCATTTTTGCTCTAAAAAAAGACTCTCGACTGTACAGATGAAGATTTTTGCTCTAAAAAAACA
>CBHTTJ010000133.1:0-17555 GCA_966095605.1 uncultured bacterium | reverse complement strand
ATCTGTACAGTCGAGAGTCTTTTTTTAGAGCAAAAATGAGTGTCTTTCTAGATTTCCGGACGTTTTTGGAGCTAAATTCGCCGGTTGGATAGAGGAGAGCTACTTCGAGCGGCTCCGCTTTGAATCTCTTCCACCGAAAACAGCGAGGAATCCAAAAAATTGCCGGAAGTCCCTTCTACTTGAGGCCAATGGCTTGGGCCGTCACAAGAAACTTTTGGGCGATGGGGGAAACTCCTTTGGCACGTGTTGCCAGGCCGACCACCAAGGAAGCCGGGGGCGGGGAAATCGGGCGCAATTTCAGTCGTTCGCCCACCAGGCACGCCATGGATTCCGGGACTAGAGCAATGCCACGCCCGGCTTCCACGGCAGCGATCAGGCTGGTCGAACTATCATGTTCTTCGGCGATGCGCGGCATTTTCGCGATATTTTTGAACAAGGCGGCGATCATATCGTGATACTCCGGATAATCTTTGTGGGAGTAAGCGATGAGCCTTTCCCGCGACAAATTGGCCAAAGAGACTTTGCGGTTGGTCGCGCACGGATGGGAAGGGTGAGCCGCTACGCAAACTTTGTAGCGTCTCAATTCAATAAACTGCATCCAGTTTAGTGAGGGCGCTGAAGGACGAATCATCAGCACCAAGTGTAATTTATTATTGTGTAGATAGTGAATCATCTCCTCGGTGGATAAATCATGTAGATGAACCCGAATACCGGGAGCCTCTTCCTGGAAAGCGCGCAAAATTTTCGGCAGCAATTCCACGGTTAATGACGGTGCATAGCCGACGTGGAGTTCGCCCTGGGTGCCTGTGGAAACGGCTTTGACCGTTTGCACCGCGTCGTGGGCGCGTTGGATTACCGCCCGCGCCTCTTCGAGAAAAACACGCCCGGCATCCGTGAGGCGAACCGACTTCGCGCTCCGTTCAAACAGTTCGACACCGAGTTCCTCCTCAAGATCGCGGATTTGTCGGCTGAGCGGTGGTTGCGAAACATGAAGGCGCGCTGCGGCGCGGGTCACGTTCTGTTCTTCTGCTACAACGACAAAGTAACGAAGGTGTCGTAATTCCATGAAAACCGAGCATACCTTTTACGCATGCTAAGCCAAGCAACATGATATTTCCGCTGGAACCGGCGAAAAGCTAAGTTGTCGACATGATGAAACTAAGAACTGCAGAACAACGAGGGCAAGCTGATCATGGCTGGCTGAAGTCGGCGCATACGTTCAGCTTTGCGGACTACTACGATCCGGAAAATATGGGTTTCCGTTCGCTCCGCGTGATCAACGATGACGTCGTTGCTCCGGGACGCGGTTTCGGAATGCACCCGCACCAGGACATGGAAATTATCACTTACGTCCTGAGCGGCCAGTTGCAACATAAAGATTCCATGGGCAACGGCAGCGTCATCAAACCCGGCCAGGTCCAATACATGGCGGCCGGAACCGGTGTGTTGCACAGCGAATTCAATCCCTCGCCGAAGGACGACGTGCATTTGTTGCAGATCTGGATCAAGCCTGATGCCAAAGGACTCGAACCGCGCTATGCGGAAAAGTCTTTTGAGAACGCGGAAGACGGCAAGCTGACGTTGGTCACCAGCAAAACGGGTCGCGACGGCAGTATCGCCATCAACCAGGATGCAGAATTGTACCTTGCGCGTTTGCGAAAAGGAGATTCTGTTACGCACCAATTGAAACCGGAGCGTCATGCCTGGGTTCACGTCGCCGAAGGAACGGTGGTGGTGAACGGGAAAAAATTGAGCGGCGGCGACGCTCTGGCTGTCTCAGACGAACAGACGCTGACGCTGGAAGGCGCGGACAAAGCGCAGGTTCTTTTGTTCGACTTGAATTGAATTGAACTGTTTATGGCAAAGATCATTCGAATCATTGCGCTGATCATCGCGCTCGTGGCGGTCGCAGGATGGGCCGCCACCGGCGCGCACCGCGGTTGGACAAAAACTACGGTCGATAAATTGATCGTCGATGAAACAACCGGCATCGTGTCACCAATACCTGAAAAGAAACTGGTGATCGGTGTGGATATTTTGGGAGCTGCCCTGGCGGGATCGGCAGCATTGGCCGGTGTGTCCGTTTTTGTCAGAAAGAAATCAAAATAATAATATGAAAATAATCGTTAGCTTATTGACCTCCACGTTGTTGACGGCCGCTGCTGTAGCGGCGCCTCAAGCCTTCGACTTTAAAGATCCAAAAGGTGTGAACAACGCGGTGTTTAAACTCGATGCGCCTCTCGAAGCCATCAATGGCAGCGCCAATGGCGTTTCCGGGAGTGTCACGTATGATCCTGCGAATCCCGCCGCAACCAAAGGCAAAATTGTTGTGAGTTCCCAGAGCTTGCATGTTCCCAATCCAACGATGAAAGAACACCTTCACGGTGCCATGTGGATGGATGTCGCGAAATATCCCGAAATCGTTTTTGAAGCAAAAGAGCTGAAGAACGTGAAGACCACCGGCGATAATGCAACCGCCGATGCCACGGGAACACTGACCATTCGTGGAATTGCCAAAGAAGTGACCGTCCCGGTGAAACTCAGCTATCTCAAAGACAAGCTCGGTATGCGCGTGCCCAATATGAAGGGGGACTTGTTGGTGATCCGGGCCAACTTCAATATCAAACGCAGTGATTTCGGAATTAATCCGAAGGCTCCTGAAGATAAAGTGTCTGACGACATTGATCTGACCCTCAGCATTGCGGGTGCGTCGCCGAAGAGTTAATCTCCATCAGCCAAAAGTACAAAGCCAAGGACGTCATTCGTGACGTCCTTTTTGTTTTAATGACCGAAAGTTGGTTGAGAAATTGCTTTTCTGGCGGTTCGTTTTGTCGGAAAAGGGATGAGAAACGTGAAATTGTTTCGAATTTTAATCATCTTACTCTTGTTGGCAGGCTCTGCTTTCGGACAGGGGAGCCAGGTTGTTTATAACGATGCCTTGACCAATTTCTGGGAGAATTGGAGCTGGGCGGCCGTCGATTTTAATGCGTCCACGCCGGTTCACGCCGGAACGAAATCGATCCAGGTGACCGCGGACGCGTGGGAGGCGTTGTACTTACATCATGGGGCGCAAAACGCAGCGTTATTCACCAATCTTACATTTCAGATTCATGGCGGTTCCAGTGGTGGACAGTTGTTGTTGGTTCGCGCCACCCTGGGTGGTGTTGAAAAAGTGAACTTCAACCTTCCAACACTCACCCCCAGCTGGCAGCAGATCACCATTCCATTAACGTCCCTGGGTATTTCCAATCAAACGAGCTTCGATGGTTTTTTTATTCAGGACCGCAGTGGGACGACCCAGGCTCCATTTTATGTCGACGATATTTCGCTGACCACAGTTCCACCGCCGCCGGTTGTCACCAATATTGATGTTTCGTTGACTGTAGATGCGGCGCGAAATCGCCATCCTATTAGCGATTCGGTTTATGGAGTGGCTTTCGCCTCGTCGAATCAATTAAAGGATTTGAATGTGTCTCTCAACCGATCAGGAGGCAATGCTGAGACACGCTACAATTGGCAACAAAATGCGCACAATCGCGGGAGTGATTGGTATTTCCAAAGTATCGCTGACACCGCGACGAATGTTGTTGCCGGTAGCGCTGACAATTTCGTCGCTGATTCAAAAGCCGCGAATGCCGAACCGATGATGACGGTTTCGATGATTGGTTGGGCGCCGAAACTCGGAAACAACCGTGATAAACTGTGTAGTTATTCAATTGCAAAGTACGGACCGCAAAGTGGCAACGATTGGGAATGGTATCCCGATGCAGGTAACGGAATTCAGACGAACGGAACGTTGATCACATGGAATAATCCCGGCGATGCCAATGCCGGTACCGATACCAATTTTCAAAAAGGTTTCGTTCAGCATCTCACGAATCGCTGGGGAACCGCAGCGGGCAATGGCGTGCATTACTACATCATGGATAACGAACCAAGCATCTGGCACTCGACTCATCGCGATGTGCATCCCAATGGCGTGTCGATGCGAGAGATTCGGGATCGTTTCTTCGACTACGCGTCGATGGTTAAATCCGTGGATTCGAATGCAATCGTCGTGGGGCCGGAAGAGTGGGGGTGGGGTGGTTTTTTTTACAGTGGTTATGATCAACAATGGGGATCCATTCATGGTTGGAACAACTTGCCGGATCGCGGCACTAATGGCGGCTGGGACTATATGCCGTGGTTCCTTGATCAGGTGCGTCAACGCGCCACGAACACTAACCAACGACTGCTGGATGTTTTCAGCGTCCATTACTATCCACAAGGCGGCGAGTTCAGCACCAATACATTGACCGACATGCAATTGCTTCGGAACCGGTCCACGCGTTCTCTTTGGGATACAAATTACACCGACGAGAGTTGGATTGGCACGGTAGTGCAATTGATTCCGCGCATTAAGAAATGGGTTTCTGATTACTATCCGGGAACGAAAACAGCCATCACGGAATACAACTGGGGTGCCGAAGACCATATTAATGGTGCAACGACACAGGCGGATATCCTTGGGATTTTTGGACGGGAAAATCTGGATATAGCGACGCGGTGGACCACACCGGAGACGAATACGCCAACCTACAAGGCGATGAAGATGTATCGCAATTACGACGGCAATAAGTCGGGTTTCGGTGAGGTAAGTGTTTATGCGAGTGCGCCGAATCCGGATGAAGTTTCCGTCTTTGGCGCGGTTCGTTCGAATACGAATGCCTTAACGTTGATGGTGATAAACAAGCATCTCACCGCGAAGGCGTCGGCGGTGATTGCCTTGACGAACTTCGTCGCTTCGGGTGTCGCGCAGGCCTGGCAATTGAATACTTCCAATACTATTACCCGATTGGCGGACGTTTCGGTGACAGGAGGAACCTTGAGCAAGGCGTTGCCTGCGCAAAGTATTACGCTTTTCGTTATTCCCTCGGCGGCCTCTCCACGATTGCGGGCAGGTGACAATCCTGTGCCTGGAACATCTGACTTCTGGGTGGATGGACAGGCCGGTCTGAAGTGCGTGATCCAGAAATCAGCGAATCTCAGCAGTTGGGTGAATGTCTCCACCAATAATTTTACCAGCAATTCCGTGCACTGCGTTTTCAGTCGAACCAACTCCGCGGCGGAATTTTATCGCGTGTTTCTCCTTCCTTGAGCGCCTCGTAATTCCTTTCAATGGAAATACGTTGTTTAACGTCTAATCCATCTGGTAAATAACTGGTCCCGATGAAATTGCGTTTAGCTCAAGTCTGCCTTTTGGTATCAGGGTTTTTTGTGATGCCCGGGTTGGCGAAAATCACCCCGGAACAAGCTAAGCAACTTCCCGCTCCCGCCGCGCACAAGATCGATTTCACCAAAGAAATTAAACCGATTCTCGAGAAGAGCTGCGCCAATTGTCACGGGCACGGTCGCAGCAAAGGTGGCTTTCGGGTGGATGATGGAGCCACGTTTATGGAAGGTGGTGACTCCGGTGCGCCAGTTGTTCCAGGAAAGAGTGAAGAAAGTCTGCTGATTGAATTGGTCATGGGTTTTGATCCCGACGCGGTGATGCCCAAGAAAGGTTCCAAATTGAAGCCGGACCAGATTGCTCTGCTCCGCGCCTGGATTGATCAGGGCGCAAAGTGGGACAAGGGCGTATGGTTGGGAAAGGTGGAAGCCCAGAACCTGCAACCGGTGGGACCAAAAGTAGCGGCTACGAGCGGAAATCCAGTGGACGCACTGCTCGATGTTTATTTCAAAACCAACAAAGTTAAATGGCCGGAGGTCGTAAGCGATCGTGTGTTTGCGCGACGCGTTTATCTCGACATCATCGGATTGCTTCCACCGGCCAAAGAGTTGGAAACATTCGTAGCTGATAAATCCGCGGACAAGCGGGACAGACTTGTTGAAAAGCTGCTGCACGATAATCGGGCTTACGCCGAGCATTGGCTTACGTTCTGGAACGACATGCTGCGGAATGACTACAAAGGAACGGGTTATATCGATGGCGGCCGAAAGCAAATCACGACCTGGCTTTATCATTCGCTGGAAACAAACAAACCGTATGATCAGTTCGTTGCGGAATTGATTAACCCGACACCAGAATCAGAAGGATTCACGAAAGGCATTGTCTGGCGCGGTGTCGTGAATGCCTCGCAGGTTCCGCCGATGCAGGCCGCGCAAACTATTTCACAGGTGTTCATGGGCCTGAACATGAAGTGTGCGTCGTGTCACGATAGCTTCGTCAACGACTGGCAACTCGCTGACGCTTATGCACTGGCCAATATCTACTCCGATCAGCCGCTCGAGATTTACCAATGCGACAAACCGACCGGAAAAATGGCGGGGACAAAGTTTCTGTATCCGGAATTTGGGGAAGTCAACAGCACCAACAAAGCGGTTCGTCTGCAACAACTGGCATCGTGCATTACCAGTCCGAAAAACGGACGTCTTTCGCGAACGTTGGTGAATCGTTTGTGGGGACGTTTTTTTGGCCGCGCATTCGTTGAGCCCGTCGATGACATGGAAAAAGCGGGATGGAACCAGGATATCCTCAATTGGCTCTCCGAAGATTTTGTCGCGAGCAAATATGATGTTCGTCACCTCATCAAACAAATTGTTACTTCGCGGGCCTATCAATTGCCTGCGGTGAACGTTGGAGAGAATGAAAGTGGTTATGTATTTCGCGGACCTTCCGTTCGTCGTTTAACGGCCGAACAGTTTCGCGACGCTCTCACTTCCCTGACCGGTATTGGTTATGGCAATGCCCTCGCCGACGTGGCGTCCACGGAATCGGACGAAAAGAAGTACGCATTGAAGCCGCAGCCCCGTTGGATATGGAACACTAAAGACGCCGCGGTGAAGGCCAAGTGCGAACATCTTTATTTCCGCAAAAGCGTCACACTCGATCCTGTTCCAACGGATGCCAAGGCGTTGGTTGTGGCGGACAATGTTTTCACGCTTTACGTGAACGGGCAGAAAGTCGGTAGCGGTAATGAATTCAAGAACGCGTATTTGTATGACCTGGAGCCGTTCCTGAAAAAAGGTGGAAACGTTTTTGCCGCGGAAGTTGTAAATAATTTGCCGGACAACAGCGATCCCACGCCAGAGAAGGCAATTGAGGGAACAGAGAATCCCGCCGGGTTCTTATTCTTTGCACGGTTGAGGGCGCATGGCGGGAAAACGGCGAAGACAAATGATTTTATTTCCGATAAATCCTGGCTGGTTTCGAATGAAAGGAGAGAAGGTTGGGAAAAGCTGGAGTTTGTGACGACAGATTGGAAATCAGCGAGCGAACTTGGCGACATGCCGATGTTGCCGTGGCGAGTTGGTAAAGGGTACATGGCGACAAAGTTGGCGTCGGCTTATGGCGGGTCCGTTCGGGCCTCATTGGTCGCCGCTGACCCTTTGATGATTGCGTTGGGACGTCCGAATCGGGAACAGGTTGTCACGACACGTCCGAGCACGGCGACGACGTTGCAGGCCTTGGAGATGACGAACGGTGGAACGCTTTCAGATATTTTGATTCGTGGCGCGGGTAACCTTGCGAACACGGCGAAGTCAAGTCGCCAATTGGTTCAGGAAATTTATCAGAAGGCTTTAGGGCGGAAACCAACATCAACGGAGCTTAAACTGGGAGAGGAGTTGGTTGGCAAAGAGATCAGGAAAGAAGGAGTGGAAGACTTCCTCTGGGCTATGGCGATGTTGCCGGAATTTCAGCTGATTTATTAAGACGAGCGTTATGAGAATTACCAATCAATGGAATCGTCGGGACTTTCTAAAAACGGCCAGTGCGGCGACACTGGGCGCTTTAGCTGCAGGCTATCCGAATCGCGTTCTGAGCGCTGAAGCTTCCTACGAACAGGAAAAGATTACGCCTACTGCGGATACGGTTATCGTTCTATGGATGGGTGGCGGGATGGCGCATACAGAAACTTTCGATCCGAAGAAATATGCGCCTTACGAAAAGGGAATGTCGGTGCAAAAAGTTCTTTCGACCTTTCCGCAAATCGATACGTCGGTTGATCATATTAAATTCACCGCTGGTTTGGAAAACATGGCGCGGGTGATGGATCGCGGAACGCTGATCCGAAGTTATACCGCAGGTGATCTCGGCTTCATTTTGCATTCACGCCATCAGTTCCAATGGCACACCGGTTATGCGCCGCCGCAAACGGTCGCCGCCCCGCACATTGGTTCTGTCATTGCGCGAACCCTCGGGCCAAAAAATCCGGCGGTTCCTGCGTTTATCGATATTGGCCAGCGTTTCGACCTTGGAGAAGGGGAAGAGTTGAAAGCATTTCACACGGCCGGTTTTCTCGGTAGCGAATACGGTCCGTTCATCGTATCGAATCCGGAAGAAGCCGTTCGCGCTGTGCGTCCACCTGAAGGAATGAGTCCTTCCCGATTTGAAAATCGTGACAAGTTTTACCGCAAACTCCTGGAAAAAGGTCCGATCGGCCAACTCGGTAACGATTACCAAAAAGAATCGCTGGTAAGATCACTCGATAACGCGCACCGGTTGCTTAGTTCTGATGCGGCTAAAGCCTTTGATCTCTCGCTCGAACCCAAGGAGAGCTACGCAAAATACAATACCGGTCGTTTCGGTTTGGGATGTTTGCTTGCTCGGCGCCTTACGGAGGCGGGCGCCCGCTTTATCGAAGTCACCACTGAATACATTCCGTTTCAATATTGGGATACGCATGAAAACGGTCACACGCGGATGGTGGAACTAAAGAAGATGATTGATGCGCCGATCGCGCAACTCGTTCTCGACCTCGAGCAGCGCGGTTTATTGGATCGCACGTTGATTGTCCTTGCGAGCGAGTTCAGTCGCGACGCTCTGGTCGAAGGTAAACCTGAGAAGCCCGTCAAAGGGCAGGTGGAGCAACCGGACACGATCAACGACCTGAAGTTTTACGGCATGCACCGCCACTTTACGGATGCTGGTTGCGTAATGCTCTATGGCGGCGGCATGAAGAAGGGACATCTCTACGGTTTAACAGCCGATGAACGTCCATGCAAAACGATCAAAGATCGCGTGATCATTGAAGATTTGCACGCGACCATCTATCGCGCTCTCGGGATTTCACCGAAGCTGGCGTATGAAGTGGAGAAACGTCCGTTCTACGTTACGGTCGATGGCAAAGGTAAGCCGATTGAGCAGCTCTTCGGGTAATTTTATTCAACACTGTCTCCTGAGAAGAGAAGTCAGGGTGAGGTTATTTTAGCCAACCCTTAGAAACCAGACGTCGTCTTTTTCTGCGACCAAAGCTTGAAGAGCTTTGATTGTGCGCCCGAATCCAATGTTTGAATCCCGAAGACAATGTTGGAAACCTGTAGATCAAGTGTCGCTCCGGGTATCTTGAATCCGGGACTGTTGTATTGAATCGCGTAATTGCTCGAAAGCTGTGAAACGGGCTGGGCAATCTTTGTCAGGAGGTCGACGTAATACGTATTCCAGTTGTTTGCGCTGTTGTACTGAGATTGCAACAAATTGTAGGACTGATTGAGCGTCGTGAGTTGCTGTTGGAGGTTGCTGACGGAAGTCGAAGCAGCTTGCAATTGAGCCGTCAGCAAAGCATTGGTCTGATTAGCACCCGCCAACTGCGCCTGAGCCAAAGCGAGGCTGGTTGCGCAATCCGGTGGCAAATTCGCAATCACTGTTTCATACATGCTTTTCACTTCTTCCGCAGTCAACGCATGATTGAAAAGCTGCAGCTCATCGAGTGCTCCAGGGTAGGGATACGTTCCGTCAATATAGTCGCAGGAGCTGATTGCCGCGCGCATTGCGACAGAATTGCTCAAATTAATGGTGCCGGGAATATTCTTCGAACCACTCAAAGCACCATCCAAAAAGACTTTTAAAGTAGAGCCCGCTCGTTCCCAAACGACATGATGCCAAAGGCCGTCGTTTACAGGTTTTGCAGTCACAATGTCGGTATAATACTGGTTGTGATCGCTCGCGATGGCTATCCCAATCGTGTCGCTCATGCGAATGTCCCACCAACTGACGCCGTAATCCATGTTGCAGGCAGGACGTTTTTCCAAAAATGCGCGTCCCGCATTGCCAGAATTGCGCATCCAAACGCTGATGCTGAAGTCTCCCGTTCCGAAATTGCCGACATTATTTCCAAAAGTTACGTATCCATTATTGCCATCAAACTGATAGGCTTTATCAACTTGGCCAGCCACGTGTGTAACTCCGCCCAAAACAGTTCCATTATTGGCGCTGACGCTGTTCGACGCAATGTTCCCACTGGATTCGTTGAAATTCCAGCTGTCGGTCAAAGCGGCCTGAGCTGAAAGAGCAGTGATCCACAAACAAGATGCCAAGGAGACTCGAGTAAACAAGACAGAGAGGTGTGCTTTCATAGAGATATTGTTTCCTGACCGTTGGCAACCTCAACGTCCGAACCTTTATAAACTTTTGTTTTCCAGAAGCAACCGATTTTTTGGCTCAGGGTTCCCACCTTTCTTCTGGGCGGAGAAAAACTAGTGTCGCACCCCAATGCCCGAATTCCGCGCTCGCCTGTGAGAAAGATGCAACTTCCGGCATCCTGCCGAGCAGGGCGTGAACCGTTCGGCGTAAATTCCCAATGCCTTTTCCGTGAATCACGCGCACCCGGAGAATGCCACGCTTTTGACATTCGCGGAGATAATGCGGGACGAGATCCTTCACTTCCTTTGGGTCGAACCCATGTAAGTCGAGCACTCCATCAATGGGATATTCAACGGGGTTAGTCGCATTGGAATTCTCGTCGTCCATATTTCTAAAACGCTCTGCTCCGGCAAATCAGCTCATTTTCTTTTGGATTCAATATTTCCTTCTGCGAAACTTCCGTTTCCTCCCTCTTGACGAGAACGTCGTCTAAACGTATTGGAATGCCCGCCTATGAGCAAAACGGAAACGCATCATTTTCAAGCTGAGATCCAGCAGTTGCTGAATATCGTCATTCATTCGCTTTACACCGACAAAGAAATCTTTGTCCGCGAACTGATTTCCAATGCTGCCGATGCCTGTGAGAAACTTCGCTTTCAACAATCTTCCGGCAAACCGATTCATCAGTCCGACCTAACGCCATCCATCGCCATCACTACCGATGACAAGGCGAACACGATTACGATTACCGATACGGGGATCGGTATGACGCATGGGGAGCTCGTGGAAAACCTCGGCACGATTGCGCACTCCGGAACGAAAGCTTTCCTGAAGCAATTGGCCGAAGACAAAAAACCTGACGTCGGACTCATCGGACAATTTGGGGTGGGCTTTTACTCCGCGTTCATGGTTGCGAAACGGGTCGTTGTTCAGAGCCGCTCGTTTGCTCCGGACGAACAAGGCTGGCAATGGACCAGTGAAGGTGGGGCAGGATATGAACTCGCACCCGTGGCTGATCTTTCCCGCGGGACGAAGATTACCCTGGAACTGAAGGACGACGCCAAGGAGTTCGCTCAGGAAAGGACGATCGAACGCATCATTAAACGGTATTCGAGCTTTGTTCCGTTTCCGATTGAACTAAACGGCAAACGTCTCAACACGGTACAAGCGATCTGGGCTCGCAACAAAAGCGAAATCAAGGAAGAGGAATACAATGAGTTCTACACCTTCCTCGGTCACGATCATGAGAAGCCGTTGTTCAGATTGCATTTCTCCGCCGACGCGCCATTAGCCATCAAAGCACTGCTCTTCGTCCCGCAGAAGAATTTCGAAACCATGGGCATGGGCCGGATCGAATCTGAAGTAAACCTTTATTGCCGCAAAGTGTTGATCCAGGCGAAAGCCAAAGGTTTGTTTCCCGAATGGTTGCGCTTCCTCAAAGGCGTCGTCGACAGCGAAGATTTACCTTTGAACATTTCTCGCGAGACGATGCAGGACACCTCGTTGATGCAGAAGTTGAACAAGGTGCTCACGGGTCGTTTCCTGAAATTTCTCGATGAACAATCGGAGAAGGATCCGGAGGCGTACGAAAAGTTCTATTCCGAATATCAGCGCTTCCTGAAAGAAGGCATCGTTACCGACTTCAATCACAAGGAGCCGCTTGGAAAACTATTGCGCTTTGAGTCGTCGACGCTCGACAAAGGCAAGCTCACGTCGCTCGCGGATTATGTGAAGCGCATGCCGTCGGATCAGAAAGAGATTTATTGTCTTCTCGCGGCAAATCGAGCTGCCGCCGAAAGTAGTCCGTATTTCGAAGTTTTCCGGGAACGGAAATTTGAAGTGCTTTTCCTTTACGATCCATGGGACGAATTTGTCACGGAACATCTGCACACCTTTGAAGGCAAGGCGCTCAAGCTCGCCGAAAAAGCTGAGCTCGATTTGGAAACGAAAAAGGAAGGCGCCTTGTCCGAGGATGCAGCGAAATCGTTGTCGCAATGGCTGAAGGAAACGCTCGGCGATAAGGTAGGGGAGGTTCGTGTTTCCAAACGCCTTGCGGACAGTCCTGCGGTGGTTGTTGACTCCGATAAATTCATGACGTCAAGCATGCGTCGCATTATGAAGGCGATGAAGAAGGACGGAGATGAGATGCCGTCGACGACGTACGATTTGGAGATCAATCCTGCGCATCCGATTATTTCCCGCCTCGAGGCGACCCGACAAAAAGACGCTTCCCTGGCGACGAGCGTTGCGGAGCAGATTCTTGACAACGCCCGCGTTGCCGCCGGCCTGCTGGAAGATCCGCGCGCGATGTTGAATCGTTTGAATCAACTTCTGGAAAAGGTTTTGGCCAAGGATTAGGAAGAAAGCGGAACGAAGGTCGTCCGCACCCTTAGGCCTTTTTCTATCTCGATTAAAACTCCATTCCACTGAATGGCGAGAAAGCGCATTTGCGTTTCTTCGCCTTTGAAAAGGCTTTAAAAAGTTGGCGCCAAATCGCGAAGGGTTTTCCAAGGGTTTGGAGATGCCTTCCTGAATTCCGTCGGGTTTCCAAAGAGCTTTGGAAGGCCTTCCCAAATCGCGGGAGGTTTTAAAAGAGTTTTAAAACCTGAAGGAATATGGGAAGGCACTTTTAAGAGTTTAAAACCGCCTTCCGAAATTGCGCCGACTTTTAAAAGTCTTTGGAAAACCGGAGATTTATTCCTTCTCCTTGCAAACCGACAAGATAAGACAATTCGACCGTTTTCAGGCTGTTGGCGGGTTCCGTTATATTGTTTCAGACCGCATCCCCCTAAATTGGATTTTGCCGGGGGGGGGGGGCCGGCGGCGGTCTTTTCCGGCAATCGGACCCGGGTTGTGATTCTTTGCCCGCCTTTATTCCTGTCGCAAACGACCGAGAAATGTGTGCGTGGAGGTCGCTGCTGGGCTTCATTGATCTCCCCTTTCTGTGAATAAGTTCTCTGGATTAAAGTTGCTTTAAAGTAGTGGATTCTACTAGGGTCTCCATTGAGCCAATGAGGAATGTGCACCGGCAGGTTGTGCAGGCATTTCCATGTTCCGATTGGCTTTTCGATAGAAAAATCCTACAGCATGAAAGATTCCCGTTGTTTCCGCCTCGGCGCCGTCGTGGCTGCATTCTTTGTGACCGTCCTGTCGTCGCTCGCACAAGTCACACTCAGTGGAACGAGCTATACCGAAAATTTCAACACGATCGGCTCCGGTTTGCCCGCAGGCTGGTCCGTTCGAATCAGTTCGAGCGCGAGCAGTCTTGGGACGAGCAGCAGCCTTACAACCGCGGCTACTTCGTGGGTGGATTCAGCGGGTGCCTTTAAGAATTTCGCGTCCACGAGTAATGGAGGCACCAATCTGATTGGCAACGAAGCGACAGCCTATCAGGCGACCGTAACCAATCGGTGTCTCGGCATTCGCCAAAGCGGTACAGCCGGATTCGATCCCGGATCGGCATTTGTCGTGCAGCTTCAGAATACATTTGGCTATGGAACGCTGCAGCTGAGTCTCGACTTCAATATGCTCAGTGTTCAGACGCGCTCCACGATTTGGTCGGTGGAATACGGCCTCGGAGCTTCTCCGACAAGTTTCACTCAGGTGGGAACTACTTATACAGACCCGGGGACATTCGGCACGGCGACGAAGACGTTTACGTTTCCGGCCGCCGTGGATAATCAGAGTCAGAACGTTTGGATACGGGTTGTTGCGTTAACTGCTTCGACCGGCAGCGGCAGTCGCGACAGTTTTGGTATCGACAATTTCAATCTGAGTTACGCTCCGGCAACGGGAACGGCGCCGACCATCTCCTCTCACCCGCAGAACGTGACAACGAATGATGGTGGCAATGCGAGCTTCTCGGTGACGGCTTCCGGCACGGCGCCGTTGCGGTATCAATGGCAATTTAATTCCGGCAATCTTTCCTCGGCGACTAACTCTATTCTTTCCCTGACCGGTGTGACATTTACGAATGCTGGTTCGTATCAGGTGATCGTTACCAATGATTATGGATCGATTACGAGTTCCGTGGCGCAGCTTACTGTGAATGCTGTCGCTCCGACGATTACCACCCAGCCCACCAGCCAATATGCTGTGACGGGCAGCAACGCAACTTTCACGATGGTTGCTTCGGGCAGTCTTCCGCTAAGTTATCAATGGGCAAAAGACGGAACGAACATCGCCTGGGGAACCAGCGCTTCGCTTACGGTGACCAACGTGGCCAGCACAGACGCTGGAAATTATTTTGTCCTCGTAACCAATACGGCGGGCAGTGTCACAAGCCTGGTGGCAACGCTGACCATCAGCGCGGGAACCGTCACGCTGATGACTTATAACGTGAAAGGGAATGGCGTGGGCGATTTCAGTACGAACACAGCGAAAGTGCAGGCGTTGGGACGACAGGTGGTTTATCTCAATCCTGACGTTATTACCTTTAACGAAATTCCTTTGACACAAACTCATGAGATCACGAATTTCGTGAATCAATATTTACCGGGCTATTATTATGCGACGAACTCGAGCAGTGACGGATTTATCCGGAGCGTCATTGTCAGTCGCTGGAGCATCACCCGTTCGCAGAAGTGGTTGGTCAATGCCGATCTGTCTGCCTATGGATATACCAACAGCACGTTTACCCGGGATCTTTTTGAAGCAGAAGTGGTGGTGCCCGGTTTCTCCCAGCCGTTGCATGTTTTCACCACGCATTTGAAATCAGGCAGTGATTCGGATAGTTGCCAAAAGCGGGCGGCGGAAGCCGGAGCGGTTTCCAATTACTTCGTGACGTCATTCCTGACGTCCAATGCCACTCATCATTATGTTCTGACCGGTGATCTAAATGAAGACATCAATCGTCCGCCTGGTCCGAGTCAGTTGCCAATTCAGAAACTCATCAGCAGTCCTACTGGTCTCAAGTTGACGACTCCGGTGAATCCTGTTGATAGCGATGATAGAACCTTTTCGATCCAGTCGCTACCTCTGGCCCATCGTTACGATTACATCATGCCTTCGGAATCGTTGTATGCGACGATCCAATCAAGTCAGGTTTTCCGCACCGATCTTTTGTCCCCGACGCCGAGCGGTCTGCAGGCGACCGATGATTCGACGACATCCGATCATTTACCGGTCGTGATGATCTTCAATAACCCGAACAATGCCCTTCCAAGCATCATCGCTAATCCGAGCAGCCGCACCAACAACGCGGGAACGACGGCGACCTTTACGGTGCAGGCGGGCGGTTCTTCACCCTTGATTTATCAATGGCAAAAGAATGGAACGAATATTACGGATGGCGGGAATCTTTCCGGAACAACCAATTCAACACTGACGATCAGCAGTGTGTTGGCAGCGGATGCGGGAAGCTTTGCCTGTGTGATTACAAATTCTCTCGGGTCCACAAATACCGCAACGGTGACGTTGACGGTCGTCGACCCGGCTATCAATACACAGCCACTCAGCCAAACCAACATTCAGGGAGGTGCCGTTACGTTCACGGCATCCGTTGGTGGAACAGAACCGTTGGTTTATCAATGGCGCAAAGCCGGAACCAACCTGACAGACTCGGCAACGATCATCGGCGCAAACACCTCTTCGCTGACGTTGACCAACCTGGCGGGTGCGGATGCGGGAAGTTATAGCCTGCTGGTGAGCAATTCCATTTCGACTGCGTTGAGTTCAATCGCAACGCTGACCGTGATCACGCCTCCGACGATCAGTTCTCACCCGTCGAGCCGCACGAACAATCCCGGCACGACGGCGACGTTTTCTGTCACAGCGGCTGGTCCGAGTCTGAGCTATCGCTGGAGTAAAAACGGCACGCCTTTATCGGACGGTGGAAATATTATCGGTTCAACTGCGGCGACACTAAGTATCACCAACGTATTCGGTGCTGACGCCGGTACGTATGCGGTCGTTGTTTCCAATGCGGCTGCAACAGTGACCAGTTCTAATGCCGTTTTGACGGTGAATGATCCGTTGATCAGCACTCAGCCGAAAGACACGGGTGTTCTTGCAGGTGGAACAGCGACGTTAAGCGTGACGGCTTCTGGGACTGCGCCATTGAGTTATCAGTGGAAGAAAAACGGATCGAACCTCGGCGAAGGTGGAAACATTGTCGGATCGACGGCCAGCGCCTTGACGATTTCAAATGCACAGGCTTCTGATGTAGCCAATTATTCCGTAGCCGTTAGCAACAGCGTTGGTTCGATAACCAGCAGCAGCGCTTCATTGGTATTGGTGACGGCTCAAGGCGAACTGGTTCTTAACAGCTCTGCGTATACCCAGAACTTTGATGGAGTAGGGACGTCGACAAACCTTCCAAGCGGATGGTTGATGACGGCGGCTGGAGTCGCGAGTCCGACATTTGGTGCTGCCAGCAATACAAACAACGTGAATCAGACGGCGAGCAGCGGTTCGCCGACCACTGGTGGCCGTTACAATTGGGGTAACTCTGCAAATACCACTGATCGATCCATTGGATTCATGACTTCGGGCGGCTACGCGTCGCCAAACGGCATCATGGCTGGTTTTTACAATTCCACGGGGAGCAACATTCTTGCGTTGACGCTCTCGTTCGATTATGAGCGCTATCGCATCAATACGGCAAATGCGTCAGTTACGTTCTTCCTGTCATTGGATGGGACAAATTGGACGGCTTATACGTCAGGTGACAGCGGAGCGTTCGCCACGGGAGTGAACAGTTACACATTCTCTGGTGGAACCGTGGTGAACAAATCGTTCACTATTTCCGGCCTCAGCATTGCGGCGAATTCGAAGTTTTATTTGCGTTGGCATTTCAATACAACCGGTGCGAATTCTCAGGGACTTGGCCTGGATAATTTGACATTGTCCGCGACTCTTGGATTGCCGCCAAGTATTACGGTTCCTCCACAAAGCCAGACAGTGGATCCGGGGACAACGGTTTACTTCAGCGTCACCGCGGACGGAACGGCGCCTCTTTATTATCAATGGCGCAAAGGCGGCGTGGCTTTGAGCGATGTTGGAAATATTAACGGTTCTGCGAGTTCAATTTTGACGGTGACCGGAGCTGGAATTAATGACACGGCGTCTTACGACGTGGTAGTGACAAACCTGGCTGGGTCCATTACGAGTGCGGGTGCTACCTTAACCCTGACCAATGGTGCAGCGATTACTTCACAACCGGTCAGCCAAACAAATAATCCGGGCGCAACAGTGGTCTTCTCTGTGACGGCAA
>CBHTTJ010000132.1:0-17560 GCA_966095605.1 uncultured bacterium | reverse complement strand
TTTTCCGCCGCCTGCCACGTTGCGATCGCGTATTCGGAATCGAGCTTGTAACCGTCAAAAGCGTGTTCGCAATCGTAGATCACAAATTTCCCGTGATCTTTCAGGTAACGAACAGTGTCGCCGATCATGGCGAGATTCTCTTCGGGCGTGCAGCGAAGGATTTCCTTCACGTGTAACATGGAGGTCTTGCCATAGATCGTGACGACTGGTGTGTCCGCATCGATCAGCAGCTTCACCTGCTCATCCAATTCCACGGCAACGTCTTTGCGACGGGTGGAACCGAAGGCCGCCAGTTTGGCATTCTTAAATTTACGTTTCCGGGCCTGCTGGAAAAATTCGATATCCTTGGGATTCGATCCGGGCCAGCCCCCTTCAATGAAATGCACCCCGAAAGCGTCGAGACGTTCGGCAATTCGAATCTTGTCCGCGACAGAAAAGTTGATGCCTTCGCCTTGCGAACCATCGCGCAAGGTCGTGTCGTAGATTTCGATTTCAGGTTTCATTTTCGTTCCCCGCGTCGCAAAATCGCGTATGCGGGGACGAAATATCTACGACAGGTATGGGCGATTGCAAAGTGTAATTGTAACGCCAACCAGACGGGCCTGATTGCTCGAAGAAGCTAATAAAGCCGATCAGTCTCCACCGAAGTCAATGGTCACATCCGTTTTAGCTGCCCGCAGGCAGTGCGGACACCGAAATTCGTAAAGGGAATCCACCTGCACAAACCGCCCTTGCACTCGACAAAACGGACATTTCAAGGCTTCCCGTTTCCAAAAAATGCCTTTTACGACTGAGATCAAAATTCCAATGCCGAATAACGCGCCGAAAACCATGAGGATCGAGTTTATTTTCCACAAGATCACAGAAACGATGAGAGTCCCGAGGCCGCCGGCACTCATAATCCCAATTATCAAGATTCCCCCGCTCATCCATGCGTGACCTGCTTGAATCGCGTGTTTTTCAAAGATTTCCTTCTTTTCGCTTTCAGAATTCATCGTTACGCAATTCTTATCCGCGAACTACCGCCGCAAAGAATCCAACTTGGTCTTTGCCGCGATCATCAACGTCTCAAATTGGCCGATTGCGGGGATGTCCATGATGTTCGGATCTACATCGGCGATTCCGGTTCGAATGGCCGTGTAATTCCGATTCTCTATGGAATATTTTGATATGGTCAGGCCACCCTTCGTCTGAAACGAAGCCGTAAAATGCTCCAGCGGGGTGACATTGTGATCAACCTCCACGATATAATGAATTGCCGCCAACAAAGGTTCCAACTCTTCGTAATCGATGTAGTTGACGATGGTTTGCGTCGGCATTTTTGTTCGCACCACCACTCCATAAACCCTGTTGGAATTTTGCAGGTTTATCAGTTCCTGAACCCGAATATCCATGGGATACGTAATCTGCCCCGTGGGGCTGCCGATGTGGGAAATCCCTTTAATGATCACCGCGTCGCGCGCATTGGCAAACGACTCGAGAACCGTTGGAGGAGGATTGGTTACCTGGACCGAGACCTGGGCAAACGCAGGAAAACTCAAGAATGCAAATAGGAGGCCGAATAGGTTTTTCATAAGAGCCATGTCCAAAAGCTGAGACGCCAGACCGGCGTCCGTTCTTCATTTTGTGCCAAAACAACAGAACGATGATCCAAAAACACCGCCCATCATATTTAGTTTCGGCTTTTCTCCAGATCGGGTTACAACCACCGTGTGCTGATCGCTTTCAACAAACCCTATGGTGTGCTCTCTCAATTCACGCCGGATGGTTCGCCCAATCGGCCCCTGGCCGAGTTCGGGTTTCCGAAAAACGTCTACCCGATCGGCCGACTCGATTCCGATTCCGAAGGGTTGTTGTTGCTGAGCGACGAAGCTGCTTTAAACCAGAAGCTTCTTCATCCACGACAAGGTCATCAACGGATCTATTGGGCGCAGGTGGAAGGAATTCCTTCAGCACAAGCATTGGGACAATTACAAAGTGGCGTCGTTATTCAGGGACGCAAGACTCTCCCGTGCCGTGCCTGGATGTTGGACCCTCAGCCGACCGTTCCGGCTCGCGTGCCGCCGATTCGTTTTCGCAAATCGGTTCCAGATTGCTGGATTGGTTTGGAACTGGTCGAAGGCAAGAACCGACAGGTGCGAAGAATGACCGCGGCGGTCGGTCATCCCACGTTACGATTGATGCGAGTGCAGATCGGCAATTTCCTTCTCGGCGATCTTCCGCCGGGAAAATGGAAGGTTCTTGATCCCGCGGAACGCAACGCGGTTCTCGCGTAACCGCCCAGTTCCTTACGGAACCACAATGCGATAAAAGCGATTCGTTGCGCTCACCAAATCATTGGTAGAAACCGTTGTTCCAACCGCCAGCACATCCGCTCCGAGGTTTAACCAATTCGTCCCGGTCAAATTGTCGGCAAACTGAATTCCATACAACTGTTGCGCAATCGACGTCCAGGTGAGCGTGACAACTCCATTGGAAACGGACGCATCTAAGAAGGTGGGACGCGACATGACCACAACGCTGCCTGTTTTGGAGTCACTCAAATTCGGCGAACCGCTATCCGAAACTTTCACCGTGAAACTATTTGTCGACCCGGCATCCGCGTCAGTTGGCGTCCAACTCACCGTTCCATTTCCAGCATTAATGCTCATGCCCACCGGCGAATTGGTCAGCGAAAAGGTGAAGGTATTCGTTGGAAGATCCGGATCCGTCGCGTGATTGGTAATTACGACTGACATTCCCGCGTGAACAATCTTCGTCGTAATGGCATCCAGCACGGGTGCCGCATTTGATTCGTTCACGGTCACAGAGAACGTGTTTGTCGTCGTCAAAACCGGCACACCATTGTCCGTCGCGATCACAGTGATTGAATAGACACCCGGTCCTTGCGCCTCACTCGGAGTCCATGTGAAAACGCCGGTGGCTGGATGAATCGAACTGCCAGACGGGGCATTCGTTCCCAGAGAATAAGTGATCGTATTCGCAGGAAGATCCGCATCCGTCGCGGCATTGGTGACGGATAAATTTACCCCCTCGTTAACCGTCTTGTTGGAAACGCCGTTCAGCGCCGGCGCAACGTTCACTTCATTGACCACCACACTGAATGTTTTGGTATCGCTCAGAGCGGGGCTTCCGTTATCTGTCACGCGAACCGTAATGCTGTTGGTGGAAGGGCCTTGGGCTTCTGTTGGAGTCCAGCTGAAAACACCATTCGTTGTAATGTTCGCACCTGCCGGAGCGCCGGGTTCAAGAGTAAAAGTCAGCGCGTTGGTATCTGCATCGGTCGCGCTGTTGGTAATGGTTAAAGTTGCGAGCTCATTGACCGTCTTGTTCGAAATCGCAGACAAGTTTGGGGCGTGATTCGTCGCGACGGATGGCACGCTCAAGATTGCGATACTGCTTGTCACAGAACCCGACGTATTCGTGATCACGACTCGATAATTTCCTGCATCGCTCGTTGCAATGGAGTTCAGCGTCAACGTGCTCGTGGTCGCGCCAGAAATATTTCCACCATCTGAAAGATTCGTACCGTTAAACAACCAGCGATAACTGAACGGCGGCAACCCTCCGACAACAACATTGAAAGTCACGTTGTTTCCCGCCGAGTTGGTCTTACTCCCAGGCGGCACGATGATATAAGGACGTGGAGCAAGCGCGTTAATCAGATTCGTTCCATTCGGCGAACCCCAACCCGTTGCAAGGTCATAACCCGGCACCGCCGGATACAATCCCGGTGTATTGGTGCCAATATTGTCGCCGACGGTCGTGTCGTGAAAACAATTCGTATAATTCGTCGTCATTCCCAACGCATAAATCGCGGGATTAACAAACCCAACCGTTGTCCCGCTGGACGCCATGGACTGCTGATTGATTAAAGCCGTAAAGCCTGCCCAGAGCGGCGCTGCACAACTGGTCCCGCCAACACCTCCCGAGGAACTCGCGTTGTTCTCCGTGAACACGACGTAAACATCATCCCCGGTTAACGCAACGTCCGGAACATTCCGCATTGTGGTCGAACCCAGATTTGCGGTCATATTTAAAACGGCCTGCCATGGGGGAATGGAATAATACGTACTGACACCACCACTGGAACCAATGTTGGCGTATTGGCCACCGAGACTATTCCAGTTCCAGACGGATTCCGAATTATACGAGCCCCCCGCGCCGTTCATCACCAGGCTGGTCCCTCCGACCGCCGTTACGTTCGTGCTTGCGACAGGAGAATTAATTTCACTCGAAATATCCAATAACTGCGAACCGGTGTATGCATCGCTATCGCCCGAGGCCTGAAAATAAGATTGTCCCTGCGCAGCCATCTGCCGAAACGCCGCATCGACCGACGCATTCGGACCGCCGCTCCACGTCCATGAGGAACTGACCTGTTTTGCGAGATTATCCGTGGCGATTCTATTAACGACGTCAACGGGATTAAAAAATGGGAATTTCGGGTTTCCTTCGTAGACGATAATCTTCGTCAGTCCCGGCGCCATCGACAAACTGGTTTCAATGTCGAGACACACTTCAATGTTTCCTTCCCCTGCTCCGCCTTTGAAGTTGTCGATCAAAACATTCTGCAGCGTGACATAGTTCGTCCTGCCGATCGTGTTTTGGTAACTGACGATGTCGCTCTGGTTGTAACCATCGAATTGTAATAGTCCAACCGTTTGCCCAGCACCGGTCAGTGTTGTTCCCGGCGCGTAGGCATTTCGAAAATCGTTGCCAGCGTAAAATCCACTCGGTCCCGAACCTGCCAATTTCTTCAGCGACTCTTTTACACGTTTCGCCATCGGTTTTGGGCGGCCGAAGTCGCTCAAACCGCTCACATCAACCACGGGAACGGACGCTGGAACAGACGGTTCCACTTCTGGCGCCACAAAGTCTCGCTGCTCGGTGGGATGAGAATAAATGCGAAGCGTCGTATGAAAAGCACGCTCGATATCTCCAACGCTCCCGGACACATCCAGGACCACTCGATTCGCATGGGTTCCGATCACCTTCAGTCCGTTCGCCTCAGCAAACTTTTTTACAGCTTCATAATCCGCTTCGGTTGGGCCAAATCGAGCCGTGAATTCCTCGGGCGTGAGATATTTGTGATAATTCGGACTGCCCGGGTCGTAGAGATCGTGAAGAAGGTGACCGAGCTCCGTTTCATTACGCAATGGCAGTCCAATTGCCAGATGCAGCTCATCCGACGCATCGTAATGTCCTTTCGCCTGGAGGCGAGAAACCACGGAGGGAACGTGTCCGCGCAAATTTTTACGCGGCGCACTTTGCGCGAAAACTCCAGTGGAAACGAACATCGTTCCAATCACTGCACACCAGACAAATCTCATCATAATCGGTTAACGGCCCGATCATCAGGAAACCAATCTGATTTTGCGAGTCCGATCATAAGAAACTCTTTTCAGGTCGTAACAGACCATGAATGGAAAGAAAAACGGCGAGCTGAGGGATTGCTCGCCGTTACGGTTTGGGTCCTTTTCAGGAAATCTTTGGTTTCATCAGGGAAACCTTTATCAGTGAAGACGAATTCACCCCTATTGTCAATGACAGAACGAAAGGCTAAAATTATTACGTTGTTTGGGGGGATAAGACCTGCGGCCCCGAGTGATTGGTTGCACTTGGGGCCGCATTCTTTTGTACTTAAACTGCGTTTCGGGGTTACTTCTTCAAGTCTGGAACAACATTCACCATCCAGCCGATTCCGAAGCGATCTTCCAACATCCCAAACCGTGGCGACCAGAAAGTCTTGGTCAAAGGCATGTTCACTTTGCCTCCCTCGGCTAAAGCGTTGAAAACCCGGTCCGCGTCCGCTTCGGTCGGGACGGAAATCGACATCGAAAACCCTTCAAAAGTGAGTTTCTTGGTGTCGCAACCGTCTGAGGCCATGACCGTGGTCTGGCCCACCCGAAAACTACAATGCATGATCTTGTTTTCGTAACCCGGAGGAACCATTCCCGGCGGCGCGGGATCCGGGCTATCCTTGAAGCGCACGATCATTTCCACCTCTGCGCCAAGGGCTTTGCGATAAAACTCCACCGCTTCCTCGCAGCGACCGTTAAAAAAGAGGTATGCGTTAACCACTGAATTTTTAGTGCTCATAATTTGTGATGATTTGATATTTACTGACTGTTTCAACGTTACAACGAACGAAACTCTCCGTTAGGGACATTTTTTAGACTACGCACCGGCCTGATTTCCAGCTGTGGAAAGTTCTTCCATGCGGAAAAGGTCGATTTTTAGGAGTTCAAAGACGGCCTCATGCGCGTAATGGACCTTTTTCGAACTCTCCGAAATCATCCATTATGGATACAGACCATTTTTGAACTCTCGGCAAATGCCGTTTGGCGTAATGGACAGGTTTGGAAGACTTCGGAAGGAGGGTATTACGCGTAATACCTCCAATCTGGAGAGTTTAGAAAGGGGTATTACGGAAAATACGCCTCTCCGGAGACTTCCGAGGAGGCCTATTACGCGTAATACGCTCTTCCAAACTCTTCTGGAGGGACGTATTACGCATAATACGTCCCTTCCTGGCTCTTTTTGACCATCTTTTTCGTAATACCCGACGTCGGAAGAGTTCCGAAGAGGCGTATTATCCGTAATGGGCTGTTCCGGAGACTTCCGAAGGGTGGTATTACGCGTAATACGCCTCCTGGAACTTTTCCAAAACCTGGTTTGTGCGTAATACGTCGTTTTGGAAGTCTTCGGAAACGAGGTATTACCGAAAATACACTTTTGCAGGAGTCCAATTCTGGGATTTACGGGATTTGGAAAAAATCCGTTCTCCCGCAATCCCGGTTCTATTTCACCGATGGCTGAAGGCGCCCTTCGTCAACGTCGATGAATTCGAACATCGTTTGCACCGTTCCCGGCGGCAGCCCGATTTCCGCGAGTCGTTCGTTCAATCGTTGCGTTCCGGCGTCGCGCCAGCCGCGTTTGGTCATGAAGGCATTCCAAACTTCGATTTGTTCGTCGCTTGGTTTTCGTCCGTTGGCAAACGCCCAATCCAACAGTTCCTCGTCGGTCTTGTTCCCGCGCAGAGTTTCCTTTTCGATCGCGGCATATTCGATATGCAGGAAACTGCAACAACGGGAATCGAAACTTCCCTTTACCGCGCCGCGCATTGGCTGCCAACCGGGCGGCAATTTCCCGGCAGCCTGCAGGCGAATCTTGTCGAGCATGCGCCCGAAGTAAACGATGCCTTTGATTTGATCGAAGGGACTGCGCAAACCGGGAATAATCGTCGGATAAAGTGCCATGCCCTGAAGAAATCATTTTTGAAGAAACTGCGCAAGACGACGGTGCGCTCAGGTTATCGCAACGGCCAGACTCGCGGAACGAGGACGAGAGCAATGACGCCAATCAAGATGGTCAGGAGCGAACCCACTTTTAGAAAATCCGCAAAACGATAACGACCTGGACCGTAGACCATCAGGCAGGATGGTTCGAGAGGCGTCAGATAAGAACAACTCGCCGCCACCGCGATCAGCATGGCGAAGGTTCGTGGATTCAATTGCAGTTGCGACGCCGTTTGCAACGCGACCGGCAACACGACAATCGCCGCCGCTTGATTGGACATCGGTTGCGTCAGTGCGACGGTGAGCGCAAAAAAGCCAGCGAGAAGCCAAACCGGATCAGATCCCCCGCTCCACTTCACCAGGAGCGACGCCAGGTATTTTGCCGCCCCCGTATTTTCCATCGCTACCCCGAGGGCGAGCATGCTGCCGATGAGAATGATAGCTTTCCATTCCACCTCACGATACGCCTCTTCGGGAGAAATACATTTCGTTATAAAGACTCCGATCGAACCGATGATCACAGCGAGCGGAAGGGAAACAATTTTGAACGTCGCGAGTGCAATGGCTGCGAGGAAAATGCCGACAGCAATGGGAGCCTTCTTCAACTGCGGGCGTTTTCCTTCAATCGGATTCAGGACACGGACCACCCGATCCTCTTCCAGGGCGACAATGTTTTCGGTGGTTCCTTGCAACAGCAGAACGTCCCCTACCCTCAATCGAACCAGACTCATCTTGCGCTGAAGATTCTCGCCGTGACGATTAATCCCGAGCACTTGCAAACCATAACGTTCGCGAAATCGATAGCCTTTCAACGATTGCCCCACGAGCCGCGATTTGGGGATGACAATCGCTTCGACGAGATTCAATTCATGCTCCTGGAGAAACGGATCGGAAAGTTTGACGTCAGCTTTGATTTCAATTCCCGTGGTGTCTTTGATTTTCAGGATATCTTCGCGGGAGCCTTCCACCAACAAAATATCTCCGGGCTGCAAAACTTCATTGGGATGAGGATTGAGATGCTTCGTTTTCTCACGAACGATACTTACAACCGTGAGATCAAGGTCTCGTCCCAGCGCGGATTGCGCCAGCGTTTTCCCAACGAGTTTCGATTCGGGCAGGATGATGATTTCCGTCAGGTATGGGCGTATCCCCAACGTCATTTTCTGGTCCGCGCCGACTTCCATTCGCTCCGGCAATAATCGGCGTCCAATGAAATACATGTAGAGCAGGCCAACCACCATGATCGGAATTCCAACCGGCGCGAGTTCAAACATCCCCATCGGCGCCAGTTTGTACTGAGTCATTAATCCGTTGATAACGATATTTGAAGACGTGCTGATCAACGTGACGCAACTGCTCAGGATCGATGAAAAGGCGAGTGGCAGGAGTAGTTTGGTTGGACTGACTTTTGCGCGCGTGGAAATTCCCAACACCACGGGAATAAAGAATGCCGTCGATGCGGTGTTACTCATGAACGCTCCCACGATGGCCGAGGCGAGCATGATCAGGAGCAACAGGATATTTGAATTTGTCCCGGTAAAACGCAGGGCATAACGGCCGACCATGTCCATAACCCCCGTTCGCATCAGCGCCGCTGTCATGATCAAGAGCCCGAGAATCATGATTACGGTGTCGCTTCCAAAACCGGCGAATGCCTGATCGGCGGGAAGCAGTTTCGTGAGGACCAACGTAACCAGAATGCTGAGAGCGATGACGTCCGCGGGTAATCGTTCCAGGGAAAAGAGAACGACTCCTGCCAGGATAATCATTAGCAGCAGCCCGATCTCAAAAGTCATAACGCCCCGTCATCTTTTGTTATATGACAAAGGATAGGGCGTCTGAAAACTCCGCACATCGGGGAGGCGACTGAGCTGCACCGCCATTATGGACGAGAGTCTTTCTTCACCGGAAGCAATTGCACGGCATCTGCGACAACGTGACCTTTGGTTTTCGAATTCGAGACGACAACCTCCACCGCATCGCGTTCGTTAAAGGAGAACGTTCCGAGGACAGTTTTTCCCGAACCGACGCGTTCATTAACAGTGATCGTTTTTATAATCGTGCCATTGCTGGAGACTGTAACGGGAACATTTGTCGAACGATTACCGGCCGTCGGCGCATACAGAATAACCTGATAGTCACCTCTTGTTGGAATCACTGTGGAGAATGTCAGGGTCGCCTTGCCTTTCCCGGAATCGCCATCATGCGAATAACCCATGCCAACGATCTGACTTCCCGTTGCCGAAGCCACAGTCCAGTCGCCGGTGTGCTTTGCCTCCATATCGTCGATGACGACGCCGCCTAAAGCGGAAGGGTCAATGAAGCGCGCTTTCAAGTTCACGACCGGACCTGTCCAGGCGAGCACCTGTTTATCCGCAAGCAACCGTTCTTTCAACCGGGTCTGGTTCACCTTTTGCGCTGAGACTTTTTCCGAAATGGCCAACGTTGCGGCCGTCGCTGCCGATTGACCAAGGACCATGAAAACCGGTTCCATGCGAATGGAACCGTAAGCAATGTGACTTGCCGACACACAAATGGGAACGAACAGGTTGTTGCACTCCGTCTCTTTCGGAACGATGGAACGGTAGGAAATTGGGTACGGCGAAAACCCGTGGACCTGGACATCTCCTTCATTTTCCACGTGGCCATCGCGAACAATCCGCCGACAATTGTGCGAATCCATTCCGTAGGCACCCAGGCCGACTGAATCATCAATGGTCTTTGTCCCACGACAATTATCCTCTGTCATGACGTAATCCGAGATCACCCGTCGAGCTTCGCGGACGTAGAGCTGGTGAGGCATGCCTCCGGTGTCGAGGAACTCGTCTTTGCAGAAACCCCACGTTTTCATTTCAGCGCGAATGTTTTCCGGCACGCGAGGCGAAGTTGCGAGGAAGTGAAGAAAGCCACGAGTATAATCTTCATGCGCCTTCCAAATTTCGGCACGGCGCTCGTAGCTCGCATCGGGATAATCCCAATTCATCCCGATGGCATCCGTGGAAAAACCGCCTGAATTATTCACGTCCGTTTTTCCATTTGGCATCATCTTGCGCAGCCAAAGTTTATCGAGGGTCAGCTCGCTGCCGTTCGCGACCATGGCCTCAATAAGGCGGGCCAGCAATTCGTACTGAGCGGGATCATAATTTTTTGGAGGCAGGATCGGAAGACGATTGGTTTCGTTCTGCGTCAGCGTAAGACGAAAATTATAAGCCTGCACCGTTGCATCACCATCTCCCGGCGTCCCCGTGGCGACACTTTGAATAAACGGAAGCAGCCCGCTTTTCGGATCGCCTTTTTTCACATATGGATCCACCGGGACCTTGAATTGGTGAGAAGGCGTGACTGCCCGAATACCATTCAACGTTTCGTTGTACTTTTTGTTTGCTTCGCGCCCCACGGTATAGCCGACGCCTGCTTTGGCCATGAGATCGCCTTCGTAGGTGGCATCAATGAACATCGTGGCGCGGAACACCGACCCATCGGTCATTTGGATTTCCGCAATACCGCCATCCTGTTTCTTTAACAACGCAAGGCGTTGTCCGAAATAAACGGGAACTTGAACCTCGCTGATCATTTCCCGGAGGACAGCTTCGGCAACGGAAGGTTCGAAAGTCCACATTTCGTTCGTGCCATAGTGTTTGCCGAGGCGTTGATAAAACTCCCGAGCAACGCCGCCGATGGCACCTTTATTTCCAATGTCCGTGGCCCCAAGTCCACCAGAGGTCAGGCCGCCTAAATGTTTTCCTGGCTCCAACAACACGACGGACCTGCCCATTCGTTTTGCCTGGACTGCGGCGACAACACCGCCCGCTGTTCCACCATAGACGCATATATCCACTTCAACGGACTTTCCCCAACTCGCAGACGCAATGAACAAGAAAAGGAGTGAAGCAAACGATCTCGGAAACTTAAACATCCCGCGATGCTACAAAAGGAAATCGATGTGACAAGTATCCTTCGCTGTTCCAGCGAGTTTGTCTCGACCGCAAGTCGGCGCTGCTTTTAGAGTCGGTTCGATGCAACGTTTTGAAGATATTTCTCGTCGCCGGTTTCTCCAAACTTCCGCGGTCGCGATTGCAGGCGCACCCTTCTTTACTTCGTTTTCGGCACAAGCGCTCGACACCGAACGGCCGCTCGTCGCTTACGTCGGCACTTTCAGTTCGCCACTTCACGATGTTTTGCCAACACAAGTAGATCTACCACCAGGCAATGGACAGGGAATCCATATTTTTCACGTGAACCGCAAGAGCGGCGCCATGAAGCCAACCGGCGTCTATGAGATGGGAACCAGTCCAAGCTGTCTGGCCGTCAATACAAACGGCACTCGACTTTATTCCTCCAATGAAACCGATCGCGTTGGCGACGACAAAGAAGGAACAATCAGCGCTTTTGCGATTAATCAGTCCGATGGACAATTGAAGCTTCTCAACACGGTGCGTTCCGGCGGCGCTGGGCCGACCTATGTCAGCATTCATCCCTCTGGAAAGTTTCTCTTCGTCGCGAACTATTTTGGCGGCTCTGTTTCGGTTCTTCCCATTCTTCCGGACGGAAGTCTCGGTGAAGCAACGGACGTTAAAAAAGACGCCGGTCCGATTGGACCGACCAGAGCCACCAATGCACCACCGGGGAGTTTCGCCTTCAGCGGCCACGACCGCACGCACGCGCACATGATTCAGTCAGATAAGGTCGGCCGTTTTGTTTTTCACGCCGACAACGCACTGGATCGGATCTTTATCTGGAAATTTGACACCACAAAAGGAGTCCTGATTCCGCATGAACCTTCGGCGGTAGCGCTCCCACCAGGCGACGGTCCGCGACATTTTTATTTTCATCCGAACAAGCGCTGGCTTTATTCCATCCAAGAAGAAGGTTCGACGATCGTTCTTTTTGATCACGATTCAACTGCCGGAACCTTGAAAGCTCGGCAAACCATTTCGAGTCTCCCGCCTGGATTCGCCGGGAGCAACTTCTGCTCAGAAATTCTGGTTTCGATGGATGGGCGTTTCGTCTACGCAGGAAATAGATTGCACGACAGCATCGCCATTTTCTCGGTTGGCAAAAACGGAGAGCTCACCTTTGTCAATGAGGAATGGACGCGTGGAAACTATCCTCGCAGTTTCACATTCGATCCGGCGGGAAACTTCCTTTATTGCTGCAACCAACGCGACGACAACGTTGCCGTCTTTAGTGTAAATCGGCAGACAGGTCTTTTGAAATTCACCGATCAATACGTTCCAGTAGGCAACCCGTCGATCGTAGTTTTCGCCAACATTCAGTAACGAGACGACGAGTTACGGATAGAGCAGATATTTCTTCCGCTTTTCCTTAAACGCCTTCAACCCCGGCGCCCACGTCTTGCGAATCTCTTCTTCGGAAACACCCGCAATGATCTGTTGCTTTAGTTCCGTCGTGCCGGCGAGTTTATCGAAGTTCCCCATCTGCTTGCTGTATGTGTAATCGAAAAACTTTTCTTTGTATGGATATGCTTTGTACGTCTCCATTAACCAACTGAGATTGATCTGCCGTTTCTCACGCAACTGCTCGGTGTCGTATCGACGCAGGTCGAGTCCGTAGCAGACCTCATTCTGATGCAATGGCGTTTCGCTCATCCCGGGAATACTGACCGGTGTAAAATGAAAGTCATATTTACCTTTCAAAGCGGGAGCACCCAGGACCGTGAATGGCATATACGTTCCACGCCCGAGATTCAAAATGGTTCCTTCAAACAAACAGATACTAGGATAAAGCATTACGGACTGCGGAGTGTTCAAATTGGGAGAAGGAGCTACAGGAAGAACATACGGCATGTCGTGGTTGTAATTGCCGACCTTCACAATGTTCAATTTGCATTTAAGATTATTCGTCAACCAACCCTCCCCATTTATCATTTGCGCAAATTCACCGACGGTCATCCCGTGCGCGATGGGAATCGGAAATTGTCCAATGCCAGATTTCAATTTCATGTCCAAAATTGGCCCGTCGATCATGTAACCATGCGGATTCGGGCGGTCGAGAATCATCAGCTCTTTGTCGTTTTCTGCGCAGGACCACATCAGATTTCGCAACGCATTGATGTGGGTGTAGAACCGAACCCCAACGTCCTGAAGGTCGTAAATCAGGATATCCACATCAACCATGTCTTCCTTCGACGGGCGATTTTTCTTTCCATAAAGAGAGATGATCGGGATACCGGTTTTTACGTCGACTTCGTCGGCAACGTGAGCACCGTTACTGGCATTTCCGCGAAACCCATGTTCAGGTCCAAAAATTTTCACAATCTTGACGCCCATTGATAACAAAACATCGACACTCGATTTTCCATCAATGGTGGAGGACGGATTAACCATCATGGCGATCCGTTTACCTTTCAGATGGGGAACATACCTTTCGGTTTGATCGGCCCCAGGGACCGGGTGATTGGCTCGTGATTTCTGCGTGGTGGCGCAAGCGGATCCCAGAACGGAGAGTGCCAGCAGGATACTTGTGAAAACATAAGAAGCGGTTCGCATGGATTGGATTGATTCGAACCCACCCTCGCAAGGCGGCCAAATAACTCAATCCTAAAAGGTTTCGGAATGAAGCGAGGCCAGAGACAACCAATCATTTAAAAGCATGTCTTGCTATAAATCGTAATATTTAGTAAGGAAAACCCTGAATCAGCCGGTCAAAAATAAAAACCTCAGCTATGAAACAATTGCTCCGCCTTGGTTGCATGTTCTTGATTTGTTTGGCCACGACCGCTTTCGGCCAGACGAATACCACCTCCGCAAAATCCGTTGCCAATGATGCCGTTCTCTTGACGGCGGCAGGCACGGTGGATATTGCTCCGGCCGGCACAACGACCTGGGCCAGTGGATCTACCAATCAAGTATTGAAGGTGGGTGATCGCGTGCGCACCGGCAAAAACAGTCGTGCCACGGTTCGGCTCTCAAATTTAAGCATCCTGCGCGTCTATGAATTGACGACACTCGAAATCCAACCGGCCGAGAAAAACGGGCGCGCCGCCATCGATGTCAAAGGTGGCTCGGTCTATTTCTTCAATCGCGATTTGCCTTCGCAAATGCAATTTCGGACACCATCTGCCTCCGGAGCCATTCGCGGGACGGAATTCAATCTCGCTGTGGCTGAAGACGGCCGCATGTTGCTCACGCTCGTTGATGGCGAAGTTGATCTGAAGAATGAACTTGGTGAATTGACGCTCGTCAGTGGTGAACAAGCTTCGGCCGAGCCCGGTAAGGCACCGCAAAAAAGCCCGGCCCTCGATACCGTTGGCGCCATTCAATGGACTTTTTATTATCCCGGCGTCCTGGATACCGATGAACTCGGATTGAAGGACAATGAGAAACAAGCGCTCTCGCAGTCACTCGAATCGTATCGCAGTGGCGATCTACTGAAAGCAGTTGCGCATTATCCATTTGATCGCGCGGCGGGATCATCAGAGGAAAAGGTTTATCGCGCCGCGTTGTTGCTCGCGGTTGGCAACGTTGCGGAAGCAACAGAGACTTTGAACAAGGTGGAAGGCTCAGGTAAACCGGCTGCTCTTGCCAATGCGTTGCGTCAGGTGATTGCAGCAGTGAAACACCAACCGATCACCGCTGCTGGAGAACCGTCTGGAGCTACGGAAGCACTCGCCGCCTCATATGTTGAACAATCGAAGGCAAACCTTCCAAAAGCGCTGATCCTCGCCCGAAAAGCAGCGACGTCCTCACCACAATTTGGTTTTGCACACGCACGCGTCGGGGAACTGGAGTTCAGCTTCGGAAACACTGATATCGCGAGCGAAGCCGTCGCTAAAGCACTTCAACTCTCACCCAACAACGCGCAAGCACGTGCGCTGCAAGGTTTCCTTCTGGCAGCCAGGAATCAATATGGTGAGTCTCGCAAAGCATTTAACGAAGCGATCAGTCTGGACGGTTCCCTGGGGAACGCCTGGCTCGGTCGGGGTCTTATTCGCATCAAAAAGGGAGACGTCAATGGTGGACGCAAAGATCTCGAAACCGCTGCTGCTCTGGAACCCAACCGTTCTATTCTTCGCAGTTACCTGGGCAAAGCGTGGAGCGAAGGCCGCATCTTCCGCTACTCGTGGGATCAACATCTTGCCGATAAAGAATTGGCTCTCGCCAAGAAGCTCGACGAAAATGATCCAACCGCCTGGCTGTATTCAGCCTTGTTGAACCAACAACGAAACGAAGTAAATCAGGCTATTAACAACCTCGAAAAATCGCAGGACCTGAACAACAATCGGAGCGTCTTCCGCTCGCAACTGATGCTCGATCAGGACCGAGCGGTGCGAAGCGCAAACCTTGCGGCGATTTATCGCGACGCCGGAATGACCGATTACAGTATTCGCGAAGCGAGCAAGGCGGTGAATAGTGATTATGCAAATTATTCTTCCCACCTGTTCCTCTCCGAAAGTTACGACGCCCTGCGTGATCCTCGTTCGATTAATCTCCGCTACGAAACCCCTTGGCTGAACGAACTATTGATCGCGAATTTGCTCGCTCCAGTGGGAGCCGGAAATCTTTCGCAGAATATTTCCCAACAGGAATATTCCCGTTTATTTGAAACGGATCGCCTCGGACTGAGCTCTCAGACGGAATATTTCAGCAGTGGTGATTGGGCGCAGACCGCTTCCCAATTTGGCACAATTGGCAATTCGGCTTACGCGCTTGATGTTGATTACCACTTACAAAATGGTTTCCGCATCAACAATGATTTCGAAAATCTTTATCTGTCGGCGAAGTTCAAGCAACAGATCACACCGCAAGACAGCGTTTACCTGCAGACAACCTACAGCCACAACGAATCGGGTGATATTCTCCAATATTATAACCAATTGGCAGCCAGCCCAACGCTGCGTGTCAAAGATGTGCAGGAACCCAACGTTTATGCTGGATACCATCACGAATGGCAGCCGGGCAGTCACACCTTGTTCTTGTTTGCTCGTCTGGACGATGAATTCACATTGTTGAACCCTGTCGCCGGCGGCAACCTTGCTTTGTTGAAAGGTCCAGGAACACCTCCTTTTGCCTTCGGCACGTTGACAATGGGACAAAACCTGGAAAGTGATTTCGAAGCTTACTCCGCGGAAGCGCAACACATCTGGCAGCGCGCCGATAATACTTTGATCGTTGGCGGGCGTGCTCAATGGGGCGATAACGATTCGCATTCCATCCTGAGCAAGATCCCCGCAGCGCCAACGGCCTTCGATCAAACGATCAGCACTGATGTGCAACGTTACAGCGCTTATGTCTATGATACATATGACATCATCGACTCCCTGCAAATCACCGCTGGTTTGACTTACGATCATTTGCATTTCCCATTGAACACAGACGTTGCGCCGATTACCGGCACGGAGGAAAGCAAAGATCAGTTGTCACCCAAGGTCGGCTTGCGCTGGTCGCCGATGAAGGACACAATTGTGCGCGCGAACTACACGCGCTCCCTTGGCGGTCTCTTCTTCGACCAAAGCGTTCGCCTCGAACCCTCGCAGGTCGCTGGATTTAACCAATCATTCCGCAGCATCGCTCCGGAATCCCTCGTTGGTTCGATCGCCGGCTCATCATTCACGACTTATGGCGTGGGCCTCGATCAGAAATTCCCAACTCGGACCTATTTGACAATCGAAGGCGACGTTCTTGAAAGCGATGCCGAACGTTTGGTGGGTACGACGATCTACACCATCACAGGTGGTCCCCTGCCCCCGCCGACTTTTGGCAGCCTGCAACAAGGAGTGAAGTATGAAGAGCGCGGTATCAATGTCGCATTAACACAATTGATTTCCGATGAATGGTCCGTGGGCATCCGCTATCGCTTGAGCTACGGCGAACTAAAAAACAGTTTCCCGACGCTTTCTCCCACCATCGCGAATACAACAGGTATTCCGGGCGAAATTAACGGCACAATGCACCAGGTGAATACTTACCTGCTTTATAATCTGCGTTGCGGTTTCTTCGCTCGTGCCGAAGGTAATTGGTACAAGCAAAGCCTGCGCGGATTCAACAACACCACGCCCGGCGACGACTTCTATCAACTTAACGCTTATGCCGGTTATCGTTTCGCTCAACGCCGCGCTGAACTGCGGGTGGGTGTTTTGAACATTCTTGGTCAGGATTACCGGTTGTCACCAATCAACCTTTATAACGAAATTTCCCGTGACCGCACCTTCACGGCGATGGTGAAATTTACGTTTTAACAGCAGAATTCATGGCCTATCCTGAGCGCGTTCAATGAGAGAAAGACTCGCCGCGCTCTAT
>CBHTTJ010000131.1:0-17597 GCA_966095605.1 uncultured bacterium | reverse complement strand
TAAAGGTCAAACTGCCGACCGTGTTTGAGGCGATGTTACTGCCCGGCGCCACCTTCGAATTTTGGACGATCGTGAGAGGAGAAATCGTGCCGGCACCTCCCAGGGTGGAATTGTTTGAGACCGACAAGAATGTCGAACTCATCGTGCTATCGAAGAACAAGCCACCGCCACTGACGATCGTTTCGCCAGTGAATGTTTGTGCACTGGTCAAAGTAACGGAACCGGAATTTGTTTTGGTCAAGCTTCCTGGTCCGCTGATGACCCCACTGAAAACGCCGTTGGTGGTTTGATTAAAAATAACAGCAGTATTATTTGTGATTTGGCCCACTAAACCAGAGGTCGTTCCCTGCAAGGTTCCTTCGTTCACGGTCACGCCGTCTGCATATCCATTGTTTCCGGAGAGAACGAGAATACCGGTTCCATTTTTGACGATACCACCGTTGGTAACGACGGCCGAAATCGTGTCAGACGCATTCGTAATTGTGATCGTCCGAACGGCACCGCCCAGGTCCATTGAACCGGCCAGAGTAAGCGCCGCGGTTCCGCCGCTGATTTGCCCAAGCGTTATGTCTCCACCCACCGCAAAATTGTAATTGAGCGTACGGGCCGAGGTTGTTGTCGTGGACAAGATGACGCCGTTGGCAAGACTGACTGCATTGCTGGAAGCGCCGAGCGCATTGTTGTTATTAACCCGAACAGTTCCTTCCGTATGAGAAAAGCCATTTGAAAATGTATTTGCGCCTGTCAGATCCAGCGAGCCCGCACCTGCTTTGATCAACCCGCCGTTGGTGATCACGGCACTAATTACATCGGACGCATTTGCCAACGTGATGGTCCTTGTCGCACCGCCGAGATTGATACTGCCTGCCATTGTGACTGCGGCAGTACCACCGCTGGCCTGGCCAAGAGTCAACCCACCGTTCAATGTGTAATTATAGGTCAATGTTCTACCCGAGCCTGCGGTGGTAGACAGGGTGACGCCGGAGGCCAGTGAAACAGGGGTGCTGGCAGCACCCAGGGCGGCGTTATTGTTGACGCGAACTGTGCCCTGATTGTGAGTGAACCCGCCGTTGAAGGTGTTTGCTGCCGTTAAATCAAGGACACCACTTCCAGTTTTCGTCAAAGAACGACCGGTAACATCCTGGCTGATGACACCGCTGATCACGGCGTTAACGGTATCCACGGTCAGCTGACGAGAACCACCCATCAGTTTCCAGGCGCCACTGAAGGTCAAATCCCCTGTGTTGACACTGTCGCCAATCGTCAGGTTGTTATTGAGATCGACCGGAACACTCAAAATGCGAGCCGTTGCGCTGTCGGAGCGAATGGCTGAACCACTCATCGTCAATTTGCCAGTTCCAAGAGCACCGTTTGCTCCCAGCGTAAGCGTGCCTGCATTGAAAAGCGTGCCACCACTGTAAGTATTTGAGGTGCCCATCAAAAGATCACCGGTTCCGTTCTTAATCAGCGCGAATTGCCCGGCAATGGCTCCGGCTCCCGTGAAAGCATAGGACTTGGAGGTATTGTCGACGGTCATGTTATACGGAGTCACGGTGTTGTTTAACGTAACCGTCGTCAGCCCCGTGGCATTATCATCGAATCGAACAGTATCGCCTTGGAGCGTCTCCTGATAATAACTCGGCGTTGCTCCGTTCACCAATTGCCACACCTGATTTCCCGGATTGTTTACATCCCAGGCGCTGGTGGCATCCCCGAGCCAATAGAGACTATCCCATGCGGTCGAATTAATAAGCACCATTGAATTGACGGTATCGTGAGTAAGATTAACCGTCATGTGAGGAGGGATAATTCCCAGGCTGAAATTTCCAGTTCCCGAGGCGGGCCCCGAGTATGTCAGCAGCGTTGCTGAACCGACCGTGTCAAAGTTTTTCAGATTTACGGTCGTTGTTCCATTTAAGGTGAGCGCGTTGGTGTTCGCTGGATTGCCAATGACATTCGTCGTAGGAAGCCCTTGACGCGAAAAATCAAATTCCATGGTGGAATCGCCGAGAGTCATCGGACCAACATTCATCGTCGTGCCTGGAGTAGACACTGCTATGCCCATCGTAGCGCCGCTGGCCACGTCGAAACTTCCCGCTCCAGCGTGAAGGCTGGAGAAATTCAACCGCCCTTCATTGATCAAAGTTGGTCCAGTATAGGTGTTCGCGCCGAGCACGCTGTCGGTGTTGGCGGGATTGATCTTGGTAATGCCTCCGGGGCCAGTCACAATCCCAGTATAGACTGACGAAGCGGAGTTGTTGGCTGCGTTGACTGTTAATACGTGACCCGGTTGCGCGAGGTTGATAGTGCCGCCTGTCCCTCCAAGGTTTTCAATCGCCTGCGAGGCATTGCTCAGAATCAAAGTTCCGCCATTGACCTGCAAGTCACCTACGGCCCCCATAAGCTGACCGCCTGGAGGCACGATGGCGGTCCCGGCATTCAAGATAAAACGTCCATCGTATGTATTAACACCGGACAAAGTTAACGTTCCATTTCCATCCTTCGTCACCCCACCGCTCGCGCTGCCGTCGCTAATCACACCACTAAACGTCGAATTGCTGGAACCTCCAATGATCAATGTGCTGGAGGCGCTAAAGGTAATTTTGCCATCCCCGTTCAAACTGTTTACATGTTGCACATTGCCGCCAGTGGAACCTGGATCAAAAACGCCGTTTCCGTAAACGAACAAGTCGGTGGTAGTTGGGATTCGATCGCTGGAGGTACGTATACGGAGCGTGCCGTTGCTGACAATCGTAGCACCGGAGTAAACACTCACGCCGGCGAGTGAAAGGATGCCGGCGGCGTTTTTAATCAACGGTCCTGTTCCAGAAATAACCCCACTGTAAATATTGAGATCACCTGCAGTGACATCCACAACCTCCAATTGTCCGCCGCCGTTCAGGGTGATGCCTTTGGCAGTGGCCAAAAAGGTTACGCCAATACCCGAACGCGTCCCACGTAATACAGCGGATGGTCCGTTCAAGGTTATGTAATTGGGAATCGCAGTAGCTGGCAAAACCCCAGTAAACGAATTGTTCCCGGCAGTGCTACTGGATTCGCCACCCTGGGAAAGAATGCCCGAAATGACATTAACCCCATTGGTGAAACTATTGTTTGAGTTGGTCAACACCAGCATACCCAGGCCGCTCTTTGTTAAACGCGACACGTTATCACCACCGGTGATAGCCGAAGAAATGGTGAGGGTGCGGCCAGAGGCAACATCGATCGTTCCCTTTCCCGCGACACCATTGCCCGGCTTCAAAGCCGTTCCACCAGAAATGGTAACGTTGCCTTCTTCCAACGTAATCGTCGCCGGCGAACGAGTTCCGCTTAAGGACACCGTATAGCTTCCAGTCGCGTCCGTTCCGGCAGCGAATACCACATCATCATTATTGGCAAATGTCGTTGTAGTATTTGTCCCGAACGAATTAGTACTCCAAAGATTAGTGGTGGCATCCCATGTCCCGGCTGGAGTGGTGCCGCCTGCGCCTGCCGTAGCGCCGTTTATGTCCCAGTATTTTACAGCCGCAGGGATCGACAAAGTCCCAAAAAAGACAATAAGAACACCGACGAGCGAGGATTTTTTCATATGGAAGGTTGTTTAGGCTAAACTTCAACCGATGACCAAAGACGTTTGGATGAGCGTCAGAGTCGAGCTGGTGGTTGTTGGTGCATATTATCGAAAATAAAGACCCAAAGTCAACGTGGGAGGTAGTAAACTTCTGACACTGTTCACCCGATCATTTTGACCACGTTTCCCCGCCCGTTGAAAACATCTCAGCTTCCGGAAACCAACGTCTCTTGAAGCTCGTCCACTAACCCAATGTTAAAGTACCTGTTCGCCGCTCTTGTCGCACTGACTTCAATCGGGCATACCGAAGAGATGTTCGTTTATGACAAGGCGGACATCATGGTGCCCGCCAAAAAGCTGGAAAATCCACTACTTTACGACCCTTCGACAGTTGTCTCTGCGGACAAAACCTACGTGACGTGGCTAGAGTTCCTGCCTGGAAAAGGCGATGTCATTTGGTTCGGAGCGCAAGACTCAGCCGGAAACTGGCTCGAAAAGCAACAAATCAGCAAAGACCCGGGTGATTTTGCGAAGCCAACATTGACCGTCGATGCAAAAACAAATCTCTGGTTAAGTTACGAAACGGCCACAAATGGAAAATGGGATATCGTCGCAGGACGGCGCACCGCGCAGGGGACGTTTTCATTTCTAAGCATTTCAAAATTCCAAATTCCCGGCGGCGAAGGCGCCAACATCGAGCACCGCGCTGCCGCGGCAGTTGACGAAGGGATTTGGATTGTCTGGCAAGGAGACAATGGCGGGGAATTCGATATTTTTGCCCGTCATCTCTCTGAAGCAGAGTCTGAAACAATGCCAGTCATTGCGAAGGTCAGCGACTCCCCGCTCGGTGATTGGCATCCAGCCGTTACCGTGACACCGGACAATCGAGTGATAGTGGCTTGGGATTCCTACAATGGAAAAAGCTATAACATCTACGCGCGAGAATTAACCAAAGGAGCATGGGGCGAAATTGTCCAGGTTACATCCTCCTCCAACTTCAATGCCAATGTTCAAGCTGTGTCGGACAAGCAAGGCCGTATCTGGATTTCCTGGGAGGAAGACGGTCCGAATTGGGGAAAGGCGTATCGAACTCGCGTCGATGCTCGCAAAGATTCGCAAAAGATGTCCGATGATCACGGCTCTCTTCATCGCTTTCGCTTCCTGCATTTAGCCGAGTTAAATACCAAGGGACAACAGGTTAAACTTTACGAAGTTCCCCAACCTTCTTTCACCAGTGCCGCCAATCGCACCAATGCACCAGCTGGAATTAAAAAACTGGGTGTCTTTTATCAGTCTTCTCAACTGGCTGTCGACGGGGCCAATCGACTTTGGCTGGTGTATCGCCACTTCTACATGCCGGGAATGGGAATAACGGCAAAAACTCATGTTCAAAATGATTGGGGAATCTATGCCCGCAGTTTGGAAAACGACGCATGGTCGGGCCTTTACCGCTTTGAAGAAGGTCAAGGAGATGCCCTGCAACGGATTTCTATTGCTCCAAAGAAGAATGGAATATCAGTCGCATGGACATTTGGACGCACTGATCGGCGGAATCCACAAAACTGGTTCGAGGACGATCTGGCTCCCAATAAAGTAGTCGCGCATGTCGCAAGGAAAGGCGTGCAGGGCGCCCTGGAAGAAGAAAACGAATCAGCGCAACCCAAAAAGAAAGCCAAAGCCAGGAAAGCAAACACTTCGGAACCAGCGCCTATCCCGGAGCAATCTCGAGGAATCGCGTTCGCAAATGTCGAAAATACCGCCGTCGCTTCGATGGCAGTCAGAATAACGACCAACTCGCTTTATCGCGGTGAACACAAAGCGGCGATCCAATCCAAACCGCCCCGCCCTGCTTATGATTTCACCGGCAAACATTTCGAATTATTCTATGGCGATTTCCATCGTCACACTGATATCTCGCTCTGTTTCTGGCCCGGCGACGGCACGATGGACGACGCCTATCGTTACGGCATCGACGCTGCGCCCCTGGATTTTTTGGGTGTGACCGATCACACCCATGACATTGCCATGGGCGATCCACTCTCCCTCCTCTGGCAAAGAATTCGCAAAGAAGTAAACCGTCACGCGCTGACGAACTCCTTTGTCCCCTTCTATTCCTACGAACGCAGTCGCGGCGAAACCGATCACAATGTAATTTCGCTACGCGATGATATGTTGCGTCCTCATACCTATCCGCACGCAGCGTTCTGGAAAGAGCTGGATACCAACACCATCACTATTCCGCATCAACCGTTCAACGCCGTGCTCTGGAAAACAAATGATCGCGAGCATCGTCCGCTGATGGAAATTTTTCAGGGATTTCGCAATCACACCTGTGAAGCTGATGCCAAAATGGGACTCGATAGTGGCAACGAAGTTGGATTCATTGCCAGCAGCGACCATCTTTCTACCGGCGCCAGTTATGCGTGCGTGTGGGCGGAAAAGCCAACACGCGAATCCATCTTCCGCGCCCTACAAGCCCGCCGCACATTTGCGGCTACCGATCACATCGTTTTGCGCGTGACTTGTGGCGATCATTGGATGGGAGAAAAGTTTTCGAGCAAAGAAACACCGCGCCTTGATATTGCGATCGATCCCACCGCCAAAATCAAAACAATTGAAATCTTCGTCGATGGCGAACGTCAGACAGAAATTCCTCACGACATTACAGGTCCGCGGAAGACCGCTTTGGCAAACTTTCTGGCCGAGAAAAAACTGACCGGACCTCACACATTCTTTGTGCGCGTCACGCAAGTCGACGGCAACATGGCATGGTCCTCTCCATTGTGGATAAATATTCAACCCCAGGACTAACGAACGATGTGTGATTTAGTTCGAAACGGCGGCAGTCTGATGCTCCTCCAACAATTCCTTGATACGCCTGGCATCTGCCTTGGTATGACCATGACTTTCCAACGGATCGGATCCGCCGGACGATTCAATCAGTATATCAGCCCAGATCACTCCCGTCTTAATATGAACCGATGCAATTTTCGCGATGCTGATGCTCATTTCATCCGAACTGAAAAGCCCCCGTTTACGGCGAACCACGGCTTTGTCGCTGACTTCGATGACAGTGGGAAAAAGCCGGTTGCCTTTAGTCCAGCGACTGGCTTTAAAAACTTCAGCGGGCATATATTTTGGGGCGGTAGGCAATTTTGATCAGGGTTCGATTAATAAATCGATTTTGTTTCGGGCATGCAACAGCGAATCCTCTATTTATCGACAAAACCACCGCTACCTTATATCAGCTATTTTATGAAATCCCTCTGCCTGACTCTTTTCCTATTGCTGTCGCCGAAGTTTCTTCAGGCTGCGGAACCAACAGGCGAAGCATTTATCTATAAAAAAGTCGGGAACCAGGAAATGGAGCTTTATGTCAGTAAACCCGCAGATTGGAAAGCTACAGATCACCGTCCAGCCCTGATATTTTTTCATGGCGGTGGTTGGGTGGCTGGCAACGCTTCGTTTTTCAATGAGCATTGTAAATATTTCGCTTCGCGTGGCCTGGTCACCGCAACGGTGGATTATCGTTTGATGAAAAAAGATCCCACGGCCGTTCCGGACGAGTGCATTCAGGACGCCAAATCAGCGATGCGATGGGTGCGAAGTCATGCCAGGGAACAGGGTGTTGATCCTGAACGAATCGGCGCTGCGGGAGGTTCTGCTGGCGGACATTTGGCAGCATTTTGCGGGATGGTGGAAGGCAAAGATGATCCCCAGGATGACAAAACAGTTTCGCCGAAGGCGAATGCGATGGTTCTTTTCAATCCAGTGTTCAACAACGGCCCCGGCCAGTACGCCTACAACCGGGTAGGCGCGCGTTACAAAGAATTTTCCCCGGCACACAACATCACCGCCGATGATCCCCCGGCCGTCGTTTTCCTTGGTTCGAAGGATCATTTGATCCCCGTGCAAACAGCCTACGACTTCCAGTCCGAAATGAAAAAAGTCGGGGTCCGCTGTGATGTGCACATTTATGAAGGGCAACCCCACGGGTTCTACGGGCCGAGCAATCAAAAAAATTATTACGCAACAGTGGTGGAAGCCGACAAATTTTTGGAATCACTGGGTTGGCTCAAAGGTCCACCCACTCTGGAGATGTCCAAAGATAAGCCGAAAGCAAAGAAGCAGAAAAAATAGTCGCGCGAAAACAATCGAAACCACGCCATGCAAACTGGCGTCCTTTCCTACAGATATTTCGCTATGATGAATGCGCACGTCCGTCGACCTTTGTTTCTTTGTCTATTCCTAAGTCTTTGTGCCGTGACTTTTGCGGCACAGCGTCCCAACATTTTGCTGATCATGTCGGACGACATGGGGTATTCCGATCTCGGCTGTTACGGCAGCGGAATTGAAACCCCGAACCTCGATTCTCTCGCGAAGGGAGGCGTTCGCTTTACGCAGTTTTACAACATGGGCCGTTGCTGCCCAACGCGCGCATCACTGCTGACAGGACTTTATCCGCACCAGGCAGGAATCGGCCACATGATGGAAGATCGCGGGAAGGACGGCTATCGCGGCAATTTGAATCACAACTGCGCCACGATCGCTGAAGTGATGCATGCGAATGGTTATCGCACTTACATGTGCGGCAAATGGCATGTCACACGTTTTATCAATCCCAAGGGCGATAAATCCAATTGGCCACTGCAACGTGGCTTTGAAAAATATTATGGGACGGTCAACGGCGGCGGCAGCTTTTACGATCCGACCAGTCTTTGTCGCCAGAACACTTACATCACTCCTGAAAATGATCCGGAGTACAAGCCAAAGAAATTTTATTACACCGAGGCATTAAGCGACAACGCGGTCCGCTTCATCGAGCAGCATGGAAAAGAATCTCCAGATAAACCGTTCTTTATGTATTTGGCCTATACCGCAGCTCACTGGCCAATGCATGCGCTGGAAAAAGATATTGCCAAATACAAAGGCAAATTCGACACCGGGTATGAAGCAGCACGCCAGGCGCGCATCGCTAAGTTAAAGCAGCTTGGTCTTTTGGACTCCAAGTGGACGCCCGTGCCAACTGCGCTCGATTGGAACAAAGTTGAAAACAAGGCGTGGGAAGCGCGTTGCATGGAAGTCTACGCGGCAATGGTCGACAATATGGACCAGGGTATTGGCAAAATTATTGCGCAGTTGAAGAAGAATGGTCAGTTCGAGAACACGTTGATCTTCTTTTTGCAGGATAACGGTGGCTGTGCTGAAGCAATGGGACGTGGAACACCAACGGTGTATCCTGCTGATCCTCCAAAAGCGCTTGGACCAAATGATCTGCAACCCAATATCTGGCCCCCGATGCAAACACGTGATGGACGCTGGGTCCGCAACGGGCCAGGTGTGATGCCTGGGCCTGAAGATACTTATGTCGCTTATGGACAAGGTTGGGCAAATGTTTCAAACACGCCGTTCCGCGAGTACAAACATTGGGTGCACGAAGGCGGCATCAGCACGCCGCTCATTGTTCATTGGCCCGGTGGGATTCCGAAAGGTCGTAATGGCAAATTGGAAAAACAACCTAGTCACTTGATTGATATCATGGCCACCTGCGTTGATGTCTCGGGTGGCAAATATCTGACAGAATTAAATGGTAATAAAATCCTGCCGATGGAAGGCGTGAGTCTGCAACCAGCGTTCAAAGGCAATTCCATTCATCGTAAGCAACCCATCTTTTGGGAACACGAAGGTAATCGAGCGGTACGCGATGGGAAATGGAAATTGGTCGCCAAGGAAAATCAAGCTTGGGAACTCTACGACATGGAAAAAGATCGTCCGGAAATGAACGACCTCGCGGCGAAAAATCCGAAGAAGGTCAAAGAAATGGCTGCGCAATGGGATGCATGGGCAGCGCGGGCTGATGTATTGCCACTCGGAGCGTGGCGCGGCCCAGGGAAGAAGGCAGCGAAACACGAGTAAATTGATGCCGCGGTTTGCGATTATTTTTTGTGGAGTGCTTTGCAGCCTTACTGCGCTGGCAGCGGTTCCGGATTTTGCTCGCGATATTCAACCCATCTTCGCGAAGCATTGTTACGAATGTCATGGTGCGGAAAAACAAAAGGCGAAATTGCGTCTGGACGAACGCAGCTCCGCATTTCGCACCGGCAACGAAGCGGTGATCGTTCCGGGAAACGCCTCGGGAAGTAAAATATATCAACGTATCACGCTCCCGAAGGGTCACGAGGACATCATGCCCAACCGCGGCGAACCGCTCACTAAAGCGGAAACGGATTTGATCCGGGACTGGATCGCAGCGGGCGCGGTATGGCCGGAGAAAGTTGTCACTGCAAAACATTGGTCGTATGTGAAACCAACTCGGCCAGAACTTCCGAAAATAAAAAAGGAGCACTGGGCGCGGAATCCTATCGATCAATTTATTCTAGCGCGACTCGAGAAAGAAAATCTTACGGCTTCTCAGGAGGCAGATCGAACCACTCTCCTGCGCCGAGTTTTTCTGGATCTGATTGGCCTGCCTCCTTCACCGAAAGACGTCGAATCCTTTCTGTCCGATAAATCTCCAAATGCATACGAGAAGGTGGTCGATCGTCTGCTGAGTTCACCTCAATATGGCGAACGCTGGGCCCGCCCCTGGTTGGATCTCGCACGCTACGCAGATTCGAGTGGGTATCAACGTGATAATCTCTGGGACATTTGGCCGTATCGCGATTGGGTTATTCAGGCGTTGAACGACGACATGCCGTTTGACGAGTTCACGATTGAACAGATCGCCGGTGATTTGCTCCCGAACGCGACTACGAAACAAAAAGTCGCCACTGGCTTTAATCGTTGTGTGCCGACCAATGTTGAAGCAGGCGCGGATCAGGAGGAGACGCGCGTGAACCAAATCATGGATCGAGTAAACACGTTGGGCGCCGTATGGCTCGGTTCAACGATCGGCTGTGCGCAATGCCACAATCACAAATACGATCCGATCACGCAGAAAGAGTATTACCAACTTTTTGCGTTCTTTAATAACACTCCGAAAGAAACCGATTACCGAACGCCCAATTCGACCGCCGCCATTGATCTTACTGGACCGTATCTGAAACTTCCGGATGTCCAACATGAAACGAAGGAAAACGAACTGGAAAAGAAAATCAGTCGATTAAAACAACAGATCGATGAGCGCGGCGCAAAGTTGGCGCCTGCGCAGGCGCGCTGGGAACAGCAAATAAAAGAAGAAGCGGCCGATCTAAGCAAAACGCACCCGCTCGAGATCGCAGAGTTTGAAGCTGAAAGCGGATCGCTTTACCGAATCCTGGATGACAAATCGGTCTTGCACCACAACCTTTAAAACCAAGCGACTCCGGACCAGGATACCTACACGGTCACGGTTTATTCCAAACTATCGGGGATCACTGCCTTCAAATTGGAAGTGCTCACCGATGCTGCGTTACCGGGCGGCGGACTCGGGCGCGGCGATCCGACAAAACCCAACTTTGTCCTAAATCTTTTTGCGGCGACGATGTCGGCGTCAGATCCAACGAATGCCACGAAGCCAATTAAATTCAAAAAGGCGACCGCCAGCTTTTCGCAGTCTCAATTTGCCGTGGAAGGCGCGATTGATAATAAACCGAAGTCGGGTTGGGGCGTTCGACCGGAATATTTCAAAGATCAATGGGCTGTTTTTGAAACCGACACACCGGTCGGTTCCCCTGAAGGCACTACGTTTGTTTTTAAACTCGAGCAAAATTACGGGGGGGCGCGGACGATCGGGCGGTTTCGTCTTTCTGCAATGACGGGACGCATCAACAGCAATGCCGTACCGGCCGAGATCATCGGTCTGGTTCAACAGCCCTCAGACAAACGCCCCGCTGAAGCAACGAAAAAGTTGCGCAACTATTTCCTTTCACTGGATCTCGAAGTCATGAAGTGGCGCGCGGAACAAGCAAAACTACAAAGCGAGATCAAAGAACTGAAAACACCGCGCACGCTGGTCATGACCGAAATGAAGGAACCGCGAAAATCATCCGTATTTACCCGTGGTGATTTCCTTCAACCCGGAGAAGAGGTCCGTCCCGCAACGCCTGCCATCTTACACCCGCTTACCGAAGAAACGCCGAACAGACTGGCGCTGGCACGATGGCTGGTGAACACAAACAATCCTTTAGTCGCCCGCGTAACGGTAAATCGGTGGTGGGCCGAAATTTTCGGTCGTGGACTCGTATCCACCCCGGAGGATTTCGGCATCAAAGGCGATCTACCAACCCATCCGGAGTTGCTCGATTGGCTCGCATGCGAGTTCATGTCAAACGGTTGGTCGATGAAAAAGATCCACCGCCTGATGGTCACCAGTGCGACGTATCGCCAATCGTCGGCCGTTACGCCACAGCTTTTGGATAACGACGACCAAAACAAATTGTATGCGCGCGGTCCACGTTTTCGCATGGATGCCGAAATGATCCGGGACAATGCTCTCTCGCTTTCAGGCCTGCTCAGTTTGAAACAAGGCGGCTCGCCCGTTCGTCCGTATCAACCACCTGGTATTTGGGAAAGCAAAGTAGGTGGGAATGCCATCACTTATGAGTTGAGCGAAGGGGAAGATCGGTATCGTCGCGGAATTTACGTGGTATGGAAAAGGACATCACCTTATCCCAGTTTTGTAAATTTCGATGCAACGGAACGAAACGCCTGCACCATTAAGCGCTCCCGTTCCAATACACCGGTTCAGGCGCTCACCTTGTTAAACGACCCCGTGTATGTCGAAGCCGCAGCAGCATTGGCGCGTCGCGTCCTGGGCGAAAAGCCCAAGGCCACTATCGACGAAAAAATTGAAACCGCTTTCTCCTACTGTCTTTCTCGCAAGCCGTCCGCTCGCGAAGTCTCTGTTTTGAAAGCGCTCTACGAAGATCAATTAGCGGCATCGAAAAAAAATCCTGAATCAGCGAAGAAATTGTTGTCCGGATTTTCTCTTCCAACGGCAATTGGTCTAACGGAATTTTCTGCCTGGCATGCGGTCGCATGGGCTCTGTTGAATCTCGACGAAACGATTACGAAAGGCTGAGAACGATGAATCCAATTCAAGAACATCTGCTCGGCATTACGCGAAGGCACTTTCTAAAGCGCGGCGGTCTGGCTTTGGGCGCCGCTGCCCTGGGGACACTGTTGAACGAGAACAAAGTGTTCGGCGGTCCATCCTCCAAATCGATCCTTCCTCAGCTCCCGCATTTCGCTCCACGGGCCAAACAGGTGATTTATCTGCACATGGTTGGCGCCCCGTCGCATCTCGACCTCTTCGATTACAAACCAACCCTGGAAAAGTTCGACGGCAAGCCGTGTCCGCAGGAGTTCCTCGAGGGGAAACGTTTCGCGTTTTTGCGCGGGCACCCTTCGTTAGCCTCCTCTCGTTTCAAATTCTCCCGACACGGTAAAAGCGGCCAGGAAATGTCACAATTATTGCCGAATCTATCGCGGGTGGCAGATGACATTACGATCGTGAAGAGCATGCGGACGGATGAATTTAATCACGGTCCGGCACAAATGTTTTTGCACACCGGATTTGGAAGACCTGGACGGCCAAGCCTCGGATCGTGGGTGAATTACGGATTAGGTTCTGAAAACAAAAATCTCCCGGCATACGTTGTCTTATTGTCTGGTCCCTTGCCCGGCGCGGGAACAAGTCTCTGGTCGACGGGGTTTTTGCCGAGCGTTTATCAGGGCATTCAATTTCGCTCCACCGGCGATCCGGTTTTGTTTTTGTCGAGTCCTGATGGACACTCGCGCACAGATCGGCGTCGTTTGCTGGATGCGGTGCAAAGTTTAAACCATCAACAACTCGACACTGTCGGCGATCCTGAAATCGCCACGCGTATCAGCCAATATGAAATGGCGTTCCGCATGCAGATGTCCGTGCCGGAACTGGTTGATATTTCCAAAGAATCTCCCCAGACGCTCGAGCTTTACGGCGCTCAACCCGGCAAGGCGTCGTTCGCCAATAATTGTCTGCTGGCCCGTCGACTGATCGAACGGGGTGTTCGCATTGTACAATTGTTCGATTCCGACTGGGACCATCATCGTGATATCGCCAACGTCTTGCCTAAAAAATGTCGCGACGTCGACCAGGGAATGGCGGCGTTGGTGCAGGATTTGAAACAACGCGGTTTGCTCGATGAAACGTTAGTTATCTGGGGCGGCGAATTCGGACGGACACCGATGCAGCAGTCCAACTCGGGTGATGGTGAAACCACGAAACCCGGCCGAGATCATCACAAGGATGCGTTCACGATGTGGATGGCCGGCGGCGGCGTGAAAGCCGGTGTGACCTATGGCAAAACGGACGACTTTGGCTATAACATCATTGAGAACCCGGTGCATGTGCACGATCTCAATGCAACCATCCTGCATCTCCTCGGAATCGATCACGAACGATTGACCTACAAATATCAAGGGCGGGAATTTCGTCTCACCGACGTGCATGGCCAACTCGTTCCCGGGTTGCTCGCGTGAGATACCCTAAATTGAAGGTCTGTCCCGCCGAGGCAAGAGTTCTAAGGATAAACGAAACCGATTTTAATTCATGACGTTCAAACGATTCTTTTTGCTTTGTGCGGGAGCGGTTTTCAGTTTTGCCACGTTTGCCGCGACCGCGCAAAAAGCCAAACCGAACTTCGTCGTCATTCTTGCCGATGATCTGGGTTACAACGATCTCGGTTGTTACGGCAGTCCGTTGATCAAAACACCGAATCTCGATCGCATGGCAAAAGAAGGCGTGCGGTTTACCAGTTTTTACGTCGCCGCCCCTGTTTGCACCCCCAGCCGCGCAGCGTTTCTTACCGGTTGTTATCCCGCGCGAGTCGGTATGGGCGACGATCTCGTCAATCAACCAGGTTACGGCGATGTTGTTACGAAATCCTATGTAAAAGTTATTCATTCCGGCTCGAAACTTGGTTTGAATCCGCAGGAAACCATCATTCCTGAAGTCTTAAAACCAGCCGGATATTTCTCGGGAATCATTGGCAAATGGCATCTTGGGGATGCCCCGGAATTCAATCCGGTCCGCGAAGGATTCGATTCGTATTTTGGCGTTCCTTACAGCAATGACATGAAGCCCTTCTATTTCATTGAACAAACGGAGCGGCTGAAAAAGAAGCCGGTGCTGGATGAATTGACCGCGACTTACACCGATCGTGCGACGCGATTTATTCGCGATCACAAAGATCAACCGTTCTTTCTTTATGTCGCGCACAACATGCCGCACACACCTCTTGCTCCCGGTAAACGCTTTGCGGGTCACTCCCCTCGCGGACCGTATGGCGATGCTGTTGAAGAAGTCGATTGGAGCGTTGGCGAAATCGTCAAAACGTTGAAAGAAACGAAACTGGAACAGCAAACCCTGGTCATTTTCTTTTCCGATAATGGTCCTTGGATCGTAAAAGGCGAACAGGGCGGCTCTGCCTTCCCGCTGCGTAATGGCAAAACCAGTAGCTACGAAGGCGGTTTCCGTGTGCCATGCGTCATGTGGGGACCGGGGCTCGTGAAGAATCCGGGGCGCGTCAGCGACGAAATTCTCACCGCCATGGATTTGCTCCCGACGTTTGCCGCGATGGCTGGTGTTGATTTCAAACCAGAAAAGAAAATCGACGGCAAAGATGCTACAGCACTGATCGCCGGAGTTCCGGGTGCGAAGTCGCCGTGGGAACACTTCTTCTATTATTTCGGCACTGAACTTCACGGTGTTCGCGAGAAGCAATACAAGCTGCGCGCAAAAAACATTTTGCAGAACGAAGACATTTATCGCCGGGACGATTTCGCAAACGTTCCAATTCCTGAAGCACTGTACGATTTAAACCGCGATATTGGTGAACAGAAATCGGTGTTGAAGGATCATCCCGAATTGCAGAAACATCTGGAAGGTTTGTTGGAAAATGAACGTCAAGTTCTCGGAGACACATTAACGAAGGTGAAAGGTGCGGAAAACCGTCCCCCCGGTTTCTCCGAACATCCGGTAAATCCGAAAGAATAATTTGCAGCCCGCACTTCACCTGCTATCGGCATTTAAGTTCAAAATGAAACCATCTACATCCTGGAAACATATCGTCCTATTGACGGCAACCGCTCTCTTGTTGAGCCAGCCGCAAATTGTCACGGCAGACAACTGGAAGCCTGCCCATCCGAAGTTGATGACGCAATGGGGCGAAAAGGTCACACCCGATTCCGCCTGGAAAGAATACCCCCGCCCGCAGTTTGTCCGTGAACGCTGGCTGAATTTGAACGGCCTTTGGGATTACGCGATTGCGCCGAAGACTGCGCCGCAACCCTCGAAAACAGATGGCCAGATTCTCGTTCCGTTCGCGGTGGAGTCGGCTCTTTCCGGTGTCGGCAAATCGTTCACGCCACAGGATCGTCTTTGGTACCACCGCTCTGTCGCGCTCCCGAAAGATTGGGAAGGTCAACGCATTCTCCTGCATTTTGGCGCCGTCGATTACGAATGCACGCTCTGGCTGAATGGCGCACTCGTCGGTTCGCACACGGGCGGCTCCGATCCATTTACTTTTGATGTCACAGAATTTGTAAAGCCTGGGGACAACGCCCTGGAACTCGCGGTCACCGATCCGACCGACACCGGCGAACAACCCCGTGGGAAACAGCAGCTCGATCCGCGTGGAATCTGGTACACGCCAGTTTCCGGAATTTGGCAGACCATCTGGCTCGAACCTGTTCCGAAAGATAATTATCTCAGCGAATTGCGTATGACGCCGGATGTCGCTGGAAAATGTCTGCGCGTCACTCCATTGCTGAATACCGCGACCGAACGTGACGACCTCGCCGTCCGTATCACGGCATCGGCCAAGGGTAAATCGGTTGGCAGCACCATGGTACGCGTCAATCGAGAAGGCATCCTGAATCTTTCCGAATTGCAACTGTGGTCCCCAGACTCGCCGTTTCTTTATGATCTCACAGCAGAACTGGTGCGCGTGAAAGCACCGGTTGAAAATCGGACCCAGCCGAAAAACCGTTCGAAGCTCCCGTCGTACGGCGAGCAGGAACGAGCCGCGTACGCAAAGCTCGAAGCCATCGGAACGCCATTGGATTCAGTGAAATCCTATTTTGGTATGCGCAGCCTCACGCTTGGTGCAGGGCCGAAATCGCAACAACCCAGTTTGCGTTTGAATGACAGTCCCGTCTTCCAACACGGCCCCCTCGACCAGGGTTGGTGGCCGGACGGTTTGCTCACGCCTCCTTCCGATGAAGCGATGGTTTGGGAAATCAATTGGCTGAAGAGCGCCGGCTTCAACATGCTTCGCAAACACATCAAGGTGGAACCAGCGCGCTATTATTATCACTGCGATCGTCTTGGGATCATGGTCTGGCAGGATATGCCGAGCGGTTTCAATCAAGGTCTTCGCAATTATCGCGAAGACGAAGGGGAACCACCTCGCCTTTCGACGAGTCGCGAACAACATGAATTGGAACTGCGCCGGATGATTGATCGCCTCTACAATCATCCCAGCATTGTCCTTTGGGTCATTCATAATGAAGGTTGGGGACAATACGAATCCGTTGCGCTCAGTCACTGGGTGAAGTCAATCGATCCAAGCCGCTGGGTGAACGGCGTCACCGGTTGGCTCGATCAAAACGTCAGCGATATCTATGACATCCATACCTACCAGGAAGTTCCACTGCCTCCGGTAAACAAAGTGGATCGCGCCATCGTAATTGGTGAATACGGCGGTGTCGGTTGGCCTGTCACCGGTCACTTGTGGGATGCCGAAAAGCGGAACTGGGGTTACCAGACCTACCAGTCGCAGAAGGATTTCGAAGCGGCCTTGCGCAAGAAAATGGAAGGACTTATTCCGATGGTGCGCGATCTCGGTCTTTCGGCGGCGGTTTACACCCAGACCACGGACGTGGAAGGAGAGGTCAATGGGTTCATGACCTATGACCGAAAAGAAACCAAGATTTCACCCGAAACGTTACGGGAGATTAATAAAAAGTTGATTCACTGAGGTTTAAGTCAGTAAACCGGGTTTCTCAACGTTTTCCGTGGAAGAGAAACTTTCAGGGAAATAGAGGAAACGGTTGAAAGCAA
>CBHTTJ010000130.1:0-17650 GCA_966095605.1 uncultured bacterium | reverse complement strand
GTCGGATTCATTGCAGCCACAAGCATGAATTGAGACGGAAAAGTCATCGTGCCCGCCGCGCGCGAAATCGTCACACGTCCTTCTTCGAGAGGTTGTCGCATGGTTTCCAAAACGCTCCGCTTAAATTCCGGTAATTCGTCCAGAAATAACACGCCATGGTGCGCCAAAGAGATCTCGCCAGGAGTGGGATTGATGTTGCCGCCCAGAAGCCCAGCGTCGCTGGCGGTGTGATGAGGGGCGCGGAAGGGCCGTTGGGTGACCAATGCCTGCCCGGATTTCAACAAGCCAACAATGCTGTGAATCTTTGTTGTCTCAAGCGCCTCATCGAGGGTGAGCGGAGGCAAAATGGTGGTCAGTCGTTTTGCCAACATGGACTTACCTGTTCCAGGCGGACCAATGAGTAATAGATTATGACCACCCGCGGCAGCTATCTCCAACGCACGCTTTACCGATTCCTGTCCTTTGACGTCGGCGAAATCGAATTCCTCTTCCCACGACTGCTCAAAAATCTTTTCGACATCCACTCTCGTGGGAGAAATTTTTGTTTCGCCTTCAAGGAAACTAGCAGCCTCCCGGAGATTCTGGATCGGGATCACTTGCAATCCCTTTACGACCGCCGCTTCCGCTGCATTTTCAGCTGGAACCAAAATGCCAGTCTTCCCCGTGTCGCGCGCTTTGATCGCGATGGGTAAAACCCCTTTCACGGGACGAACTGCGCCGGTGAGAGCGAGTTCTCCGACCATGATAAAGTTGTCGAGCTGGTCGGTTTCGATCTGCTCACTGGCAGCAAGCATGCCAATGGCGATGGGGAGATCAAAACTCGGTCCTTCTTTCCGAACATCGGCAGGGGCTAAGTTAATGGTCGTTCGGCCCATACTGAACTTGAAGCCGGAATTACTGATCGCGGTGGTAACGCGGTCGCGTGATTCCTTCACCGCAGCGTCTGGGAGCCCAACAATGACAATGATGGTATCGCCCCAACCCGCGTTGACTTCGACCTCTACGGGAAAAGCTTCGATACCATTTACAGCCGCCGACAAGACCTTGGCTAACATGATGCGGCGCATTCTCCTGAGCCTGGAAAGAACTGCAATTTTTAATTTAAAAAAGTTAATTCGGCACTCGCCAGACGATGAACGCACTGCGGTGAACTTGGGGCAAAAATGCAAGGAGCTCGTAAATTTTTACCTTCTTATTTAAAAACCTAACTTTTGGAAGGCTCCGCCTCGTCCTCTTTTTCCCTCACTGCTGTTTCAATCATCTTCTTCAGCTCTGTGGTCGCATCTTCAACGGTCTTTTGAGGTCCAGAAAACCGAATGTGCACAAATTTGGTTCCATAGGGGATGACAACACCAATAAAACCTTGGTCATCCGTGGCCCGTTGTCCCGGCAAAGTTAATGTCCCTTTAAGGAAAACGTAAGTGATCGTTCTCGCACCGATCGTCTTTGTTTCCTGACGTACCTTTTCGGAACCATTCCTCACTAAATACTTTTCCCACATTCTAGCGGCTTTGTCAGGTTCCGGTCCTGCTCTGTAAAAGCGAGCTTCCCCATCGGCCCTATTCGCCGGACCGGGGATGATGAAACGGCAAACGGCGGGAGAATTGGGGTCCGGCTCAGCAAATTTCCAGGAATTGGGTCGCGTAAACGTCAGATCACCTACCAAAACGTTCAAAGGCTCTGCCTTGACAGTAATGCCAATCAGCAGTCCGAGAATCAAGCCAGCGAATTTTAGGAGTTTCATGGCTTCGCCTGCGTCGCGTTAAGGACGCGCGGAGCCTATCCTTTTTTGAGACCGCCCGACAACAGATTGTTGTAGGTAGCCAAAGCAAGCAACGGCCATGCATTCCGATACATGTCGTATTTGAGATAGAATACCTTCGGAAAACCGGTCCCGGTCGTTTCGTGTTCAGTCCACGAGCCATCCGGATTCTGCGCGCGAATTAAATATTCGATTCCCCGCTTCAACGCAGGATTGTTCGGATCATCAAAAGCACACAAACCCATCACTGCCCACGCTGTTTGTGATGCGGTGCTCGGTCCTTGCCCTTTGAAGACAGGATCGTCGTAAGTGTTACAACGTTCGCCCCATCCTCCATCTTCATGCTGCACGCTCTCCAACCACGCTTTGCCGCGTTGCAACCATGGTTCGCTCATATCCCATTTTAGCGCGCGCATGCCGCGCAAAACCTGCCAGGTGCCATAGATATAATTTACGCCCCAACGCCCATACCAAGAGCCATCTTCTTCCTGGCATTGCTTGACGAACTGAATGCCTTTCTTCACCTGCGGATGGTCTCGATCAAAATTTTCGTAGCCGAGCAATTCGAGAATCCGGGCCGTAATGTCCGCGCATTCCGGATCAAGCATGGCGTTGTGATCGGCGAATGGAACCTTTTCAAGGATGCTTTTCGTGCAATCTTTATCGAATGCCGCCCACCCCCCGTCTTTGCACTGAAAGGTCATCATCCACTTCAAACCGCGTTGGAAACATTCGTCGCGACGCTGCGGGTTGTCGGTCGGAATCTTGCGCAGTGCCAACAAAACCATCGCGGTATCGTCGACATCGGGATTCCATTTATTGTTGTATTCGAACACCCAGCCACTGGGCTCAACGTTGGTTGGATTCTTATAAATCCAATCGCCGCGAAAACGAATCTCGCGGTCCATGATCCAGCTACACGCCCGCTTCATTTGCGGATGCTCCGCAGGAATTCCCGATTCATGCAGGCAAATCGCCACAATGGCGCTGTCCCAGACAGGAGAAAAACAGGGTTCAATACGAACGGTATCTTCCGTTTCGTGTTCAAGCTTTTTCAACTCGCAGGCAGCGCGACGGACTTCAGGGTGATCATCCGCATATCCAAGGCATTTCAGGGCGATTAACGAATTGAGCATCGCCGGGAAAATAGCCGCCAAACCATCCGTTCCTTCGAAACGCTCCAGCATCCATTGTTCGCACTTTTTCAAGGCATGCCGACGGAACGGATGAATCCCTGCTTGAGCCCAGAGTTCAGCAAACTTATGCAGACCATCCAGTGACAAAAATAAATTGCGCCAGGTAAAAAATTCCGGATCACGCGGCAATGCGAGGTCCCGCTCATGGAAACCTTCCGGATAAAGTTCGTCCAAATTGACGTGCACTTTCCGGGTTGGCTTGAAGTGATTGATGATTGCCAAAGGCACGAGCATGGACCGACTCCAGTTACTCATGTCATGGAAATTCACGTGGAACCATTTACCGATGAGGATTACTTCACTCGGAATGGTTGGAACATATTTCCAGGGGTAAAGACCGATTAGCGCGAGATACAGTTTCGAAAACGTGTTCATCCGCGGCACCCCGCCTAGATTCATCGACATTTCACGCGCCTTCAACATGCGGGGATCGGTGACCGGGACACCGGCAAGCTTTAAGGCCAGATACGCCTTGATCGTGGCGTTCACTTCTGAAGGACCACCGTAGTAAATATTCCAACCGCCATCGGGCAGTTGCATCGAAAAAATCTGGTTAACGGCTTTACGTTGCCAGTTTTTGTCCACTGATCCATTCCAATGGTGATATGCCACCATGTCGGAAACCAATGTGGAATCGACGATTAATTCTCCAACCCAGTAGCCCTCCATTTTTTGTTCGGAGAGCAAATAATTTTGCGAGCGCTTAATCGCCGTCGCAAGTTCGTTAAACGGATATAAGACCGACGCCGTTTCTGGCTTTTCAGAAGTCGTCGCACGATCGATTTTTGTCATTTGGACTGACACGGTCGTTAGTTTGCGAATTGATGAGAGACTGTAAAGCCCTTTAATAGGCGTTCCATTCAGGATTTCCCCGTTATTCTAATAATGCCCTCGCGCATTTCTGCAATAAAGTCGAGTGTATCTCGTTGTAAGCAAAAAGGCACATCGTCCCGCAGGTCTGGATTTCCGAGTAACCGTCGCGCATTTCTGGAAAACAAAATCGCTTGCGAGAGATCCCCTGCTCCAGAGAGAAAAATCTCTCGTGCCATTTGGGAGGAATCGGCGATTTTGCCGGTCTCGCCGTGTTTCCAAACCAAATCCGCCAGGGCCCCCGCCGCCAGGGTATCTTCATAAGCCGCTTCTTCAAAGGTCCCGGCGCAAACCAAGAGCAGATTCTCGCTCTTCTCGATTTCGCACGCGAGAGCACGCAAATTCAGGAATGAGGCGATATAAATTCTTTCGGCCCCTAGACATGCATTTAATGCGCGCGTCCCGTTGGTTGTGGTCATGACAATGGTTCTGCCACGAACTTTGTCGACCGTGAATTCCCGCGGTGAATTGCCGAGATCGAAATCAATACTTCCTGTTTGCGCCGCGCGGATGCGAAGGCCTTCCCGCTCGCCGGCCAGCAGAACTTCTGGCTGGCGTTTCCTCACTTCAAGCGCTTGGGAAATTTCTGAAACCGGGATGATTGCCGATGCTCCATTAGACAAGGCTGCGGTCATTGAGGTCGTGGCACGAAGTATGTCGAACACAACGCAGACCGTTCGGGAAAGGTCACGTTGTTTCAGCGCACCGAAGTCCGCGGGGGTAAAGAGCACTTCTAAATTCATTGGTTCTTCGATTGAACCGGGCCGATCCGTCCCAATCGACCGACGAATCTATCGGCCTTTTCCGCGCAATCCACTGAAAATGACATATTTGTTTTCGCGAAATCCTTACCAGCTCACTTGAAGCAAAATCCTGCGTCCGCCCTCTTCTGCCGCTCCACCACCAAATCGGTCAAGTCTCGATAACGTTTTTTAATCGCCCGGTTGTTGCTCACCAACATTTTAGCAAACGTGCCGTGTCCTTCATAATAGGCGACCGGCCTTTTTTCCCAGACCTGATGCTGACGGTACGCTTCGATGTATTGATCGAAATAAGTAAGGAACTCAGGCCTTTCGAACAGCGAATCGTTAAACTCCATTTCCATCGACATGCCGCAACGCTCTGCGAAGGTACACGCTTCTTCCAACCGACTGAGGGGCGTCGGTTTGCGATGAAAGAAGTAATTCGGCTGCTGATAAACAAAGTCGAATCCATATTCCGGCCAATTCGCTCTTCCTTGGGGCCACGAAGGGATCCAATACAACGCGCATTTGCGATCATGGAGGTATCGTGAAATCTCTGGAGTCTGATGTTCGCGCCAGGCTCGCTCGAATACCCAATAAAATCCCGCCAGTTCCAAATGTTTGAACTGCTTTGCCTGCCACCGCCGCAAGACCGTGTCCACGTACCATTGCGCTGCTCTGATTCGGTCTCCAGCGTTATGAAAATCAACGCTACGTCCATCCAGACTCCCCCACGGACTCGACGCGCCAATTTTCGTCGGCAGCGATCCCGCAATGGGCGTCGGCAGTGTAATCACAATTTGTCGCTTGCGCGCTGGTCGATGACCTTGCACTTCGAGTTGCTCCAATAATCGGTCCAATGCCGCAATGCTACTGTCGTCTTGGAAATAGTGATCAATTAAATCCTGCCAATCCCGTTGATTCGCATTACGATTGTTGGTGATTGGACACAGGCGGGCGCCGGACGGCGCAAGAAAATCGATGAACAGGAATCCGTCGAAAAGCCAATCAAATTTCCCGTCCTGTTCGCGATAAACGTAGGACTTGAAAGCATCAACAGTCCATTTCTCTCGCCCTGTTCCGCCATCGTAAATCAGCATCAAGTCCGCGATAGGATTTGTCCTTGCGCTCCGCGGCGTTTTGGAGGTCTCGACTCGAACCATAGCTTTCTTGCTCATCGACTCCCCGTTTGCCAACAAGACCAGAAGGAAACAACTCCAGATGAGCATTTGAATACTCCGACTAAATCGCAATATGTAACTCATGTGTTGGATGGACGCCGCGCGAGGGAGTTTTAATCAAAGATGTAAATAAACAAATGTCCCCGAATACGTCATAAAACGACTGATTGACGATCTCTCACGGTCTAGGATAGTGGCGCCCGGTGAAGATCTCGTTTGGACACCGTTTGCTTTGGTTTCTCGTCTTTTTCGTGACGACAGCCATTGGGCGCGCCGATCCGGAAAACTTCATGGTAGATGGATTTACTTTCGTCCGACCGGTGCCATGGAAATGGGTCTCACAAGATAAACTTGCCGAGAAAGGACTTCTGCTCAAGATTCCGGGTTCAAACACCAACGACATGGCATCCGTCTACTTTCGAGCCTTCAGCGGAGATGAAGGAACCGCCGAGAAAAGAATCAAGCCATGGCGCCAGTATTACAAAAGTTCGCCGGAAAGCGTAAAGGTAAGATTCGAAACAAAAACCATTAGCCTCTTCAAAATCGTCTCTGTCGAGATGGAAGGAAAGTCGACGCTCGTTTCGAGCGAGCCCTTTAGTGTGTACGCCGCCATTATTCAAACCAAAAAGGGAAGCCTCGTCGTTCGAATGTCTGGCCGGAAAAAGTTAATCGATACGTCGAAACCAACCTTTAACGAAATGGTGGAGCAGGCGTTGAAAGACCGGGAATCTGACTGAAAACAGTTTAAGGAATAACGCAGTTCGGGGAGAGATTACGCCCGATTTAATTGGGCTCAGGATAGGTTAAGTTGGAGAATGAAATCCAACCTGCTTGCCGCTGTCGGAGCCTTTCTCTTTGTTTCTAATCTATCGGCAGGCGTGTTCGCCATCGCCGGTTTTACCTTTGACGAACGAAATGCGGTTACTTACGGCGCTGTTATTCAAGGTCGTGCTTTACAAGTTCATTCCAGCACTCGCTTTGGCATGTACAACCCTGAATACATCTCTGACTCAAATATCCGGACGAATCATTTTTCCGAGTTTAACCGTTCCCAAAGTGCGGGGCGCCTGCTGAATGCATATCATGGAAGCGGGCACCGAGACTTCGCCCGCGCTATCTCCCTTCCAGCAAGACCCGGTGCCGAACGCTCGGTTTTGCAATTTGGATGGAACGAGGGGCAGACGTTGCGGAACAGCGCTGGCAACGATTTTGTTATCTTTGAATCCGGCACCTGGGAAGGATTTGCTGTTGCCGTCAGGAAAGAGGGCAGCAAAACGTTTAGCCATTATCGCTATCAATTCCAAACCTCCAGGGATGAACTGCACCTTGTCAACGCCGTAGCGTTCGACCTGTCTGACTTTGGCCTGACTGATGGAGAAAAGATCACGGCAATCCGAATTTCAAATCTTATGAATTCAAGCGGGCCAACCGGCGCGGACAAAGTGGATGATTCATCTGGCCAGGGGAATGTGATAACAGCCTCGAACCCCACCTATCACAAAGCGTTCCTCTTGCGAGAGAACCCCGGAGGACCTGAGTTTCCAAGCGATCGCCTCGACGCTGATATCCTGTATGTAACCGCCCTGCACAACATTGAACCCACCAGATCTTCATCGCCTGCTCCATCAAAAACTCCCAGGACGCCCGGCATGGTGATTATGGATGCTGCGGGCGCCGACTCGCACGCTTCCAAAAAATAAGGTCCGGACGCGTTGCTGAGAAATTCTTGGCGCTCCCAAATCAAAAGTCATGATTCAACGCAGTTTCCATCGACGTTGACGAATCCTTAGGATCCGGCAACCATCGACCTCCACTTGAACATCTCGTTTCCCGCACTACGCTCAACGTTGTTGTTAGCAATCGCCGTCCTCGGGCTCACAAACAGTACCCAGGCCGACGACTTCATTCTCAGCTATTGGTGCGGGCCACCTGAGTCCGTAATGAACCTTAACAAAGCATACGCCGAAGTGGCTGAGTGCGGTTTCAATTACACGATGCTGCCATGCACGGGTGTCTCATCCAAAGGCAATCACGCGATTCTCGATGCTTGCAGAAAATCGAAGCTCAAATACATCCTCTACGATTCACGTATCGCGGGGGCTGACCCAAGCTCTCCCGCCTTCAAGACAAACATCTCAGCTGCCATCAGCGAGTACGGAAAACATTCAGCCCTCGGCGGCTACTTTATCGTCGATGAGCCGGACTATACCGCGACTCCGCGCCTTGCCGCCATCAACCAGGCTCTTCTTGCCGCGGACCCCAAACATTTACCCTTCATCAATCTTTATCCAAACTACGTCCCGGCGTTTGCCCTCGGCGGTCGAACTTATGAAGGCTATGTCGAAGATTTTGTTACAACTGTCAAACCGCGTCTGTTGTCCTTCGACCACTATGCTCTTCTCGATAATGGCACGTTGCGTCCGAACTATTTCGAAAATCTTGAAATATTTCGTCGTCAGGGCCTGAAACATAACGTCCCCATTTCCTTTATTTTCCAACTCACACCCCACGGCAGTTACCGTGATCCGTCAGAAGAAGAGTTGCGTTGGCAGGTAAACACCGGACTCATTTATGGCGCCAAAGCACTTTTGTATTTTACTTACTGGCATCCGCCGGCGGATCCGGTCTTCGCCAAAAGCGTCGCCATCATCGATCCCAAAGGCGAACGAACCTATCACTACGCACAGGCGAAACGAATCAACGCCTCCGTTCACGCCTGGGCGCCCACGTTGATGAAGTTGAAATCGACCGGCATTTATCATACCGGCGATCTACCGGTGACTACCCAACGGTTACCCGAAACGCTTCTCCAGATTCGAGGCCCCGGTGCATTTATTGTCGGCACGTTCACCCAACAGGATGGCTCCGACTGGCTGATGGTTATGAACCGTGACATGCGAAGTTCCACTACGGCCACCTTGCATTTCCCAGAGAAGATCAAAAAACTCCATGAATTAACTACCGACAAGGGGAGACTGCGCTCGACTAAACTTCACGACAACGAATTGCCTCTCACCTTATCGGCCGGTGAAGCCAGATTATTCAAGGTCACGCGTTAAATAGCTTAACGCGCGAAAGGTCCTCTCCCCCCAAACTCGGGAGCCTCACTGATTCACAAGGGCTGGTTTCCGCTTAGCTGTCTTTCGGTAAAGACCCAGTTCGCACCGATTTCTGCATCGCTTTAAAATATTCTTTTTAGCCATGCACATCTTCTCCTTTTCTCCTCGCGTCCAAGCCTCGAAATCTCTGCTTATTACACTTCGATTCATTATTGGGACGTTTTTCGTGAGCACTGTCGCAACCGCCAATGGGGGCTCGATTAACATTGGCAAAACACCTGTTCTCACCGCCACCCTGCCGACGAATCTTACTTTTCAGGTGGAATTTTCCACAAACGGAACTACCTGGAGTTCGACTGGGGTTTTACTCGCAGGTACAGGCAATTCTGCGACGGTCCGACTGGATGGTTTTCCGACGAATGGCAATTACCGACTTTCAGCAATCGGCACCAGCAACATCATCACTCCTGCTATCTCCGATAGCTTGCACGTCAGCGCATCGTTTCCTGGGGCCAGCGAGGTGCGAATCGAATCAGTCAATCAACTGGGTACAACAAATTGGACAAATCAGGCGTTTGCATTTTCAAATCTTCAAACCGCTTTCGTAGCACCGCTGCGTCCCTCACCGACGAACAATGCTTTTCTTCGCGCAGCACAACCAGTGACGCCCTTGGTCCTGGCGACGCTCAGTAGTTATCTGGCGGATACAAATAACAATCGCGCCGGCTTCGGCATTGTTGCTGACGATATGCCACAACTCTATCGCAATGGCTATATCGCCGCCCCGTGTCCATCTATTTACGATCGCGGCGGCTCTAACTCCGTCGCCGCCGGGGAATGTTATGAACTCACCGGGCCGTATGGAAAATCGACTGTCATTGTCGCCGACTCCGGCGACTTCGCTCCGTCCGGCACTTGTGAAATTGGCAGGCCTTACTTCGACGTCGGCACCGCCGCATTTACGAATCTATTCAAAACGCCCGATGGATATAGGATCGCCACATACCGTCTCGTTCCGGCCCCGGTCTCTGGAAACGTGAAATTGGTCTGCGTGATCAATTCCGGAGGATATTACACGGAATTGCGTCCATATAATTATCGTGCCGGAATCATCAAGTTAGAGGTTCAGGCTGGGACAGGTCCCTGGACAGAGCTTCCGCGCACCAGTTACAACAGTTTCGTCTACAATTCCGGCACGCCTCTGACGATTTTCAACACCCGGGTCACAAGTCGTTTCGGTGAAGTGGTTACGTTTCCCACAATCACATCTCTCAACACAAACGATCGAATCACGGCGAACAGTCAGTTCAATGTCTTCCCCGATCAGGGCCCGTCGCCGGTCTGGATTCCACCTCCGGTCTATACAGACGTCCTGACTAATGTGCTCGGAGGCGCATGGGGCACAGCCTCCTCTGACGGAACGACGCTTAATCCCTCCTTTTCCGGCAGTGTTTACCAGGGAAATTATAGTCTCCGCATTTCCAATCTCGGCGGCTTCGGCACCGTCAACTTCTTCGCGCCCGCTTCGTTCCCGTCTCAGCCTGATGCCTATCTTGAGTTTGCCATTCGCTCCGAAGGCGCATTGATCACAACGTTGCGAATGCAGCTTCAAGGATTCGACGCTACAGGTGGAGCGGCGGCATCCACTTCAGTTGCACTTCCGAGCATCGACAGCAGTTGGCGCGTCTTCCGCATTCCTCTGGCGTCCGCTGGGTCGCCTGCACAGATCAATCAACTCAATTTGATCAACACCTTGAGTGGCACCTTGCCCAACATCGATTTGGACTGTGTCGCCTTCCGTTGGTGAAATTGCCAATTGGGATCGAGGCGCAGAGTCGAAATCGCTCTCCTCAATAAATATCCCACCGACCCGTTATTGTAGCTTCCAGACACTTTCTCTAGGATTCGCCCCATCCATCATTCCATGAAATATTTGTCTGGTTCCATATTGCTCGGATGCCTCGCCGCGGTAACAACAATAGATTTGCACGCAGGCGTTAAGGATGTAGCAAAAGATTGGCGGGCTCCAAATACCTGGCGACCAATTCGTGTGCGAACGGCGACGGCTTCAACAGTCCTCGATCCGGCCAGCGGACTTTATCTCACTGCCAAAGCACACGATAAAAACCGCGAAACAAAATGGGTGGCCGCTGAAAGACCCTCGCCCTAGGGACCGCAATGGATTGATTTGAAGTTTTCACGTGACCAAGAAGTTTCAGCAGTCGCCGTCTTTGGAGAGCGGATCGGCAACGACGGGATCGTTGACGCCCAGATTCAGATCTCATCCGGAGACGGAACATGGAAAACAGTTACCACAATATCCAACGCTGTTTCCGCAGGCTGGGTCGCCGAGTTTCCATCGATTAAAACGACGGCAGTTCGACTCCTGGTCACCCGATCGAGCGGTCCAAGCCCGCACACAGATCTCTATGAAGTTGAAGTGTACGGTCCTTTATCGCCACCCATCGAATTGCAAAAACTGACGGCGACACAATTGGCCGAGGCACGCGACATCTCATCTCGTCTCACGGAGGAAAGCGAACCACAGGTCAAATCGACATGGCTAAGCAATCTGCAGGAAACTACAAGTCATTTAACAGGACAAATAGGACCACTCGACTCGCGCTTAAAACAATGGAACAACCTCCGCCCCACCGAGCAACAACAACTCGCCGATGATGTCGACTCTTTAACGGATGCCCTCGCTGACTCTCAAACAATGGCGAGGCAACGTAATCAATTTTTCGGCGAACGCCTGCAAACACTCCAAAAGGCGCGGGATGTTTTCCAGCACAGTGAAGATAACACTCACGAACAACGCGTTGATGGACAAATCGAAATCGCGAACAAGCGAGTCTTGCTGAGGCTCTCTGGTAAAGACCAGAGATGGACCGCCATTTGGAACGGTACCGCCAATGCCGGCGTCTTTCATGTCGGTTTCAATGTTGAGGCCAACGGAAAACATTTTCCTCTCACAAACGTTACAACAGAGGTGACAGACTTTGCGGATGTGTCCGGTCGAGGGAAACAGATTTCTCAACGTTGGGGCGACGCGATCCAATTGGAAAGATGCATTCGGGTTTACAACAGCGGCGCGGTGACCGTTGCGGGCGAGATCAGGAACAACTCTCCGCACGCCCTGGCGCTCGGTTCTTTCCAACCTGCGATCATCACGTCAGACAACAATGGAGGTTGGTTGAACGGTGATGTGTCACGTCTGCCCGCAGCCGTTTATCTGGTCGGTGCTTCGGAATGGCAATGCACCCCCGGTCGAAAAGGGAACCATAACGATCTTCAGACGTACTCCAGCACGCAGGTGCTGCACCTCGCGGACAGAGAAACACGGCACGGTCTCACGCTGGCATTTCTGTCAGCACTTACCGCCCGACCCGATTTCAACGCAGAATTCAGGGCACAAGAAGGCGGCGTTTCGCTTACGGCACGCCAAAATTTCCTCGGCCGCAGGCTCGATGCAGGCGACAAATTATCCTTCGATCCACTTTACTTCTGTGCGAACGACGACTCATACCGGGGACTTGAAGACTACGCCTATATGGCAGCGCATTTTGCGTCGATGCCCGTTCGGCGCGGCGCCACGGCGCTCTGGTGCAGTTGGTATGCACATAGAATGGCGATTGATGAAGAACTAGTTTTGGCGAACGCTGCCGCCGCCGCGAAATACTTCAAGCCGCTCGGATTTGAGATCATGCAACTCGATCACGGTTGGCAGGTCGGCGATATCACTGGCAATTGGACGCCGGATCCGAAAAGTTTTCCGCACGGTTTCAAGTGGCTTTCCGAGCAACTTCAATCCCGTTATGGATTGAAACTCGGTGTCTGGATTGCTCCGACGGACGTCGCGGAAACAAGCGAGACGTTTCAGCAACATCCGGATTGGATGTTGAAGGACCCGCAAGGCAAACCGCTCGTGAACTGGCGTTGGTATTGGAAACCCAACCCCAATTGTTTTGAACTGGATGCCTCTAATCCCATGGCAGCGCATTGGATGGAGGATGTCTTTTCGAAGTTGAGTGCCGAGGGCGTCAGTTATTACAAAATCGATTTCATTGCTTCCTCCGCAGGCGAACAGTTTGTTCAACAGGATCCAGCGGTAACTCGAGGATGGTCTGTGCTGGAGAAGGCCATGGAGAGTGTACGACGCGGCGCCGGAACCAACGCCTGGATTCGATATTGCCAGCCTCCGCCTTTGCTTTCCGCTGGTTTGGCAGACTCGGCTTATGGTGGCGACGATACTTTGGACGCCGGGCTTAATGGTGATATCCACGTACTACGCAGCAACGCCCGTTCACTGGCTGCCAGTTCGTGGCTGAACAATCGTCTTTACCATCGCGAAGTATGCGACATGAGTGTGCGCATGCAGGCTGATGTCGAAGAAGTCAGAATGCGACTGGCCTTGATGACCCTCGCCGATTGCAGCATCTCTTTCAGCGACGAACTTCGTTACCTGCCCGAATCCCGTTTGCGGATGATGCAAGCCTGTTTACCGCCGGGAAATCCTCCGATGAAGCCGCTGGATCTTTACGAGCGCGACATTCCGTCCATCTGGTCGATCCATTGTAAAAACGACTCGGAGGAATGGGATGTCATCGGCCTGTTCAATTTCGAAAACACCGCCGAAAAACGAACAGTCGACTTCAGCCGTTTGAATCTACCCGCTGATACAGAAATGGCAGCATTCGAATTCTGGGAACAACAGTTAACTCTCTGTCGCTCAAATTTGATTGTCACCTTACCTCCCCAGACAAGTCGTATTTACTCGTTGCGACGAGTGACCAATCGTCCGCAAGTCGTCGGAACCGATCTTCACCTGTTGCAAGGCCACCACGAGCTGCGACATCACCGTTGGGACAACGAACAACTGCGGCTTTCCGGCGACTCCGAACGGGCGGCGGGAATCGAGGGCCGGCTCTTCATCTATGTCCCCGTCGGTTACGCACCGCACTTCGAGTTTCCGTTAAACGAAAAGTCGGCCCGCCTCACGCATATCCACGGTAATCTCTGGGCTTATGAAATGAAGTTCCCCGCTCCACAACTTTCCTGGAGCATTCCGTTTGATCGAAAGTGACGGAAGGTAAGCAGGAACAGATCGCTGCGACTTGTCCCGTCCGGTTCCCCAAAATATTTTGTTCGGTTTCCGGATCGGCGGGTTTTTACTTTCGTTGAACATGATCGACAGCCAGCAACTACTTCGAGAGTACTGCGAAACCGGCTCTGAATCCGCCTTCCGTGAATTAGTGGAGAGGTATGTAAATCTCGTTTATTCCACCGCATTACGATTGGTCGAAGGCGACGCCCATCGTGCGCAGGACGTTGGTCAAATCGTTTTCGCCGACCTCGCCCGCAAGGCATCGAGCCTTTCCCCGGACGTCATGCTTGGCGGATGGTTGCATCGACATGCCTGCTTTACCGCCGCCAATGTCATGCGCGGAGAGCGCCGACGACAGGCTCGAGAACAACAGGCTATGGAGATGAAAGCCATGGAGGACACGTCCCCTGATTTCGCGCAAATCGCACCCGCTCTGGATGAAGCCATCAATGCTTTGGGCGACCAGGATCGTGCGGCCATTCTGCTGCGCTTTTTTGAACAGCACGACTTTCGCAGCGTCGCCAAAAGTCTCGGCACCAATGAAGATGCCGCGAGGATGCGCGTCCATCGCGCTCTGGAAAAACTGGAGGGTCTTTTAAAACGCAAAGGCATCACCACCACCGCCGGCGCCCTTGCTCTCACCGTCGCCACTCACGCCATCCAGGCTGCCCCCGCTGGCTTTGCGTCTGTCGCGGCAACGGCTGCTCTCGCTGGAAGCACCTCTATCGCCACCACGACTACCACTGCCATCACGAAAGCGATCGCCATGACTACTCTGCAAAAATCGACGATCGCCCTCACCGTCGCCACCGCCCTTGGCTTTTCCATTTATGAGGCCTCACAGGTTTCACAGCTGCGGAAACAGGTAAGGGTCGCACAGCAAAAACAATCCATCAGCGACGAGGAAATTCAGCGTCTTCGAGCTGAGCGTGATGGCGTTCAGAAACAACTCGCCGCCCTTCAACTTGAGATGGGGCGCGGACAAAACCAAACAAGGGAGTTGGCGAAGCTGCGAGGCGAAGTGACACGCCTCCGTGTCGCCACCAACGGCTCTGCTTCGAGGAACTACGCTGAGACACCGACCTCCGAAGCTGCCCGCCTCTGGCTGCAACGGGTGGCCTTGCTTCGGGAGCGTTTCGACCAATGGCCGGTGAAAACGCCGGAGTTGGAATTTCTGGCCGAACAGGATTGGTTGAACGAAGTTGCCAATTCCGATTTTAACACGGAACAACACTTTCGCGAAGCCATGGCCCGCCTTCGGTTCACGGCGAAGACGAAGTTTGCCCACGGTATCGAAGCTGCCTTGAAACAATTCCGTGACGCCAGCGGCGGCCGACTCCCGCACGACCTTTTCGAATTACAAAGTTGGTTGCAACCGGCCATGGTGGCCTGTTTGCCGAATTATGAAATCGCGCCTCCGGGGTCCGTTAAACCACCTCAGCCCAGCTCGCCCAATAGCGAGAGGGCCGAGACGTGGGCGCTCGTAGAAAAAGGTTCCTTGAAAGCCGACAAAAGCGGCTTGGCCGATCCTGAATACGATATGCACATTGTGATTTACGATGGCGGTTACTACGGGTACGGGCCTTCACGGGAAATTCCTAAAGAACAACTCAACCGGTAGGGACAGATCGCCGAGCTGTCCCAGATATTTTAGCCCCCGCGGTATCCTATTCCTCGACGCCACCACCAATCCCTTCGCCCCCTCAAACAATCGTTAAGAAGGGGACGAGTCGGCGACTCATCCCTACCAACATGTCTTTAACGTTTTCATTACTGACTGTCGTCGCGAAACGACCTACCCTCTGGCGCGGGTTATGGCCAAACAACTGAATCATTCGATCGGGAGATCGTTCCCCATTCTTTTCGTCTGCGTAATTTTTTTATTTTGTTTTCGCGCAGTAAACGGTGCCTCGCCCGGGTTCATCTGGGCAAAAACCGCGGGCGGCAACGGCCAGGAAATCAGTTACGATCTCGCCGTAGATACAAACTACAACTGCCTGGTCGCGGGATATTTTAATTCCACCAACTTCAAGTTCGATAACATCATCGTCTCGAACTCCGTCCAAATCGGTGCTCCGCCGATGGATTGTTTTCTCGCTAAATACAACAGCAACGGCGTCGTGCAATGGGCGAAAACCTTGGGCGGTTCCGGCCACGACCGGGCTTTCTGCGCCGCCATGGATGCCCAGGGAAACTGCTACATCGCCGGTGGGTTTGCTTCGACCAACTTTTTTATCGGCAGCACGAAATTGACGAACACCATGTCGAACGGTAACCCGGCATTCTTCGTCGCCAAATTTTCCCCGACCGGAAGTTTACTCTGGGCCAGATGCCCCGATAAAAATTATTCCACCGGCGTGGTCGGTCTCGCGGTTGATGCATCGAATAATGTCTGCGTCGCCGGCAGCATCACCGGCACGAATATCATTGGCGGCACCAATTTCGTCGCCGGGAATTATTCCGATGTGCTCCTGTTGAAATACGATTCCTCCGGCAATCTCCTTTGGGGACAACACCCCGGCGGTTCCGAGGGAGATAGCGGCAGTGATCTCGCGGTCGATGATCTGGGAAATCTCTACCTTTCCGCGACGTTCCATAGCTCGAACGCGACGTTTGGCAGCTTTGTCTTCACAAATACCCAGAGCGATTTTGGCTATTTCACGGACATTGCCGTGGTTAAATACGATCCGAACGGTTCGGTGCTCTGGGCCAAACAATTCGGTGGAGAGATCAACGAAATTGCTCGCGGCATTGCCGTCGATTCACAGCACAACTGCTACATCACGGGTGATTTTCAGAGTTCCAACATTTTCATCGGCAATTTTGTTCTCACCAACAGTTCTTTCCTCGATCCCTTCATCGCCAAACTCGGTCCCGACGGCACGCCGCTCTGGGCCAACGCCGGACACGGCGACGATGAGGATTCCACCTGGAAAATTGCCGTCGACCGTTCCGGCAACAGTTACATTGGTGGATATTTTCAAAGCGCTTACCTGACGCTCGACAACCTGACTCTCACCAATTTCACCACCAACGCTTTGAATGACGCCGATGCCTTCGTCGCGAAATATGATACCGACGGAAACGTTCTCTGGGCGACTCAGGTCTGCGCCACCAATGAACAAAGAGTCTTTTCGCTGGCCGTGGCTGATGACGTCCTTTTCGCGACCGGCTGGACGCAGGGAACCAATGTTTATTTCGGTTACACCGCGGTCACCAACACCTACCTCGATATCTTCGTTACCCGCCTGCAAACCGATTTCCCGCGTTTGCAATGTCTCCTGACGAAGGAAAACGGTTCCAATATGTTGCAGATGACCTGGCCTCTGAACCCGAGCCCGTCCATTCTGGAATATTCCACCAACCTGCACGATTGGGATGCTCTAAGCGGCAGTTATTTCTACCTCAACGGCCAAACCGTGAAGACGGTTCCCGCCGACGGCACCCGTTTCTACCGACTGCAAAGGTTTTAAAGAACTCCGCGATTCGTGCAGCACCCGGTAAACGGAAGTTTAAAATGTCTGGCTCGCGCCTTCATGACTGTCCCTTCTTCCAGCGGCGGAAGGGCCAAGGATGAGAGAGAACCGTCGATCAACACATTGCGTTATTGCTCACAATTAATCTCAGGAAAACAAATCGGATAAAACAGCGAGGAACCTCGAATTTTCCATAAAGCACTGAAAAATAACGGGTTAAAAACAGCATTACGCGTAATGGTCCAAAATTCCCGTC